>SXJR01000578.1 GCA_005779305.1 Myxococcales bacterium
AACTCGCTGAAGTATCTGCTATTGAGGCAGAAAAGCAAGAGGAAGAGAAGCAGTAACAGCCATAAATCGAAATCAAGGTGGAAGAGGAAGCAAAACAAGTTTCTCCAGAACAAATGATGAAAACAAAGGAGACTTCTTCATTTGTCAAACAACAATCTGCACAAAAAAGAAGGGTACTAACTGGCACCAAAACTCCAGGACATCCCACCTCAACTGACTTTAATCAATTTTCATAGCAACGTAAGTCTGCAGCTGTGCTTGTTGGCCAGAGGAAAATTTCAGCTACACCAAGCGTAAACTAGTAGTAACTAGGATTTGGACAGGGTGGAGTATCGGCATAAGGGCCTTCTCGTTAATTGAAAAACCTTTAGAGCAATCAGTTCCGCGCAAAGACATCTATGAAAAAAGAAGACTTCACCACAATGAGAGGCTCATTTGACTAAAGTGCAAATCCTCTGAAAAGAAGACGTCTCTCTGCTGGAAAATCTAAGCTACCCGCTTCCCTCACACCACAGCAGCAGTCTTTGAATAGGACCCAGTAGTTCATCTCAAGCGTCAGACTTCCTCCTCGGCTACCTCAAGAACCTGTTGCCGCGGCGGCCCGACCTGCGGGTGGTGGTGAGCTCGGCGACGCTGGCGACCGAGCGGTTCAGCGAGTTCTTCGGCGGCGCGCCGGTGATCGAGGTCTCGGGCCGGATGTACCCGGTCGACGTGCTTTACCGGGCGCCCACCGACGACGAGGCCGACCTCGTCGACACCGTGGCCAACGTGGTCAACGAGATCACCGAGATGGATCCGCGCCACGACGTGCTGGTGTTCCTGCCCGGTGAGCGCGAGATCCGCGACGCGATGGTCGAGCTGGAACAGCGCGCCCTGCCCCACACGATGGTGCTGCCGCTCTACGCCAAGCTCACCTCGGCCGAGCAGCAGCGGGTGTTCCAGACCCAGGCCCGGCGGCGGGTGGTGCTGGCCACCAACGTGGCCGAGACGTCGCTGACCATCCCCGGGATCGTGTACGTGGTCGACGCCGGGGTCGCCCGCATGAACCGGTACAGCGTGAGGACCGGCGTGACCCAGCTCCTGGTCGAGCCGATCTCGAAGGCCAGCGCCGACCAGCGCAAGGGCCGCTGTGGCCGCACCGCCAGCGGCGTGTGCTTCCGACTCTACGAGGAGCACGACTTCGAGACCCGGCCGGCGTACACCGACCCCGAGATCAAGCGGGTCGGGCTGGCCGGGGTCATCCTGCGCATGAAGGCGCTGCGCCTCGGCGACGTCGCGACCTACCCGTTCCTCGATCCGCCGCAGAAGCGCTCGATCGACGAGGGCTACCGGGTCCTCGAGGAGCTGGGCGCGCTCGACGACAGCGGTCGGCTCACCAGGCTCGGCGAGCAGCTGGGCCGGCTGCCGATCGATCCCCGGCTCGGGCGCATGATCCTGGGCGGCCGCGACGAGGGCGCGCTGCGCGAGGTGCTGGTGATCGCGGCCGTGCTCGGCCTCCAGGATCCCCGCGACCGGCCGCTGGCGGCCCAGCAGCGGGCCGACGAGGCCCACCGGCGATTTCGCGACGAGGGCAGCGACTTCGTCGGTTACCTCAAGCTGTGGGAGTTCTGGCAGGCGGCGCGCGGGCGGTCGAGCCGGCGCCAGCTCGACAAGCTGTGTCGCGACAACTTCCTGTCACCCCGTCGGATGCGCGAGTGGGAGGACCTGCACGAGCAACTCGTGCGGGTGGTGCGCGAGCTGGACTTCCGCCCCAACGATCGCCCGGCCTCGGGCGACCAGCTCCACCGGGCGCTCCTGCCCGGGCTGCTCAGCAAGATCGGGACGTGGAACCAGGAGGCCCGCGTGTACGTCGGTGCCCGCCAGACCCGCTTCCTGGTCCATCCCTCGTCGGCGCTGGCCCGCAAGCCGCCGCCGTGGATCATGGCCGCCGAGCTGGTCGAGACCTCGCAGCTGTTCGCGCGCTCGGTCGCCAGGATCGATCCGGCCTGGATCGAGCAAGCCGCCGGCCCGCTGTGCAAGCGCAGCCACGGCGCCCCGCACTGGGAGCAGAAGGCGGCGCAGGTGATGGCCAAGGAGCAGGTCACGCTCTACGGCCTGCCGATCGCGAACCGCAACGCGCCATACGGCGCGATCGATCCGGCGATGTGCCGCGAGCTGTTCATCGATCACGCGCTGGTCCGCCAGGAGTACGCGACGAAGGCCCGGTTCATGGCTCGCAACCGCGCGCTGCTCGACGAGGTGCAGCGGCTGCGCGACAAGGCGCGGCGCAGCGACATGCTCGCCGACGAGTACACGCTGGCCCGGTTCTTCGACGAGCGCGTGCCCGAGGGCGTCTTCAGCGGCGCGACGTTCGAGACCTGGCGCAAGACCGCCGAGGCCGCCGACCCGAACCTGCTCGAGCTGACGCTGTCCGACGTCCTGCTCGACGAGGCTCACGAGCTTTCGCCCGAGCGCTACCCCGACCAGCTCGTCGTCCCCGGCGCGCGCACGACCTTGCCGCTGTCGTACCGGTTCGAGCCGAGCGCCGACGACGACGGCATCACCGTCACCGTGCCGCTGGCGCTCCTGCCCCAGCTCGATCCGGCGGTGATGGCGTGGACCATCCCGGGCTGGCACCAGGCGCTGATCGACGCGCTGCTCGACGGCCTGCCCAAGGGCGTGCGCAAGACCCTGGGGCCACTCGACGAGCTGGCCGTCCACCTCGCCGGTGCGCTCACGCCCTTCGCCGGCCCGATGCTGGTGGCGCTCGAGCGCGCCATCCACGAACACACCGGCCAGCGGGTCGCGCGCGACGCGTGGAACCTCGACGCGCTGCCGGCGCACCTGAAGCTCGCCTTCCGGGTGGTCGACAAGCACGACCGAGTGCTCGCTGCCGATCGCGATCTCGGCGAGCTCCAGCGGACGCTCGGGCAGCGCGCCCGCGAGCTGTGGGCCAGGGCACCGCGCGAGCGCCACGAGCGCGCCGGCCTGACCGCGTGGGACTTCGAGGTGCTGCCGCGCTCGGTCGACGTCGACATCGACGGCCGCCGGCTCCTCGCCTACCCCGCGCTGGTCGAGACCGAGACCGCGGTCGACCTGCGCTTGCTCGAGTCGCCCGAGGCCGCCGACGACGCCACCCGCGGCGGGCTCCGCCGGCTGATCCTGCTCCAGCTGCGCACCACGGTCGCCAAGCTCGAGGCCACGCTGCCCGGCGGGATCGCGCCGGGTCCACTGGTGATGGCCGGCGCCTCGATGTCGCCGCGACGGCAGATCGTGCTGCGCGCGCTCGATGAGGCGTTCGGACTGACCGGGCCCGAGGGCATCCCGCGCGAGAAGGCCACGTTCGAGACCCGACTCGCCGATGGCCGTGGCCAGCTCCACGGCGTGCTCGCGCAGCTCGGCCAGGTGGCGCTCGAGCTCGGTCATGCGCTCCACGACGCGCGGACCGCGCTCAAGCCGCTGGCAGGCAAGCCCGGCATCCTGCGCGCCGCGTACGAGGACATGCAGAGCCAGCTCGAGCACCTGACGTCGCCCGAGCTGATGCGGGTCACGCCGTACGCGCGCTTCGATCACCTCGCGCGCTACTTGCGGGCGGTCCAGATCCGGCTCCAGCGGCTGTTCAACGACCCGGTCAAGGACCAGCAGAAGGCCGCTCAGGTGTCGCCGTTCTGGCAGCGCTTCCTGAAGCAGCGTTCGGAGTTCCTGGCCAGGGGCCGTCCGCTCACCGAGCTCGGCGAGCTGGGCTGGATGATCGAGGAGCTGCGGGTGCAGACCTTCGCGCCCGAGCTCCGGACCGCGTACCCCATCTCGTCGCAGCGCCTCCAGGACTACTGGGCGGCGCTCACCCGCTGACGCCGCCCGTCGAGTGACGCTGCCCTCGTGCTACGAACAGCGGGTGCAGCCCGTTCTCGCCTCGCTCGTCGATCTCCTCGCGCTCGAACGCCTCGACCGCGACCTGTTCCGCGGCCAGAGCCAGGATCTGGGCTGGGGCGCGATCTTCGGCGGGCAGGTGCTGGGACAGGCGCTGTCGGCGGCCGCGCAGACGGTGACCGCCGACCGGGCAGTGCACTCGGTGCACGGCTACTTCATGCGGGCCGGCGACGTGCGGCGGCCGATCCTCTACCAGGTCGATCGGCTGCGCGATGGCTCGAGCTTCACGACCCGGCGCGTGGCGGCGATCCAGGAGGGTGAGGCGATCTTCAGCCTGGAGGCGTCGTTCCAGGGCGTCGAGGACGGCTTCGATCATCAGGACGCCATGCCCGAGGTGCCGGGGCCCGAGGCGCTGCGCTCCGAGCACGAGATGGCGCTCGAGATCGCCGACCACTTGCCGCCGATGTTCCGGGCCATGGCGCTCGCCGAACGGCCGATCGAGATCCGTCCGGTCGAGGTGCGCGACCCGCTGCGCCCGCGCGCCTCGCCGCCCGTGCGCCGCATGTGGTACCGCGCCGTCGACGTGTTGCCCGACGATGCGGCGCTCCACCGCTACCTGCTCGCCTACGCCTCCGACTTCTCGTTCCTGGGCACGGCGATGGATCCGCACGGCACGAGCTGGGTGCAGCCCGGCATGCAGGTGGCGTCGATCGATCACGTGATGTGGTTCCACCGCCCGTTCCGCTTCGACGACTGGCTGCTCTACGTCGTCGACAGCCCGTCGGCGTCGGGCGGCCGCGGCCTGGTCCGCGGTCAGTTCTTCGATCGCGCCGGTCGCCTGGTCGCGAGCGCGGCGCAAGAAGGGCTCATCCGGCGTCGTCTGCCTCGCTGAGCGCGCAGGCGCTGGCGTCGATGTGACCGGGCCAGCGCTTGACCAGCTTGCCATTGGGGCGCGTGCCCGGCGGCTCGAGGTAGGCGCGACGATGCTGCAGGGTTCGGCCGGGGTTGGCGTTGGCGATGAAGCGGCTCTCGCCCATCGTCCACGGCTCGCGGTAGGCGCCGGCGCGCACGTCGACCGCGCGCAGGTAGGCCCGGGCCTCCTCGGCGGAGAGCGCGCGCCGCGCGGTGCGGATCACCAGACCCTGGACGTGATCCCAGGCATCGGCGGCGATCGGTTCGCCGGCCGCGACCGCCGCGTGATGAGCCGCCAGCTCGCCATCCTGGCGCAGCGCCGGTGGCAACTCGAGCAACATGGCGTGGACGGTGTCGGGGAAGCGCGCGATCGCGGTGTGGGTGTGGCGCGCGACCGTCTGCCGCGGGCAGCGGATCTCGACGACGCGCGGCTTGACCGGGCCGGTACAGCCGTCGTGGTGGTAGTACTCGCCCTGGCTCAGCCGACCGCGACTCGAGCGACCGCGGACATCCTCGTAGGCGGCGTCGTCGCCACCGACGTTCTTGCACACCACCAGGCCCTCGCGATCGACGAGCGCGAGAAACGCGTCCTGATGTTCGGCGGACATGAAGATCGCGTTGACGTAGTCGTCGGGGCCGGCGGCGCCGGTGGCGTCGTCGACGCCTTCGATCACCAGCCCGAGCCCGGACCGGGCCGCCTGGCGAAGCCGCCAGGGGCCGAGCCGCAGCGGGCCCGGATCCAGACTCGAGAGCATTCGCGATTGTAGATCGACCTGCGCGCTTGTCACCTCGTCTGTCATCATCGGCACCGTGACCGACGACGACCCCGCGCCCGATGAAGAGACGGTGACCGTCGTCGAGATCACCGACGAGCTCGATCTCCACACCTTCCGGCCGTCCGACCTCGGTGAGCTGATCCCCGACTACCTCGACGAGGCCGCGGCGCGCGGCTTCAGCGAGGTCCGCATCATCCACGGCAAGGGCACCGGGGCGCTGCGTCGGTCCGTGCATGCGCTCCTCGATCGACACCCACGGGTGGAGAGCTACCGGCTCGGCGACGAGAAGCGCGGGGCGTGGGGCGCGACGCTGGTGCGCCTCAAGCCCTGAACGCCCTTGACTCGCGGCGGCGCCCCTGGGATCCAGGCGGAGCCATGGCGGCGCGAACCGACGGCCAGCTCACGTTCGGCGAGATCGTCGAAGGCAGCGGCGTATGCGCCCAGGCCTCGACCGTGACCCGCGAGGTCATCGGGCGCAGCAACGCCGACGCGGCCGAGGACGCGCGGGTCCACCTGTACGTCATCTCGTGCCACGACTGCACCGCCGCCAAGGCGTGCTGCTCGTTCGTGACCACCGCGTACCTCTACGAGGCGATGCCGATCGCCGCCCGCCTGGTCCGCGAGCGCCGCGACACCCCGGCCCTGCGCAAGAAGCTCAAGGCCGCCGCCGACGCGATGGAGACGACCCGCTCCCTCGACTACCAGCGCCCCTGCCTCTTCCTCGACGCCACCGAGCGCTGCACCATCTACGAAGATCGCCCCAGCGTGTGTGGCACCCACCTGGTCTCGTCACCCGCCGTCGCCTGCAGCGCTCCGGACGGCCGCGTCGAGAAGATCCTGGCGCCGCTCCAGGAATCGGCCCCACCCCGCTTCGCCGAGATCCTCGCCGCCGACCTCGGCCTCGAGCCCATCGGCGTGCCCTACTTCGGCGTCCTCCCCCGCATGGTGCTGCTCTGCCTCGAGGCCTGGCCACGCCCCGACTACGCCAGCTTCCTCGCCGAGCGCTGCCAGGCCGCGGCCGACCGCTACCGCGCCTCGCGCTAGGGGGACGGTGTCAACTTTGTCAACTTTGCGCCGTCCGCCCTGGCGGCGAGACCGGCCGTAGGTTGACAAAGTTGACACCGTCCCCGGTCACGAGGGAGCGAGGATCGGCTCGAAGCGGGCGGTGAAGTGGCGGAGGAAGGGCGGCTCCTCGACGATGCGCATGCCGAGGAGGCGATCGCGGCCGGCGACGACCTCGGCGACACCTTCGAGGACGCGATCCATGTGAGCCTGGGTGTAGACGCGGCGCGGGAAGGCGAAGCGGACCAGTTCCTTGGTGGCGTGTTTGCCGAACATGACGGAGCCGACCTCGCAGGAACGGATGCCCTCGGCGAGGTAGAGCGCGCACGCGAGGGCCTGGCCGGGAAAGCGCGACGACGGGACGGCGGGCAGGAGGGCGCCGGCGTCGAGGTAGACAGCGTGGCAGCCCGGCGGCTGCACCACCGGCATGCCGACCGCCTCGAGGCCTTCGGCGACGTAGCGAGCGACGGCCTCGCGGTAGGCGAGGTAGCTCTCGTCGAGCGCCTCGTCGAGACCGACGGCGAGGGCCTCCATGTCGCGGGCCGCCATGCCGCCGTAGGTGGGGAACCCCTCGGTGAGGATGAGCAGGCTGCGCAGGTGCGGCACCCAGGCGGGATCGCGGAGGGCGATGAAGCCGCCGATGTTGACCATCCCGTCCTTCTTGGCGCTGACCATGCAGCCGTCGGCGAGGTCGAAGATGCTGCGCGCGATCTGGAAGACCGGACGTTCGGCTTGCTCGGGCTCGCGGCGCTTGATGAGCCAGGCGTTCTCGGCGTACCGACAGGCGTCGATGATGAAGGGGATGCCATGGCGCCGGTAGACGGCGGCGACCTCGCGCAGGTTGGCGAACGAGACCGGCTGCCCACCGCCGGTGTTGTTGGTGATCGTGATCATCCCGAGCGGGATGCGGGCGCGCTCGCGGCGACACAGCTCGTCGAGCCGATCGACGTCGAGGTTGCCCTTGAAGGGATAACGGCTGCGGCTGTCGGCGGCCTCGGCCGTGACCAGGTCGACGGCCTCGCCGCCGAGCTGCTCGATGTTGGCGCGGGTGGTGTCGAAGTGGTTGTTCGACGGCACCAGCGTGCCCGGCTTGACCAGCACCGAGAACAGGAGGCGCTCGGCGGCGCGACCTTGATGGGTCGGGATCACGTGGTGGAAGCCGGTGATCCGGCGCACCGCCAGCTCGAGGGCCTCGAAGCTGCGCGAACCGGCGTAGCTCTCGTCGGCGATCATCATCGCCGCCCACTGGGCCGCGCTCATCGCGGTGGTCCCGGAATCGGTCAGGAAGTCGAAGGTGACGCGGCGCGCCGGCACCCGGAACAGGTTCCAGCCGGCCTCGGCGATCACGGCCTCGCGCTGGGCCCGCGTCGGCTGCGGCAGCGGCTCGACGACCTTGATCTTGAACGGCTCGATGACGGTCCGGCGCGGCGTCACCGGATCACGACGCGCCCGGCTGGGTCACGCGCGCGAAGAGCACGTGGTTCTCCAGGTGGATGTGCAGCATGAGCTCGCGCTCCAACTGGGCGAGGCCGGCATAGAGGGCCCGCCAGGTCGCGCAGGCGTGTGCGGGCGGGACCATGGTGCCGGTGAGCTCACGGATCCGGTCCAGCCTGAGCGCGTGAGCGTCGTGCTCGTGCTCCATCACGCGAACCGGCGGGGCGATGTCGCTGCCGCGCACCCCGCGCCGGATCGCCGGGAACAGGATGTCCTCCTCCTTGTGCATGTGGCGCTGCATCTCCTCCCAGAACCCGGCCAGCTCGTCGGCGAGGCCGACCGGCACCCCGACCTTGTCGGCATGGACGCGCTCGACCTTGCGGGCGGCCTCGATCAGCGGCGGGACGTCGCGGCGCAGGGCCGCGTGGTAGTGCGCCTCGATGTGAGCGACGAGCTCCGCCGGCGAGCGGGTCTCCCAGCGATCCGCGTCGTCGCCGCGGGCGGCCTCGGTCTGGAGCTCGAGGTCGATCGCCGCCGGATCGAGACCGGCCTGCCTGCAGGCCGTGGCCAGCGTGCGCTTGCCACCACAGCAGAAATCGAGCTTGTGACGGAGGAAGACGCGAGTCGCGGCCGGGTGGGTGGCGGCGATCTCGCCGATCGGCGTGTCCTGGGTGTTCATGCCGTCGACTGAAAGCAACGGATGTTCCAGCGGCCGCGCCGCGGAACGCACGAAAACGCGCACGGCTTGCGCGCCGCGCATCCGCGGCCGCAACTCTCGCGGGCTCGGCGGTATGCTCTGGAGATGCGGTACGCGCTGCTGGTTCTGGTCGCGCTCGGCGGCTGTGGGAGCCCAGGATGGATCCTGCCCGAGGCCGAGGCCGTCCAGATCGCAGACGAAGAACTGGCGCGACGTGGCATCGGGGCGAGCGACCGCAGCCATACGGTCGCAACCAGCCTCTTGACGCTCGAGCTCGACGCCTGGGATCCGGCGATGATGGTGGGGTACGAGTACGTGGCCGATCCGGACCCCGAGCTGGGAACCGGATCGGCGTACGGTGAACTCGACGGCTGGGAGGAGCTGCAGGCGGCGGTCGACGCGGCGGTCGGAACCGATACCCACGTCCTGATCATCCATACCTGGGCGCACGAGACCGAAGCGCTGTGTCGCGACCAGTTCCTGGGCAACCTCCAGGGCCGGCTCGACGCCCTCGGGCTGTGACGTGGCCCGACTCGCTCGAGCGTACAATCGCCACGTGGGGCGTTCCCTGATCTGCGTGCTCACCGTGGCGGTCCTCGCCAGTGGCCAGCCGCGCGCGGAGACGCCACCGACGGCGGTCCGCTGTCCGACGCCAGGCGAGCGGTTCACCGTGCTGCGCGGGGACCTCGCGCCCGGGCGGACGTGCGGCTCGATGATCCTGACCACGGATGCGAGCGATTCGCGCCTGTACCTGGGCGGGCTCTATCGCCATCACTCGATCGCGCGGGTCGCGTGGCGCGAGCCGATGAAGGCGCCGTTCGAGGTGTCGCTGGAGTGGCAGCTGGCCACGCCAGGGCGGTGGACGCTCGAGCTCGACGGGCTCGGCGTGGTCGTGCTGCTCGGTCGGGATCGGCTCGGCTTCTTCGTCGACGACGCCCAGATGATGGGCACGATGTTCGCCGAGCTTCCCGGTGTCGGCGGTCCCGGGCGCCGCGCGATCACGCTGCGGCGGACGCTCCGCGAGATCGTGGTCGTGGTCGACGGCAAGGAGGTGGGGCGCAAGGCGGTGGACGAACCCGCGCCCGGCATGATCGTCGTCGGCCTCAGGGGGGCGCCTGGTCACCGGTCGCGCGCGCTGGTCCGGAGCTTCGCGGTGCGCGCGCTGCCTCTGCCGCCGTGACGCAACCGGGCTCGGCACGGCCGAGCAGCGCGAGCGTGCGGCACGCTCGCGCGAGGACGTCGACCGGCCGGAGGGCATGCATGCGGAGCGCGCCGCTGGCGTGGCCGACGGCGAGCTGACGCCCATCGGCGAAGAAGCGGAGCGCGCTGACGGCGCCCGCGCCCGCGGCGGCAAGCTCGAGCGGCGCGCCAGCGGTGGCGTCGAGATCGAGCACGCGCACGAGGCCGTCGGCGTCGCCCAGGGCGAGCACGGCAGAATCGGGTGAGAGGGCCGCCGCGGCCAACGGTCGCGGCGCGGTGGCGATGCGTCGGCCAGCGAGCCCAGGCTCGTGGAGGAAGACCTCGCCGTTCGGCCCCACCGTGATCACCCGCGCTCCGTCCGCGGAGAGCGCAGCGACACGACCCTGGAGCGCGCGCTCGTCGTCGAGGCTCGGCACCGACAGCACCGAAGTGTCGCCGCCGAAACGCGCCGCGAGGAGCAACGACGGTCCGGCGAACGCGATCGTGAACACGGCGCGATCCACGTCGTCAGCAGCCGGAAGGTCGCGCTCGGCGACCACCGCCCGGCGCGACGGATCCCAGAGCTCCACAACGCCATCGATGCGGATCGCCGCCAGCAGCGCCCCGTCGGCAGCGAACGTGACGGACGTGACCGGAGACTCCGCCTGCTCGCGCAGCCAGATGATCGGCTCGGCCACGCCGGCCTCCGCGACGAAGAGCCCGCCGTCGGTGCGGCCGACGGCGACGCGCTGCCCGTCCGCCGATATCGCCAGCGCGCTGATCGCCGTGCCCGCCGGCGTTAGCGGCCTCCCGCCCGACAACCGCCCGGCCACGTCGAGCTCGAAGAGGTAGGCCACGCCGTCGAGGCCGCCCACCACCACGCGCCCACCCGCGGCGGCGATCGCCACCGCCTCGGCGCCGATGCGCGCCGAGCTCGACCGGACGCCGGCGGCGTCCCAGGCCAGGAGGCGTCCGTCGAGCCCGACCGAGACCAGGTGCCCGCGGTGCTCGACGAGGCCGCTGACCTCGCTGGCGTGCCCGACCAGCAGGCCAGCCTCCGCAGCGCGGGCGTCGACCAGCCACGCCGCGCTCTCGGTCGCCACCACGAGGCGCTGGCCGGGACCGATCGCCAACGCCTCCACGGCCAGCCCGGGCGGACCCTCGAGCGCGCGCAGCGGCGCCGACGTCTCGGCGTCGACGAGCTCGACCTGCCCGGGTCGTCCTGACCAGACGCCCTCGCCGGCGTCGACACCGATCGCGGCGACGCCGGCGCCGCGCTCGAGCGCGAGCCGGCCCTCGGCGTCGAGGGTCATCGGCGGCGCGTCGACGCCGACCGGCCAGGCCTGGGCCTGCGGCGGCGTCCGCGCCCAGGTGAGCAGGCGGGTTCCGTCGGGCGAGAACGCCAGTTCGTCGACGGCGAAGTGGGCGCCGCCGGCGGCCACGATCCTGAGGTGCTGCCCCGATCGGGCGTCCCAGAGATGCACGCTGTGATCGCCCGACGTTCGACCGGCCACACGCGAACCATAGGGCGAGAACGCGAACCCACCGATCGCCGCGGTGTGGCCCTCGAGGACAATCGCGGCGGCGCCGGCGATCGCGTCGTGGAGCCCCTGGCGCGCCTCGTCGACCGGCGGCTCGCCGGCCGCGAGCGCAGGCGCGACCGCCGAGACCGCCAGCGCGAGCGCCTCCGTGCGTCGGGTCGGGAGCAGCGCGAGCCGGCTCGCCGCGACGCCCATGCCGCGACGCAACTCGGTCCGCGACGCGCGTTCGTTGGCCTCGGCGCGGCGCTGGGCCGCCTGGGCCGCGTTGCCGGATCGGGTCACTCGCGCCGCGCTCACGACCGCGACCCCGGCGAGCAGCGCCGAGGCCACGGCCGCCACCGCCAGCGGCGCGCGATAGCGCCGGGCGAAGTGGCGGAGGATCTCGGCCGGCGAGTAGCGGCGGCTCTGCACCAGCTGCCCGGTCTGGAAGCGCCGCAGCTCCGCGGCGAGGTCGCGCGCGGTCGCGAAGCGATCGGCCGGGGCGCGCGCCATCGCTCGCCCGACGATGTCGCACAGGGGCGGCGGCACCGACGGTGCGACCTCGGCCAGCGGCGGCGGCGGCTCGACCAGCAGCCGCGACCGGACCTGCGCGGTGTCGAGCGCGGCGTAGGGCGGCGTGCCGGCGAGGGTGTGGTAGAGCGTGGCGCCGAGCGAGTACACGTCCATGCGCGGATCGGGTGACGTGCCCAGCGCCTGCTCGGGCGGCATGTAGTGTGGGGTCCCGACGCCGAGCTGGGTGGCGCCGTCGCCGACCTCGGCGATCGACGCGCTCGCCGGCGCGATCTCGCGGGCGTGCAGATCGGTGGCGAGCCCCCAGTCGATGACCACGGTCTCGCCGAAGGAGCCGACCAGGACGTTGGCCGGCTTGAGGTCGCGGTGCACGATGCCCTGGTCGTGGGCGTAGGCGACGGCCTCGCAGACCGCGGTCACATGGGTCAGGAGCCCGAGCCGCGCCTCGGGCGTGGTGCGGCGGGCGATCTCGTCAGACAGCGGCGCGCCGCGCACCAGCGGCATGGCATAGAACGGCTCCCCGTCGGCGAACCGTCCGGCCTCGTAGACACCGACGATGGCCGGGTGCTGGAGCCGCGCGGTGAGCAGCGCCTCGCGCTCGAAGCGCGCGCGCAGGTCGCGGCCGCGCGGCTGCTTGATGACGACCTCTCGCCCGAGCCGGGCGTCGAGGGCGCGGAAGAGGTGGCCCATGCCGCCGCCGCCCTGGCCGAGCGCGGACCAGTCGGCGTACCGAGCCCGGTCGATGACGTCGAGCGGAAAGACGTTGCCGGGCTCGGGGGCGCGCGGCGCGGCCGGATCGTCGGCGAGCGCGATCACGCGGCGACACGCGGGGCAGGTGTCGAGGTGCGCCCTCGCCGCTTCGCCGCCGCCAAGGAGCTCCGCGACGGGCGGATGGTTCATCGACCGGGCCCCACTATAACGCACGCGTGGCATACTCGAAGCGCGCACCGTGTCCGCGAAGTGGATCATCGTGGTCCTCGCGCTGGTCGCTCCAGCCTGTCGCGGTGACACGCCCGCCGCGCCGCTCGGCGCGGACCAGGGTCGTACGCGCCAGGCCGAAGGCCCGGGCGGCGAGGCCGGCCACGGTCCGGCCCGCGCCGAACCGCGCCCGGTCGCCTGCTCCGGCCCCGCCTGCGCGACCTTCCTGGTCGCCGAGCTGCCGACCGAACGCGGCATCGCCCTCGCTCTCGGAGGGGGCTTCGCGTACGTCGGCGCCCTCTACGACGACGCGATCTTCCGCGTCCCGCTCCAGCCCGGCGCGACGCCGTCAGTCCTGTATCGATCGCCCGGCGCCGACGTCACCGGCATCGAGGTGAGAGGTGACGCGCTCCGCTGGGCCTCCAGCGCGACCGGCGCGATCTACGAGGCGCCGATCACGGGCGCCGGTCCGATCCGGGTCGTGGCCGACGGACTGCCAGGGATCTGGGGCTTCGCCTCGAGCGAGCGAGCGATCTACTGGGCGGACTTCTCGGGCAGCGCGCCCGGGATGGTGTGGAAGCAGGCGACGGAGGGCGGGCCGAGCACCGGGCTCGGCAAGGATCCGAGCTCGCGGATGGCGGTGAGCTTGCTCCTCGATGGGCCCGATGGTGACGTGCTCTACAGCGAGCGAACCGCGCGTGTCATGCGGGTGCCGACCGCCGGTGGCGCGCCCACGGTCTGGGCCGAGCTCGGCGGTCGCCGGCAGGGCGCGGGGCTTGCGGGGGACGACACCCACGTCTACGTCGCGACGCTGTTCGCGAACGACGTGATGCGCATCGACCGGCGGACTGGCACGGTCGAGATCTTCGTGCAGGGCGAGCACACGCCAAACGCGATCGCGGTCGACGCGACCACGGTCTACTGGGTTGACTACGCCAGCCCCGTGGCCCTCCGGGGCCGGCGCAAGTAGCTGGGATCCCGCGACGTCCGGCGCGCCTGACGGATCGGCCGGCGACCGCGTGTTGGATGGCATGAAGCTCTCGTGCCTGGCGGTCGTCCTGGGGTTCCTCGTCCTGGCGTGTGGCGGTGGATCCGATCCGGTCGATCCGGACGCGTCGTCGATGATCGATGCGGCCTCGCCCGACGGGCCCGACGTCGACGCCGCTTCACCCGACGCGGCGTCGACCGATGCCGCGTCACCTGATGCCGCGGTCGACGCCGGTGGCCCCGACGCACCAGCCTGGGATCCCGGGCCGGTCGGCAACGTGCTCGCGCAGACCGTGGTCACCGTCGACGGCACGACGCAGACCGTCACCGTGGGCACCGCGACCGTGGTCATCCCGGCCGGCGCGCTGCCGAACGGGACGTTGCTCATCCTTCGCCTTTCGAACGGCGTGAACCGCGCAGGCGGCACGCCCGTCGGCGGGCTGGTGATGCAGTTCCTCACCAACGGGGTGGCACCGTCGTCGCCGCTGACCCTGCGGTTGCCCAGCCCGGGCCCCGGCAGCTACACCGAGCTCTCGTCGGCCGAGGCCGCGTCGGCGTGGACCGACGAGGGGCCGGCCAGCACCGCCGGCAGCGAGGTCGTGATCGGGGTGTCGCACTTCTCGTTATGGACCGCGAGCGCCGCGGCGGCGGGGGGCGACTGGGCCGAGCTCGGCCTCAACGATGGTGGCCCCACCTACGCTGGCATCACCAGCGCGGTGACCGCGGCCGCCGGCGGCGGGATCGAGATCCTGTTCCCGACCCTGGTCGGCACCAGCTACTGGATCTACGTCCGGCCGCAGACCGGGACCCACAACTTCCACCGCGCCCACGCCATGACCGTCGCCGGCAACAACCCCATGTTCCTCGGCGGCCTCACGCCAGGCGTGACGTACTGCGTGACGGTCCGGGTGCGCAGCGCGCAGGTGGAGGACGGCAACACCGCCGAGCAGTGCGCGGTGGCCGCGGCGACGCCAGCGCCGGCGACGATGACCATGGGCACGCCACCGCCGATCCGCTGGACCGACAGCGAGCTGACGCTGACCGTCAACACCGGCCTGGCCGCGAGCCTGCGGTACGAGCTCGAGCGCCAGATCGACGGCGGCGGCTTCGCCGTCGTCGCCACGCGGCAGCAGAACGTGTACCGGCCCGGCATCGACGAGAGCGTCACCTTCACCGACGTGCCCGAGGTCGCGGGTGCGTACCAGTACCGGGTGCGGGCCTTCGCGGACGGCGTCGACGTCCGGCTCAGCGACGTGCAGGCGTTCGCGGTGATCACCAAGCCGTGGAAGCAGGTGCTCCCCCGCTATCCGCAGACCCTCGCCCTCCGCCCGTCGCCGCAGCTCCTGGTCGACAACGCCGGCCGCCTGGTGGTCCAGGGAGTGGTGAGCCCGGGCAGCGCGAGCGCGTTCCTGACCGCGCCCGCGGTGGCCAGCCTGCGTCGCGGCCCCGACCTCACTGGCGACGCCGCGTTGTGGAAGCGGCTGTGGTGTCGCTACCAGGACGTGGATTTCAACGAGTCGATCTCGATCCACCACCAGGCGGTGGCCCGCGCCGCTGACGGCTCGGTGTTCGTGCTCGAGGCCAGCATCGTCGCCGGGCCACCGGGCGCAAGGGTGAGCCGACTGTTCAGGATCGGTCCCACCGGGTGCGCACAGATCGTGAACACCGAGCTGATGGGCGTGTTCGATCTCGCCGTCCACCCCACCGATCCGCTGAAGCTGGCGGTGGCGGCCAACCGGGGCGTGTTCGTGTCATCGGACGGCGGCGTCAGCTTCCGGCTGTTCGGCGGGTACCAGCCGCGCGCCGCCGCCTACTCGGCCGGCGGCACGCTGTACCTCGCCACCACCACGGTCATGGCGTCGAGCCCGGATCTGGCGACCTTCACCAACTACGGCACCTGGCCCGACGCCAACGATCCGCCCCGAGCGATGACGATCCGCGCCGACGGCACGATGGCGGCGATCGGCGGCGGCGGAACCCAGCCGCAGTCTGGCGCCTACGTCGGACCGGCCGGCGGCACGCTGGTGTTCGAGGACAGCGGGCTGGCCGATCCGCACCTGCGCGAGGGCCTCACCTGGCTCGGCGACGGACGCCTGCTGGTGCTCATGCAGATCAGCAACCCGCCGGGTGGCCCGGCCGAGCGCAGGCTGCTCGCCGTGCGCGCAGCCGCGGGCGGCTGGTCGACGCTCGAGATCCCCGGCCCGTGGCGAGTGGCCAGCCCGCTCCTGCCAGTGCTGTTCGACCTGCGCCCTGGGCACGCCGCCGACCTGTATGCGGGCTACCACCGCTCGCGTGACGGCGGCATCACCTGGGAGATGATCCCGCTCGGCAAGGCGGTGGCGGCGACCATCGACGGCGCCAACCTCGCCCTGTTCGTGACCTCGTACAACGGCAGCATCTTCGAGACCCGGCGTTCGCTCGACGGCGGAGACACCGGCGTGCTCTTGCCGTCGGCGCTCCCCGACGACGGCCGCACCTGGTTCGATCCGGTGACGCCGCTCAACGGCTACAACGCGTACAACCAGTACACCACCAACGGCGGCTCGACCTGGTCGTCCTCGACCGGCGCCGGCAACTTCGGCCACGTCGGCTTCGCCGGCGGCCCCAGCGTGTTCGCGACGCCCGTGACCACCGGGCCCGGATCGTCGAGCGCCAACGACGGCGCGAGCTGGACGGTGGTGACCGGCACCAACCGGACCATGGCCTGCGGCAATGGCACGATCGCAATCGTCTCGGCCAGTGGCGGGATCCAGACCTGGTCGGGGAGCAGCTTCGGCTCGGTGACCCCGATCGCGATCCCGCGCACGTGCGCAGTCAGCGCCGACGGCCAGACCGTGTACCTGGGCACCACCGGCGGCGTGCAGAAGTCGACCACCGGCATCGCCGGCCCGTACACCGCGCTGCTCGGCTCGGTCGGCGGGACCACGCCCATGCGGGTCAGCGCCGACGGCCTGCGCCTGTCGTTCAACGGCTGGTGGACCGAGACCGGCGGGCAGTGAACGCCGCGGCGGGCGCGGTCAGAACACCGGCCGCGACACGTCGAACAGCTCGAAGCGCGGCAAGGCAGGAACCCGGACGCCGAAGACGCGCAGGGTGCCGCCGACCTCGCCGTACAGACCGACCCGACCGCGGTACGCGTCGGTCCCGAGCGGGTGGTCGACCTGCACGTAGGGCCCGACGTCGATGAACGGGCCGGCGAGGTCGTAGAACTTCACGTCGAGGCGAGTGAACAGGTACGCGCGCACGTCGATCTGATCGACGTCGAGCTCGGCGGCCGGCAGGTGGCCGTCGAGCGCGTGAGAGCTCTCGGCGACGCGCTGCCAGTGGCCGTCCTCGAAGCGCAGGCCGGCGGCCAGGGTCGAGCGCAGCGCGCCCTGCAGGCGCACGCGACCATCGCCGCGCGCCGTGACCTCGAGGCGGACGCCGACCGAGATCACCGCGGTCTCGACCACCGGGACGACGCCGATCTGCTGGTAGAAAACCATCGGCACCGATCGCCACAGCGTGACGGCGGGGCGGATGGTGCCGGCCCGCACCCGCACCTCGAGGTCGAGCTCGGCGTCGAGCTGGCTCGACAGCACCGCCTCGAAGTGCTCGAGGCGCCGGCCGCGCATGGCGAGGTCGAGGTCGAGCGTGGGCAGGAGCGACAGGGCCGCGCGATGCACGTCGACCGTCAAGTCGGCAGTGTCGATCGGGCGCTGCCCGCGCACGTCGACGCGGACGAGCTGGAGCGTGTGCGAGTCCCACTTGCCGTCGCCCAGCGCCAGGGCCTCGTCGACGTCGCCATCGATGATGGCGTCGCCCAGCGCGGCCGGCTCGGTGTCGAGCATGATGCGTTCACCGTCGTCGTGGACCGCCAGCACGCGCCGCAGGAAGCCCTCGCCCTGCGCCGACACCACCAGATCGTCCACCCTGAGCGCCGCCAGGGCTTCGTTGCCCGGACGCGCGAAGGCGACGCGATCGGCCTCCACGTCGAGCACGACCTCGGGTGGGAGGACCGTCACCCGCTCGTCGGTCTCGACGGCCGGCGCGGGGCCGCAGCCGGCTCCGAGGAGCACGCAAGTGGCAACCCAGCTCGCCAGCAGACGGAGCACGAACGGTGCATCAGCAAGCCCGATGCCGCCGACGCGGTCCGCCAAGTACCCGCGATCCCGTGGGTCACTGGGGACCGAAGACCGCGGCGCTGGCTGCTCGTCTGGTCACGACCGCCGTCCCTCCGATCAGAGGACGAACGGGATGAGCGCGCGCCGGCCCGGTGGGTAGTCCGGGAAGCGATCCCGGTACCAGGCGTGGTTGGCGAGCGCGCGCGGCACCAGGTTGGCGGCGGTGTAGACAGCGAAGGCCAGACCGGCGAGTGACCAGGTCAGGATCGCCCAGCCGATCCACTCGAGGATCTCGCCGAGGTAGTTGGGGCTGCTGATCCAGCGCCACATGGCGCCGTGGGGAACCCTGTAGCCGGTCTCGCCGGGCCGACGCAGGTGGAGGAGCACGGTATCGGCGTGGAGGTTCATGACCAGGCCGACGATGAAGATCGCGAGCCCGGCGAGGAAACGCGGATCGGCGATCCAGGCGGCGGGGTACGCGCCGAGCTCCGAGACCCAGCGGGCGTTGGCGTAGGCGTTGGCCGCGTTGAAGGACATGCCGGCGAGCGCGACCACCAGCGGCATCCGCCTGTCGGTCGCGCGCAGCCGGAACGGGAAGACGAATGTGCGGTGGACGTAGTGAAGCTGCCAGACCGCGAGGAGGACGAGCGGCACGAGCCCGGCGCGGTGACGGCCGAGGGCGAAGACCACGAGGAAGAGGAGCACCGCGGGGTGCTCCATCAGGATCCAGCCGGCGCGGTTGGGCACGGTCGGTCCCCAGCCGGGGCGGCCGTGGCGGCCGTAGGGCGCGCTCTTGACCAGCAGGAACACGAAGGTGGGGACCGCCAGCGCGAGCAGCGCAAGGACCACGGCCGCCTGGAGCTCGGGCTCGGTCAAGGCGCGGGCACGTTACTACGGCGCACGCACGCTGGTGCCGATCGGCGCCGAGCGACGCAGCAGCTCGACAGGGCCGCGGTTGGCGTTGGTGACGTACGCGATCGCAGCGCCCCAGACGGGGTCGGCCCAGGCCACAGCGGAGAAGGCGCCGGCGTGGCCGTAGCAGCGGGCGGTGTTCCACCAGCCGTACAGCGACGGCCAGCGCTGGCCGAGCAGGAAGCCGCGCGCCACCCGCAGAGGCATGCGGTTGGAACGATCGAACGCGGTCGGCAGCGGCGTGGTGTAGCGCGCGATGGTGTCGGGGCGGAGCAGCCCGCGGCCGCCGTCGAGGAGAAGCTCGTAGAAACGCGCGAGCGCGCCGGCGGTGCCGATCAGGCCGGCGCCGGGCACCAGCGCCGCGCGGGTCGCCGGGTGGTTGTGCACGGCTTCCCAGCGAGCGGAGAGCTCGGTGCCGGCCACCACCTGCCGGCCGCCGAGCCAGTAGGTGCGAGCGAGGTCGGCGTCGGTGCCGGCGACGCCGGTGGTGGTGAACGCGACGTCGATGCCGGCCGGCGCGAGCAGCTCGCGGGCAAGGAACGCCGGCAGCGGCTCGCCGGTGACGCGGGCGACGATCTCGCCGAGGATCCAGCCGAACTCGTACGGACCATAGGCGAACGTGCCGCGCCGGTAGCGAGGCGGCGTCTCGGCGATGGCGCGGACGACGGCGTCGCGATCGCCCCAGCGATGCTCGTCGGCGACCAGCGCGGGCAGGAGGATGCCGCTGCGGTGGGTGAGCACGTCGAGGATGGTGCGATCGGCCGACCAGCCGGGCACGAACGTGGAGAGCGGTGCGGCGACGTCGAGCAGGCCGCGCTCCTCGAGCAGCGCGACGGCCATGGCCACGAACGGCTTGGACGCCGAGAACACCTGGAAGCGAGTCGCGGCCGACACCGGCACCTGCGGCTCACCGTCGCGCAGGCCCGAGGCCAGGCCGATGGCCTCGTCGACGACGACCTGGCCGCCGCGGCGGACCACGAGCTGACCGCCGGGAAACCGGCCACGTGCGTGCTGGCGGCGGAAGACCTCGGCGACGCGCGCGCAGTCCATGCACGGATGGGGACCACGAAGCCGCGCCAGGTTCAAGGCGAGAACACCCGGACCTGCGCTGGACCGGGCCCCAGTTGACGGTGCCACGCAGGTGAGTCACGGTAGAGGTTGGTGGCTTCGCGCTGGCTAGCGTTCCTGCTCGTGCTCACGTTCCTCCCCACGGTGGAGCTGGTCGAGCAGGGCGTGCACGCCGCCGAGCACGTGCTGGTCGGCGACCCCGCCGACCACGACGCCCACCACGACGATCACGACCCCACCGACGAGCACGGCTGCACGCAGCTGATGCACGTGTGCGGCGGACACAACGGCTTCGGGGTGACGCCGGCGCTGCCGGTGGCGGGGATCGCGCACTACGAGATCGGCGCCATCGCATCGATCGCCGCGATCGATCTGCACGACCTGGCCGCGCGCGAGCCTCCGCACCGTCCGCCGATCGGCTGAGCGGCTCCCGCTCCTGATCGGCCCGCCGTCTCGTCACGGCGGGTGCACTTCGCTTGGAGGTCTCCATGTTAGCGCACACGACGTGCGCGCTGGTGATCCTCGGGACGGCGCTCGCTGCGCTGTTGCCGGGGACCGCCCGCGCGGACGAGATCCGTTCTCTCGACGAGGCCACGTTCCTCGCCGAGCTCCACGCTCGTTCACCCCGCTTGAAAGCCAGCGCGGCGCGCGCCCGGGCGGCCACCGTTGCCATCGATGTCGCCGGCGTCCGACCCAACCCGACGCTGTCGTGGGAACGCGAGGCCGTGCCCGGCCTCGACACCCACGACGACTTCCTCCGCCTGGCGGTTCCGCTCGATCTGTCGGGACGGCGCGCGCTGCGGCTCGCGGCCGCCCGCGAAGAGGCCGAGGCCGCCGCCGCTGACTCGAGCCGGGCCGACTTCGTCCTCGAGATCGAGGCCCGGCGGGTCTATGCCACCGCGGCCGCGGCACGGCAGCGGGTGGCCGGACTCGAGGCGGCACGCCTCCGGCTCGCCGAGCTGGTGGCGACGCTGCGCGCGCGCTCCACCTCGGGCGACGCCGCCGACTACGACGCGGAGCGGGTCGCGCTCGAGCTCGATCTGCTCGACGACGAGCTGACCACCGTGCGGCGCGAGCGCGCCGCCGCCCAGGTCGTCCTCGGCGGCCTGCTCGGCACGCCGGGCAGCCCGATCGACGCCTCCGAGGACCTCCGGATCTCCACTGTGGTCGAGGCGGAAGGGCGACGCGACCACGTCGCGGCGGCCAGGTCACGCGCCGGCGCGTCGCGCACCGAGGCGCGGCAGGCCCGCCGCACCTGGATCCCGCGCCTCGAGCTGGGGGTCGGCGTGCTGCTCGCAGGCACCGCGACCGAGCGCGGGCTCGGCTACGTCGTCACGCTCGGTGGCGAGCTCCCACTGCTCGATCGCGGCGCGGCCGCCGCCCGCC
>SXJR01000579.1 GCA_005779305.1 Myxococcales bacterium
CGGCTCGCTGGCCGAGCTCGTCACCGCCGGCGGCGAGGGCACGTGGCAGCGACCGCTCGCCGTCGGTCCCGAGGCGTCGGCGGTGCCGCACGCGCCGGTGCGCGTGGTCGTCCTCGACGGGCTGACCCGCGCCGACGCCCGCGGCCCGGCGCTCGACGCGCTGTGCGCGCGCGGCATGGATCTCGTGATCGACGTCGGGTTCCCGACCAAGTCGCTGCCGGTGCAGACGGTGCTGTGGAGCGGGCTGACCGCGCAGCAGAGCGGCATGCCCATGCGCAACCAGCTCGATCGCGCGCTCACCACCACGCTGCCAGCGCGTCTGCCCGGCGCCCGCGCGGTGGTCGAAGCGTGGCCCCAGATCGCGCACTCGGCCGGGTTCGCCCAGGTCGACACGATCGAGGCCGCTGCCGAGGCCGTCGCCGGCGAGGCGCCGCTGGTCCTGGTCCACGTCCTGGCCATCGACGCCGCCGGCCACCGCGGGGGCCGCGATCACGCGTACCGCGAGGAGATCGCGCGCAGCGACGTCTTGCTCGGCGAGCTCGTCGCGCGCGCGCCCGACGCGACCTGGGTCGTCCTCTCCGATCACGGCCACCTCCCACGCGGCGGTCACGGTGACGCCGAGCCCGAGGTCCGCCTGGTCCGCGGCTGCGTCGAGCCGCGGCCACCTGGCGCGCCAGCGCGCGGCGACGTCCACCTCGTCGACGTGAGTCGTCACCTGCACGACACGCTGGCCGTGACGCCGCCGCGCGGCGCGGTGGGCCGGCCGCTCGCCGAGGCCGCGGTCGCGCCTGATCGCGACGCGACCTTGCCGCGGCCGTCACGCGGGTCGATCGCGATCGCGATCGTCGTGCTCTTGCTGGGCGCCGCGGCGACGGTGCGCTGGGGCCAGCCGCGCGCGGCGGCGATCGCACCTGGGCTCGCGCTCGTCGCCTACGTCGTCGTGTTCGGCCCGCCGAGCCTGTCGTGGCGCCAACCCACCGCGGCGCTGGCACTGGGCGCGCTCGCATCGGTCGTCGTGCTGGCGTGCCCGGGCGCACGGCTTCACCCAGCGCGGGTGATCGCGCTGGTGGTGCCGGCGCTGGCCGTCGTCGTCGCCGCGGGCGTGGTCGCTGGGGTGCCGGCGGCGGTGTTCGGTGGTCCCCCTCCGCGACTTCCTTATGTCACGGCGTGGTCGCAGATCCTCGTCGGGACGGCGACGCCTGCGCTGCTCGCCGGCGTCACCCTCCTGGGGGCCCTGGTGTCCGGCCGCCGGACGCGCTGAGCGTCCGAAACACGGACGACCCGTCCGGAGGGTCGGACCAAGCTGTCCGGGTCGCGGACACCGGCCGTGGTCGGACGACTGCATGCGGCGGGGTGACTGTCCGGAGCGCGGACCGAACTGTCCGGTGCTCCGGATCGCCTGTTGACAAGTGGCCTGGCGGGCCGACTTATCCACAAGATCCCTTCCCCCAAGCGGCTGAATCAGCACGCCGAACGAGGATCGGTGTGTCGCCTGTGGAGAACTTGTTGTTTGTGTGTGCTGGCGAGGTCCGGAGCATCGCATCATCGGGATGTTGGGTAGGACATGTCACCCCTGGAGACGGCTGTGACCAGATGGCGCGTTGCGCCACTCACCTGAACAGCCGAGCAGGAGCGAGCGCTGGGGCGGCCATGCGAAGGTGCGGGCGATGGCTCCCATGGGTCGTCTGGCCCAGCGCCGATGCTCGCGCCTGGGGCGCGCGCTGGCCGACGTCGACACCCGCTGGCGGTGGTGCGTGGTCGCGTGCCTGGCCGCCATCCTGGGCCTCTCCACCTACGCGCTGTTCACCGGGGTGGACGACCAGGAGCGCCCGATCGCCCGGCCCTACGCCGACGCGCCCTACTACTACGGCTGGGCGCCGACCCTGTACCTCGACCACGACGTCGACTTCGGCAATCAGTACCGCGAGACCAAGAACTGGTACCGCTTCGGTTTCACGCCGACCCGGAAGCCGGCCAACGTCTTCGGCCCCGGTCCCGCCATCCTGTCGGCGCCGGTCTTCCTGCCCGCCCACGCAGTCGCGGTGGCCAAGGGCGAGCGCCGCGACGGGTTCTCCACCTTCGAACAGAAGGCGGTGATGTGGCTGTCAGTGCTCCTGTCCGTGGCGGCGCTGATCTTCCCGTACCGGATCGCCTCGCGTCGCCTGGGCGCGCGCGGCGCCGGCCTGGTCGCCGCGGTTCTCATCTTCGCCGCCGGCCCGGTCATCTATTACGCCGTGCGCCAGCCGGGATACGCGCACCCGTACGCGACGTTCTTCGCCGCCTGGCTGGTCGACGCATGGGACGGGTCGTTCGACCGCACGCGCACCGCGCGCACCTGGGCCCATCTCGGCGCTGCCTTCGGGCTCGCAGTCCTGGCCCGGCCGCAGCTCGCCACATGGGCGATCCTCCTCCTCTTCGCCGCCGCCGACGATCTGCGCCGCACGCGCTCGCCGCGGGTCGCCGCCAACTGGGCGGTGGGCGCGATCGTGGCAATGGTCTGCGCCGCGCCCCAGTTCCTGGCCTGGAAGGCGCTCTACGGGTCGTACTACGTGGTGCCACAGGGCGACGGCTTCATGCGCTGGGACGCACCGGCGTGGAGCGAGGTGCTGTGGTCCTCCCGCAACGGGCTCTTCCCGTGGGCGCCGCTCTACGCGGTGGCCGCGCTCGGCCTCGTCGCCGGCCTGGCGCGTGCGCCCCGGCTGTTCGCAGCCCTCGTGCTCGCCGTCGCCGCGCAAGTCGTGGTCAACGGCGCGGTCTGGGACTGGTGGGGCGGTGGCGCCTACGGCGGCCGGCGCTTCGACTCGACCTATGTCGCCTTCGCGCTCGGCCTCGCGGTGCTGCTGGCGCCAGCGCTCACCGCCATCGCGCGCCTGTGGCAATCGCCGCACGTGCTGCGCGTGCCGGCGGCGATCGTCGGCGCCGCGGCCATCGCCGCCGCGCTGGCGCTCGCCGGCGCCAACCTGTGGCTGGCGTCGACGTACTCCGCGCCCAACGTGCGGATCTGGGGTGGCGAGCCGCCGCGCAACGTGTTCCGCCGCCAGGTCCCCAACCGACTGGGCCGCTTCGCGGCGCGGGTGTCGGCGCTGACGACGTGGCCGGTGCGCGCGCGCTTCGCCCATCAGTACCAGCGCAACATGTGGGCGTACGACGAGATCGTCGGTGTCCATTTCATGGGCGACACGTTTCCGGGCCTCAACAGCGCGCCACCGCGCAACGTCGACAACCGCACCATCGGCCAGATCCCGGCGACGTTTCGGCGCGGGTTCGTGTTGACCCGTGATCGGTGGACGATCCCGTCGGGCCGGGCCCGGATCTTCGTCTCGCTCAACCGCACCGGGACGATCGAGGCCACGCTCACGCTGTCGCATGCGCTCGGCGCCGAGGCCGGGCCGATCGTCGTGCGCTGGAACGATCGCGTGGTCGCGCGCGCCGCGTCGTCGTTCCACGAGATCCGGGTGTCGTGGAAGACCCGCGACCTCGAGCGCGGGATCAACCTGCTCGAGATCGACTGCCCACCGCGCACGATCGCGCGCACGTTCGAGCTTACCGGTCGGAAGTGACGCCGGCGTCGGCGGCCGGCGCCGGGCACGCGGCCTGCTCGCCGAGAGCGCACGCCTTCTCGGTCAGCGCGTCGGCGCGGGCCGTGTCCTTGACCACGCCCTTGCCCTCGCGCGCCAGATCAGCGAGCACGCGGCAGGCGAACGCGTCGTTGCGATCGCAACCCTTCTCCAACCACACCGCCGCCGCGGCCGCGCCCGCCGGCACGCCCTCGCCGCGCAGGTAGGCGCCGCCGAGCAACCGGCAGCCGGCCGGATCGCCGCCCTCGCAGGCACGCTGGTACAGCTTCACGGCGGTCGGATGATCCTGGGTGATGCCCTCACCGGCGGCGTGGATCTGGGCGGCGTTGGTGCAGGCCAGCACCAGACCGTCGTCGCACGCGCTGGCGAACACCGCGAGCGCGGCCGCCGGATCGCGTGCTCCACCCTCGCCGCGCTGGAGCGCGAGGCCGAGGTTGCGGCAGCCGAGCAGGCTCTTGCCGTCACACGCCTTGCCGAACCAGCGCCGGGCCGCGACCGGATCGGGCTCGAGCCCGCCGTGGCCGAACAGCAACACCAGGCCGAGGTTGTTGCAACCGGCAGCGCTGCCCCGGTCGCACGACTGGCCGTACAGCGCGAGCGCGCGCCTGGGATCGGCGGCCACGCCCGTGCCCTCGGCGTACATCACACCCAGGTTGCGGCAGGCCTCGGCGTCGCCGGCGACGCAGCCGGCGTCGAACGCCGCCACCGCCTCCTCGGCGGTGGGCATCCGACGTGCGCCCGCGTCCTGCTTCGCGCTGGCCGCCTTCTTCTTGCACCCCGGCGCGAGCGCCAGCGCCGCCATCGCGCCGACCGCCGCGACCATCGTCATCGTGGAGGAGACGCGGCTGGACATCGGGAACGTCGTCATGCCGGCCGCACGCTACCGCATCTGGCTCTTCACCGCCGGGGCCACGGTACGCGCGTAGGCGTCGTCGGCGACCCGACCGCCGCCACGGAAGCCACCGTAGGCCAGGACGACCGCGCCCGTGACCGCCACCGCCACGCCGACCGCCACGAGACGCGGCCGCCATGCCCCGCGGGGTCCCAGCAGGGCCGCGCCCCACAGCGCGGCGACCAGCAGCGCGAACGGCACCAGGCTCCAGCCGCCCGGCAAGCCGGCGAGTTGCCCCAGGTTGGGCGCCGCGAGCCCGTCACCGATCAGGCGCAGCGTCACCTCGTAGAGCGGGTTCTTGAACTTCTCGGGGAAGTGCGGGAACTCCACGATGCTCGCCGTGTAGATGAAGACGCCGACTCCGCCCAGCCCCAGGGCGGCGCCGCGCAGCGCCGGCCAGCGCGCCACCGCGCCCAGCGTCACCGCGATGGGTGGCACCAGGAACGGCAGCATCGCGGTGATGTAGCGCGGTCCGAGCTGCCAGCCGCCGCGCCAGAAGTTGATGCTGGAGATGAACAGCAGATAGATGACGGTGATGGCCACGGTCACCAGCACGTGAGCCTGCATGCGCCGCCGCACCATCAGGACCCAGCCCGGGATGGCGAGGAGCAGTGCCGGGCAGAACACGACGAGGCCGTTGTCGGGCGCGACCGTCGAGCCGGTGAAGGCCTCCCAGCGCAGCCGGTCCATGCCCAGGAAGCCCTTCTGATGATGGAACGCGAACGTCTCCGACGCGGCGTAGCCGGTGCGTAGCGGCGAGCCGAACGCGGCGTCGTGATAGAGGAGGAGGATCGCGATGGGCGCCGCGGCGCCGATCGCCGCCCACACGAACGGCGCCAGGCCGCGGCGGCGCTCGACCAGCTGGATCGTCGCCCAGATGTAGATCGGCACCGCGGCGAACACCGCCTGGTAGTCGACCAGCGGCGCCGCGCCGGCCAGCGCGCCGGCGGCCAGCATCCAGCGCGGATCGTCGCCGTCATCGACCACGCGCACGGTGAAGATCCAGGCCGCGCCGATGCATACCGCGGAGAGCTGGTGCGAGATGAACAGCACCGAGTAGACGATCGCCATCGAGCCGATCGCATAGATCGCCAGCGCGCTCCGTCGCGCGCTTCCGTCGGGATCGTCGGGGACGAACCGGGCCAGGAAGCCCCACAGCAGCCACAGGAAGAGCAGCGTCGGGATGACGCCGGTCCAGATGCGGAAGGTCCACATCATCTCGCCCAGGGTCGGCTCGCGTCCGGCCACGGCGTGGGTGACGCCGCGCAGGGCCACGTACGCCGGCAGCGCCAGCATCGACGAGCCCGGCGCCTTGTTGGAGTAGTGGTGGCCGCGCGACGGTGACACGTCCGCGGTCGAGCCCCAGCGTGCGACGCCCTTGTCGATGGCGAAGGTGCCGTCGTCGGCCATGGCCATCACCAGGTAGAGGCGCGGCAACTCGTTGGCGCTTCGGATGCTGGGGTAATGTGGGAAGGCGTAGACGAAGACCAGCACCAGGGCGATCGCCCACCAGCGCCGGGCCAGCCACCTGCTGGACGCCCGCAGGGCATCGCGCTCATTCAACATGACCCAACAGACCCCGGACGAACCCAGTGACCCCGAACACCCAGAGTCATTGTTGATCGCTCGCCAGTCGCTCGCTAGCCATCGCCTCCCTGTACCACGCCGAACATGGTAAACGCCCGAGGCCGATGCGGCTGTCGATCCTGATCCCCGCCTACCAGGAAGAGGCGACCATCGCCGAGATTCTGGCCCGGGTAGCCGCCGTCGATACCGAGTCGCTGGGGTTCGACAAGCAGATCGTGGTCTGCGACGACGGCTCTCGCGATCGCACCCACGCGCTGGCGGTGGCCGCGGCCGCGGCCGCCAAGGACGCACGCATCACCGTGGTCCAGCACGAGAAGAACGAGGGCAAGGGCGCGGCCATCCGCACCGCGCTCGCCGCCGCCACCGGCGACTACTGTCTGGTCCAGGACGCCGACCTCGAGTACGATGTCGCCGACTACCCGGCGCTCTTGCGCGAGGTGAACAACGGCGCCCGCGTCGTCTACGGCTCGCGCTTCATGGCCAACCCGCGGCCCACCGGCATGCGCACGGCCAACTACGTGGCCAACCGCATGCTGACCGTGACCGCCAACTTGCTCTACGGCATGGCGATCAGCGACGAGGCCACCTGCTTCAAGCTGTTCGAGACCAAGCTGCTGCGTGAGCTGGCCTTGACCTGCACCGGCTTCGAGTTCTGCCCCGAGGTCACCGCCAAGCTCGGCCGCAAGAAGATCGCCATCGTCGAGGTCCCGATCTCGTACTCGGCGCGCGCCATCGCCGACGGCAAGAAGGTGCGCTGGACCGACGGCGTGGAGGCCATGTGGGTGCTGGTCAAGCACCGCCTGAGCAGGGGGCCGTGAGTGAGATGAATCGCACGGCGCGACCACGCACCCTGGCCCGCGCGCTGGCCGGCGATCTGCGCGCCGGCCTCGCCGCGTCGGCCGGCGGCGCCATCGCCCTGGCCGCCGTCGAGTGGTTCGCCACCCTTCGCGGCCACCGCGGCACGATCGACGTGGTGGTCGCCGGCAAGCTGGCGCTGCTCGACGCCTCCTTGATCGGCATCCTGTGGCTCGCACTCCTACCGATGTTCGGGCTCGCGGCGGTGACGCCCCGCCTGGTGCGCGCCTTGCGTCACGGCGCGACGGCGGCCGCCGCCGAGCGCCCGCGCCTGTCGGCGCCCTCGCGCTGGCGGGCCGCGGCCGCGCCGGCCGTGCTGGGTCATGGCGCGGCCATCGTCGCCTACGGCATCGCCGTGACCTGGGTCGGCGCCAAGCTCTACGTCCGCTACAAGGAGCCGATCCTGTTCTCGCTGCTGGTGGCGGTCCTGGCGCTGGCCACGATCTGCGCGGCCTGGATCGGCGCCCAGATCGTGACCGCCTTCCTCGAGCGTGGGCGCGCGCTCCTGGCCCGCCGCTGGCCCCGCGTCACCGCCTGGACGCCGCTGGGCTCGCCGTGGATAGCCTTCGCCGTGGTCTGCGTGCTGGTGGTGATCGCGCTCCTGGTCACCGGCAAACACCACCATCACCTGCGGCCGGTGTGGCCCTGGCGACGGCTGGTCTCGCTGCTGGCGCTCGTCGCCGGCGCCGGCATCCAGCTCGAGCTCGCGGCGCGCTGGCCGGCCCGCCGCCGTCACCGCCGCACCGGGCTGGCCCTGGCCGCGCCCGCGCTCGTCCTGGTGCCGCTCACCCTCATCCGCTGCGGCGGCGATCCCGAGGTCAAGTACCTCGCCGTCACCAACTCGCCGACCCTGGCCAGCGCCATCGAGCTGGTGCGCAAGGCCAACGACCTCGACGGTGACGGCTTCGGCTCGCTCCTGGGCGAGAACGACTGCGCGCCGCGCAAGAAGTCGATCCGGCCCGGCGTGCGCGACATGCCCGACAACGGCATCGACGAGAACTGCGACGGCCGCGACTTCTCGATGCGCGACCTGGCCGTGCCCAGCGGCCCGACCGTGCCGGTGCCGCCGGCGTTCCAGAAGCCGTGGAACGTCCTCTTCATCACCATCGACACCGTGCGCTACGACTTCACGTCGTTCGGCGGTCGCAAGACCGGGCCCAAGAAGCGCGACACCACGCCGCGGCTGGCCGAGCTGGTGTCGCGGGCGACGTCGTTCACGTTCGCGCAGGCGCCGTCGGCCGGCACCATGGCGTCGATCCCGGCCATCGCCACCAGCAAGTTCTTCCACTCCGGCATCGCCCTCGACGAGAACAAGATCATCCACGGCATGCCGCCGCGCCTGAAGAAGGAGAACACCACCATCGCCGAGATCATGAAGCGCGGCGGCTACGCGACCGGCGGCATCTTCACTCACGAGTACTTCAACGACTGGGGCCTCCAGCAGGGCTTCGACGAGTACGACAACGAGATCGGCCGCACCCACGACGCCAACCGGGTCAGCGCCAACCGCGTCACCGACCGCGCCCTGGCCTGGATCGCGCGCCATCCCCACGGCAAGTGGTTCCTGTGGACGCACTACCTCGATCCCCATGCCCAGTACGTCTCGCACCCGGGCGAGAAGTCGTTCGGCGACTCTCCCGAGGATCTCTACGACGGCGAGCTGCACTACACCGACAAGCAGATCGGCCGCCTGCTCGACGAGCTGGCCCGCCTGCCCGGCGGTGAACGCACGATCGTGGTCATCACCAGCGATCACGGCGACGCTTTCGGCGAGCACGGTTTCTTCGGCCACGCCGTGGCGCTGGCCAAGGAGGTCATCCACGTCCCGCTGATCTTCTACATCCCCGACAACCCGCCTCACCAGATCGGCGGCGCGGTGTCGAACCTCGACGCCCTGCCCACCGTGGCCGCGCTGTGCGGCATCGACGTCAGCGATCTCGCCTTCGAGGGCAAGAGCCTGGTGCCCCAGATCTTCTTCGCCACCGAAGAGCCCGAGCGGGCGGTGTTCTCGGAGACCAACTTCCCGACGCCGCTGCGCGCCGCCGTGACCCAGAAGTGGAAGCTCATCTACAACATGAAGGGCAACTTCCACGAGCTCTACGATCTCGAGAAGGATCCGCTCGAGAAGTCGAACATCGCCTCGCGCGAGAAGGCCGGCATGGACCACATGAAGGCCATCCTCGACGCCTGGCTCGAGCGGGTGGTCTTCTCCCGCGACGCCTCGATGAGCCAGGCGGCGATGCGCATGAGCAAGGTCATCCTCGCCGCTGCGCCCACGCCGCAGCACCCCACGCCCGGCGTCACCCTCGACGACGGCGCCATCGAGGTGCTGGGATTCGATGCGCCGGCGGTGGCGGTCGGCGCCAAGCCGGCGATCGTGGTCTACATGCACGCCGTCCGCCGGCCCAAGCGCGCCCTCAAGTTCGGCGTGGTGCTCTGGAGCCTGCCCACCGCCGACGCCGGCCCGGGCATCATCACCGGCGAGCAGGGGCGGTCGCTGCTCCGCATCACCCTCGACGGCCTCCTGCCCAGCGATCGCTGGAAGCCGGGCGAGTACATCCGCGAGGAGCTCGCGGTCACCATGCCGTCGATCTGGACCCTGCCCTTCGCCGCGGTCGGTCTGGTCGCGAGCGGGGCCGACGGCAACGTCGGCTGGCAGGCCCAGCACCCCAGCGGCGACCCCTCGCTTGGCTTCCTGGGCGTGGTCCCGGTGACCGGCATGACCGCCGTGGTCCCGCCGCCGGTGGTCCCGGCCATGCCCCCGATCAAGGGCCCGCTCCTGTCACCCAAGCCCCCGGAACCCTGACGATCACCGGCTCGGACGCGGTTCGACCGCCGTTCGCTAGCGCCGGGGGATGTTTGGCGACGGCCCTGCGTACTACGATTACGCCATGATCACCGACCTCGCGAGCTTCTTCTTCCAGCAAGGCCGCGTCGCCGAGGAAGAGGCCGCGCGTGTGTACGAGCCGGTGATCGGCCTCGTCACCGACATCAAGGACGACGCCAAGCTCTGCCGGGTCAAGGTCAAGATCCCCTCCTTGCCCATCACCGACAACACCTGGTGGTGCGAGTGGATCTCGATCGGCGGCGGCAAGGACCGCGGCTGGTTCAGCATCCCCGAGGTCGACGACGAGGTGCTCATCATGTTCGAGCACGGCGACATCGGTCGGCCGATCATCGTGGGCGCGCTGTGGAACGGCAAGGACAAGCCGCCCAGCAACAACAGCGACGGCAAGAACACCGTCCGCATGTTCAAGTCGAAGTCCGGCAACAAGGTCTCCTTCGACGACGACAAGGGCACGATCACGATCGAGGACGGCAAGGGCGTCGGCGTGGTGACCATCTCCAAGGAGAACAAGGTCGAGGTCGAAGCCAAGAAGGGCGACACCACCTTCCAGGCCAAGGAAGACATGATCATCCTGGCCGCCGAGATCGCGATCACGTCCAAGAACGGGACCCAGGTGCTCGGCACCGCGCAGGGACTCAAGATGACCGCCGGGGGCGCGCTCACCCTCGAGGCCTCGGGCACGCTCAAGATCGACGCGCCTCAGACCGACTTCAACGGCCCCAGCGCCGCCGAGGCCGCCAAGGCCGAAGGCACGGTCGCCACGACCAGCGACCCCATCAAGTAGACCCGCGTCGCTCGCGCCGGCTACTGGACGATCCGCCCGCGTCCCTCCTTGGGCGGCTTGGGGCCGTGGGGCTCCTTGCCGTCGGGGATCTTGGCGTCGGGCGACTCGCTGGTGCCGCGCCGGACGTACTCGGTGACCGGCTTGTAGACGACCTTCCACTTGTCGGTGTGGTCGAGCTTGCCGTCCTTGTAGAACTTGCGGAAGCGGGTGAGCGTGTAGCCGTTGAAGCCGAGCTGGTCGTAGGCCTCGGTGCCCAGCGCCATCTCGTCGTCGAGCCGCTCCTCGGACTCGAAGGGCAGCTCCTCGAGGATCTCGCGCTCGAACGCGATCTCGTCCCACGGCCGCTCCTTGCCGAGGATCTCGACCACCGCCTCGCCGCGCGCCACCCGGTAGTGGATGACCACCGGAAAGTCGTACGGGTTCTTCATCTTGAGATCGGTGTTGGGCCACACCACGGTGGCGTCGAGGCCCATGGGCACGTAGACGCTGGGCCGCGAGTGGCTGGTGGTCTTGACGATGTCGAGGCCGGCGAAGAACGAGGCGCCGAAGAGCGTCGTCGAGATCTGGCAGGTGCCGCCGGCCAGCCCGTCGACCATCTCGCCGGCCGTGATCACGTGGGCGATCTTGTAGCCCTCCTTCTCGGTGCGATCGCCGACGGTGCCGTTGAACGACCACTCGACGCCGGGCTGGAGCACGACGCCGTTGAGCTTGGAGGCGGCCAGCTTGAGGTTGAAGTTGCGGTCCTTGTCGCCGACCGGGAAGCGGGTGGTGAACGTGCCGAGCACGTGCGAGATGTCGTCGATGCCGAGCTCGCTCTTGGTCGTGCGCGCCGGCAGCTCGACCACGGGCAGCTCGATCTCGGTCGCGCCGGTGCGGGCCGCTGCCTCGACTCGATCGAGCGCGGCGAAGACGTCGATGGCCAGGCCGGGGCGATCGGCCTGGATGACGCGGGCCTCGAGATCCAGGTGGGCATCGATCGCCGCGCGATCGATCGTGGCCTTGAGGTGACTGATGGCTTCGAGCGCCGCCGCTCGATCGAGATGGACCGGCAGCGCGCCGAGCTGGGCCAGGCCGGGGACGGGATCGTCACTCTGGGCCTTTCGCGCGGCGTGGGGCAGCTCGTCAGGATCGACGACCACGCCCAGCTCCGACCAGCGCAGCGTGCGAGCCTGGCCGCCGGCTTTGATCGTCACCGTGCCGTCGAGCGCCTTGGTGACCGAAGCGGCCAGCGCGCCGTCGGGGCTGGCCGGGCCTTGGACCACCGCCCGGGCCGCCGGCTGCGACGGGCCGCCGGTGAGCACGTAGCCACCGATCATCGCGCCCGACGCCGCGAACAGGGCACCGGCGAGACCGAGGTAGACCGAACCACGAAGGCGCTCAGCAGGGACACGACGAGCCGACATCAAGACCTCTTTACCATGGTACGGGAGAACGACCGCGTTTCTTGCCTCGATGCTGCACGGCGCAGGCCACGGCAACCCCGCGCCAGGCCGAGGCTGTGTCCTCGGCGACACGGCGGGTGCGTCACGCCACCCACGTTTGACAGCGCGCCAACCATGAGGCAGGTTGCTGGGACATGGGCTCGCTGGTGCAGCGCAACAAGTCGGTCGCCCGGCGCAAGGGAACGTTCGCGGCGGCGGCGGGGATTGGAGCCGGTGTGCTCGTGGTCGTGAACCCCATCATCGGGGTCATCGGCCTGGCCGGCGCGGCGTACCTGGGCTGGGACTGGCTGTCGTTCCGGATCAAGAACGGCCTGCGGTTCTGAGACCTTCGGATACGCTCGCGCCGTGAGCAACGATCAGACCGCCGACAGCTCGGGTGAGCTGACCTGGCAGGTCGAGCGACTGATCGGCACCGACATCGACGGTCGCTACCGGGTCGAGGACCTTCTGGGCAAGGGCGGCATGGGCGCGGTGGTGCGCGCCCGTCACCTGTTCATGGACCAGGCGGTCGCGATCAAGGTGTTGCGACCGACCCTGGCCCGCGATCCCAGCGCGGCCCGCCGCTTCCTGCGCGAGGCGCGCGGGACGCTCAAGGTCGAGAGCGAGCACGCGGTCAAGGTCCTCGACTTCGCGATCACCGAGGACGGCCTGCTCTACATGGTGCTCGAGCTGCTCGAGGGCCGCACGGTGGGCGCCGAGGTCTACGAGGACGGGCCGATGCCGCTGCGGCGCGCGCTGAGGATCGCGCGCCAGGTGTGCGACGCACTGGCCGCGGCCCATCGCGTGGCCCTCATCCACCGCGACCTCAAGCCGGACAACATCATGCTGGTGCGGCGGGGCGGCGATCCGGACCACGTCAAGGTGCTCGATTTCGGGCTGGCCAAGGTGATGGAACACGCCGGCAACCGCGCCCTGTCGATGGCGGCGTTGACCGCGGGCGACATCGTCTTCGGTACCCCCGACTACATGGCGCCCGAGCAGGCGTTGGGTCAGAGCCTGGACGGCCGCGTCGACATCTATGCGCTCGGCTGCACGCTGTTCGAGATGTTGACCGGCCGACCGCCGTTCGTCGGCCAGCCGATGGCGGTGCTCGCCGATCACGTCCGCACGCCCCCGCCGACGCTGCGCTCGCTGGCGCCGTCGCTCGACATCCCGGCCGAGGTCGAGGCGCTGGTCGCGCGGTGCCTGGCCAAGGACCCGGCGCACCGCCTGGCCAGCGCCGAGTTGCTGGCCGCCGAGATCGCCGCGGTCGAGGCCAAGCTGGGCGTGGCTGGCCGGCGGGCCGCCAACGTCGAGACGCTCGATCTGACCGCCGACCAGATCGCCGCCGCGGTGGCAGGCCCGGGCACAGCGTCGGTGGCCTCGCCGTCCCTTTCGCCGCCGCCGATGCGGCCTCACCCCAAGAGCGGCAGCGTCACCGGGCCGTGGTCGCCCGACGACGAGCTCGCCCCGCCTCGCGGCAACCGCGCGCCCATGGTGATCCTCGCGGTCGCGCTGGCCGCGGCGGCGGCGCTGGTGGTGATTGCGCTGTCGAGATCCCGGCCTCGGGGGACGGCGACGATCGACGCTTCGATGAGCGCTTCGATAAGCCCTGACGCCGCGATGACCGAGATCGCGGATGCCGGCCCGTCGCTGATCGACGCCGGCGCGTCGCTGATCGACGCGGCGCCGTCCGGCCACACCAATCCCCGCGTCGATCCGACCGCCGAGCGCCTGGCCTCGCACCTGGCCGCCGCCGACGCGGCGCGCAGGAGCGGCAACCGCCTCAAGCAGCAGGCACACGCCGATCAGGCCCTGGAGATCGAACCCAGCAACCAGCGCGCGCGCTGGCTCATGGGTGACGCGCTCCTCGCGGACGATCGCGCCAATGGTTGCAAGTACTTGCGATCGGCCTCTCGCATCCCCGCGGCAAAGTCACGCGCAGACGCCGCTGGCTGTCCGTGATGGCGTATCCTCGTTCCCGATGAGCCCCGAGGCTGGCCTGGCCAGCGTCGCGACGGAGCCAGACGCCGGCGACGCGGACGGTACCGCGATCGGCGGATGGACCGTCGGTCAGCGTCTGCGCCGCACCCTCATCGCCGAGGTCTACCGCGCCCAGCGCGGCGACGAGCAGGCGACGATCCACATCATCCACCCCGAGCTGGCGCGGCTGCGCCAGGTGGTGAACGAGGTGCAGTCGCGCGCCCCCAAGGTCGCGCAGCTCGACGATCACCGCAACGTCTCGCCCGCCTACGGCGCCGGCCTCGAGTCGGGTCACCTGTACATCGTGACCGAACCCGAGGACGGGCCGGTGCTGCGCGACGTGCTCGATCGCCGCCACGCCGCGTCGAGCACCGGGTTGCCGCCGCGCGGCGCCGGGAACGTGATCGCGCTGGTCGCCCAGGGTCTGATCTCCGCCGGACACCTGTTCCACGGCGCCATCGGCGACGAGTCGGTGATCGTCTCGCGCTCAGGCCGCATCACCATCTGCGATCTCGCACTCGGTCCCGCGTTGTGTGCGGCCATCGCCGCCGGCGCGGTGCGCGCCCCGGGCTGGATCGCGCCCGAGGTCCAGCGCGGCGAGCCGCCGAGCACCGCCAGTGACGTCTACGGCCTGGGCGCCCTGCTCTACGACACCCTGGTCGGCCAGCCGCTCACCCGCGGCGGCCCGCGTCCCAGCGAGGCCGTGCCCGGGATCCCGCCCGAGGTCGACGAGATCATCGCCCGCGCTTGCGCCGAGAAGCCCGATCGACGCTTCGGCTCGGTGGCGGCGCTGCGCGAGCTGGTGATGGACACGCTGTGCCGCGGGGTCGAGGAAGAGGAGGAGCGGGTCGGCGCCGACGGACCAGCCATGGCCGCGCCCCCCAAGGCGGTGCTGCCCATCGCGCCCGCGCTCGAGGCGGCGATGGAGGATCCTCACGAGCGCTGGCTCGTCACCAAGGGCCGCTTCGATTTCGGGCCCTTCTCGATCAAGGGCCTGGTCGAGCAGATCCAGAGCGGCCACGTCCATCACGGCAACGTGCTCTTCGACAAGGATGAGGGCGGCCGCATCAAGGTCGAGGATCATCCGCTGCTGGGACCGCTGGTCGAGGCTGCCCGCCAGCAGCGCGACGACGCCCGACGCGCCCAGGCCGAGGTCAAGCACCAGTCGAGCGAGCGCAAACGCGGCGTGACGCTGTACGGCTTCATCGGCGCCGGCGTGATCGCGGCGGTGGTGGTCGTCTACTTGATCATCACCGCCCTGTCGTCGGCCAAGAACAAGCAGGTGCAGGGCGTCGACACCCTGGCCAACGCGTCGCTCAACGTGACCGTGTCGGAGCCGAAGAAGCCCGCCAAGAAGCCGCGCACCGGCGGCGGCTCGCGCAGCGGCGGCGGCAACAACTTCGGGCGCGGCCTACCCGGCGGCAGCGACTCGCTGGCCCTCGACCTCTCCGACGATAGCGACGAGGGTTCGGAGACCCTCGACATGGGCACGGTGTTCTCGGTGTACTCGCGCTACGGCAACCGCCTGGGCGGATGCCTGCAGAAGACCGGCTCGTCGAACGCGAACATCAGCATCATCATCGACGGACCGACCGGCAAGGTGAACTGGATGAAGGTCAACGGCGAGGCCAGTGGCGCCCTACACGGATGCCTCTCGGGCGTGATGCGGTCCATGAAGTTCCCCAGCATCAACGGCCCGCGCACGCGCGCCGAGTTCGACATCGGCATCTGATGCAGCCGCCGGTCCCCAGTCGCAGCCGCCTGGCCGACGTGATCGCGCGTCGGCCACGGGTCAATCTCTTCAGCGGACTCCTGTTGTCGCTCGTGTTCGCGCTCCTGGTCACGCCGGTGGTGCTGGCCGAGAGCTGGCTGCTCGACGCCAGGGTCGAGGAAGGCCAGCCGGCGCCGGTCACGGTGCGGGTCCGCACCTTCGACGGCTATGACGACGGCGCGGTGGTCGGCCGCGGCGGCGCGGTGGTGGTGGCCCGAGGCGAGGTCGCCACCGCGGATCAGGCCGAGCTGGCCGCCGCCGCGCAACGCGATGCCCCGCACGGCCTGGCCGGCCTCGGAGCCTACTTCGCCGTTCTCTTCGTCCTGGCCGCCGGGGTCACCCACCACCTGCGCCGCTCCAACCGGGGTCGGCTCCTGCGCGTCCAGCTGGTGCTGCTCGGGACCGTGGCCGCCGGCGCGATGCTGACCAAGAGCCTGCTCCTGCTGTGGCCGCTATCGGTGATGGCGGTGCCGGTCGCGCTCGGGGCGGTGGTGCCGACCCTGGTCTTCGACCGCACCGTGGGCCTGGCCGGCGGCGTGCTCTCGGCGGTGGTGATGTCCCTGCTGGTGCCCTTCGACGTCGGCGTGTCGGCGGTGCTGGTGGTGCAGGCCGTGGCAGGCGCCATCGTCATCCCCGAGCGAGCGCGGCCGCGAGTGAGCATCGCGCTCCTGTCGGGGTTGATGGCGACGGCGGGAGCCGTGCTGACCTACGCCGCGTTCTCGTACCTGTCGCTCGGGGTGGTGCCGACCGGTGAGCTCTCGGATCCGGTGTCCTCGAGCTGGCTGGCGGCGGCCGCGGGCGGCGTGATGACCGCGGTCCTGGCGATGCCCATCATGACGGTGTTCCAGCTCGCCTGCGGCGAGATCACCCACGGCAAGCTGGTCCAGCTCGAGGATCTCTCGCACCCGCTGCTCAGGCAGATCGCCGAGAAGGCGCCGGGCACCTGGCAGCACAGCCTGGCCATGGCCAACATGGCCGACCTCGCCGCCAACGCCATCGGCGCCAACGGCCGGCTGGTCCGCGTCGGGGCCTACTTCCACGACCTCGGCAAGTCGATGCAACCGCCGTACTTCATCGAGAACCTGGCCGCCGGCGAGCCGAGCCCGCACGATCAGCTCGCGCCCGAGGTGTCGTGTGACGCGATCTTCGCCCACGTGACCGAGGGCATCGCCCTGGCTCGCCGCCAGAAGCTGCCCGAACGGATCATCGACTTCATGCACATGCACCACGGCGACGGCGTGCTCGAGTACTTCTGGGCCAAGTGCCAGGAGCAGGGCAACTCGCGCCGGCTGTCGATCGAGGACTTCCGCTATCCGGGCGTGCCGCCGCAGAGCCGCGAGACCGCGATCCTCGCCATCACCGACGCGGTCGAGGCCGCGTCGCGCACGCTCAAGCGCCCCGACGATCGCTCGATCGAGAACCTGGTGCAGCGCATCGTCTACGGCAAGCTGCACCTGGGCCAGCTCGACGAGTCGGGCCTGTCGATGGGCGATCTGCGCCGCATCAACAACTCGCTGCGCGAGACCATCAAGCACGCTCACCACGGCCGCATCGAGTACCCGTGGCAGCGCGAGGCCGCCGCTGCGGCCGCGCAGGAGCCGATCACCGGACCGACGGTGGGGATGCGGGCACCGACCGCGACCCAGCGTCTGATGCAGGAACCGCGGCTCGACTCCCTCGACGTGCCGCGCCAGCTCGAGTGGGAGGACACGGGGAGGCCGAAGGCGCCCGCGACGACGCTGCCAGGCGTGGCCGGAACGCCTGCGCCGGGCATGGCGACGAACCCGTCGAAGAACCCGTCGAAGAACCCGATGAACACGGGCGAGGTCGGCGTGGCGATGACGATTCCGATGCAGACGCCGGCGCCGGGGGGGCCGTCGTGGACGCAACCGGGAGCGGGATGGGGGCAGCTGCAGCCGCAGCCGCAGGCGCAGCCGCAGCCGCAGGCGCCGCCGCAGCCGACCCGGACCAAGACCATCTCGGTGCCGCCGCCACCGGTGAGCGAGACGGTGTCGTTGCGGCCGGTCTCGTCCGACGAGTCGACGTATGTCGCGCCGTCGTTCGCCGCGGTCGAGCCGCCGCCAGGCGTCGAAGTCCCACCGGACGAGCCGTTCGCGGCCGCGCTGGTCGCGCTGGCAAACGATCCGGCCTACGACGCGCCAGCGGTCGCGGAGGTCGTGCCGGAGATGCCGCTGCCGGCGCCACGCCCCACCAACCCACAGGACGTGATCCTGCTGACCGCCGAGATGGCCGCACCGCTCGCCGTCACCGAGCCGATGAGCGTGCCGCGGCCGCCCGCGGTGACCCAGCCCTTCGGCGCGGCCCAGCCGTCGGTGACCGGGCCCATGCCGGTGGTCACGCCGGCGATGAGCGGGTCGATCCCGCTGCTGGGCGCGGTGTCCATGAGCGCGACCACCACCGGCCCGATCCCGCTCAACCCGTCGACGACCTCGACCCTCGCCGGGTTCCAGGGGGTCGACGTGCCGCTCGGTCCGGTGCCGACCACGCTCACCGGCTCGGCGGGGCCGCTGCGGCCGCCAGCGCCCGGGGCCACGCCACCGCCCCCACCCTCCCCGACCGCGCCCGCACCGAGCGAGCCACGCAGCTCGTGGGCGAATACCCTGGCCGCGCGTCTCGACACCATGATGGACGAGGACGACGACGCCTTCGCGGCCGAGCCCACCAGGAAGACGCCGCCGCCGCCGCCACCACCGCCGCGCAAGCGCGTCACCCACGAGGTCGAGGTCGAGGACGTCGAGGCGACCATCGAGCTGTCGCCCCACGCGCGGGCCGAGCCCTCGGGGATCATCGTCGGTCCACCGCCGGCGACGCGGCCGGCTCGCCCGGCGACCCAGAACACCGACACCGGCTTCGACGGAGACGAGGGCCCGACGGTGGTGCGCAAGCCGGCCAGCTCGGGCCTGCCTCCACGCGCGCGCAAGCCGGAATGACGCTGGCGGCGCCGGTGCGCGCGTTATCGGTAGCCGGGGCCCGACGCTTCGGGCGTCACTCGCAGCGCGCGGATCTCGCCCACCTCGACGGCGTAGCGCTCGCGACGCTGGGTGATGATGGTCGCGGTGTCGCCGCTCAGCTCGATCGACGTGACGCGATCGATCACCAGGGCGTCGTCGCCGAGCCCGAGGTAGATCGAGCAGCTCACGCCGCTGCCGACGTGGTGGCTGTTGTCGTCCTTGACGAACGCGTTCTTGCCCAGGATGTCGAGGAGGTTCTTGGCCTGCATGGCGAGCCCAGCCTAGCACCACTTCCACCGAACAGCGCCGCGCGCCCCCCGGGCACCCGGGCGCGGGCGTTGACCGTGATGACCGTCGCGGTCGTGGTGCTCGCGATCGCCGCCTGCGGCAAGCCCCGGACGCCGCGGCCCAGCGCCGCCACCGAGCGCGAGGTCGCCGCCGCCGAGGCCGCGCTGGGCCGGCGCGTCTACGCC
>SXJR01000580.1 GCA_005779305.1 Myxococcales bacterium
GTTGGTGCCGATCGAGAAGAAGTCGGTCTCGCGGGCCAGCAGGTCCGCGATCAGCGCCGCCGACGGCATCTCGATCATGATGCCGATCTTGATCGCCTCGTCGAAGGCCTGGCCCTCCATGCGCAGCTCGGCCTTGACCTCCTCGAGCACGGCCTTGGCGGCGCGCAGCTCGGCCACGCCCGAGATCATCGGAAACATGATGCGCATGGTCCCGTGCACCGACGCGCGCAAGAGTCCGCGCAGCTGGGCCCGGAACATCTCGCGGCCGAGGTCGGCCAGGCACAGGCGGGTCGAGCGCAGGCCCAGGGCCGGGTTGGCCTCGTCGAGCTTGGCCTCCTCGAGGAAGCCGGCCAGCTTGTCGGCGCCGAGGTCGAAGGTGCGGATCGTCACCGGCCGTCCGGCCATGCGCTCGAGCACCGCGCACGCGGTCGTGTAATGGAGGGCCTCGTCGGGCACCACCTCGCCGGTCATGAACAGGTACTCGGTGCGGTACAGCCCCACGCCGACCGCGCCGTGCTCGAGGGCGTCGACGATCTCGTCGGGGCCGTCGATGTTGGCGTAGAGCTGGACCAGGGCGCCGTCGCGGGTCTGGGCCGGCAGGTCCTTGTTGGTGAGCAGCACCGCCTCGATGGCGGCCTGCTTGCGCTGCTGGTCGCGGTACTCGGCGACCGTGCCCGGCAGCGGGTTGATGATCACCACGCCGACCAGGCCGTCGACGATCAGCAGATCGTCGTCCTCGACCACCTCGGTGACGTCCTCGAGGCCGACCACCGCCGGGATCTCGTGGGCGCGGGCGATGATCGCGGTGTGCGAGGTCTTGCCGCCGGCGTCGGTGATGAGGCCGGCCACCGCGTGTTTGTGGAGCTGGGCGGTGTCGGCCGGAGACAGATCGTAGGCGACGACGATGGCGTCGGGCGGCGGCCGGATCGGGCCGGTCTCCTTGCCGAGCAGGTTGCGGAGGACACGCTCGCCGACGAAGTCGATGTCGCTACGCCGCTCGCGGAAGTAGTCGTCCTCGATCGCGTCGAAGACGCCACGGATGTCGTCGACCGCCTTGCGCAGGGCCCATTCGGCGTTGAGCGACTCATCCTTGATGTAGCCGACCGCGGCGTCGACCAGGTGCTCGTCCTTCACCATCAGCTGGTGGGCGGTGATGATGTGGAAGTCGCTCTCGCCCGATGAGGACGCCAGCTTGTTCTTGATCTTCTCGAGCTGCTTGTCGGAGGCGTTGATGGCGCGGTGCAGGCGCGCGACCTCGGCTTCGACGTCGTCGGGCTCGACGTGGTAACGCGGCTCCTTGATCAGATCGCGGCCGACCAGGAAGGCGCGCCCGATGGCGATGCCGGCCGAAACTGCCACGCCCTCGCGCCGCAGCTCGACCTTGCGCTGATCATCGCTCCGCCCCGCCATCTAGCGCCCGCGCCCGTTCAACGGTCCTCGCCGAATTTCTCGTCGACCAGCTGGGCCAGCGCCGCCACCGCGGCCTCGGACTGGGTGCCCTTGGCCCCGATCGCGATGGTGGTGCCCTTCGAGGCCACCAGCATGAGCACGCCCATGATGCTCTTGCCGTTCACCTCGTGCCCGTCCTTGGTCACCGTCACCTCGCACGGAAACTTGCCCGCCATCTGCACGAACTTGGTCGCGGCCCGGGCGTGGAGCCCGAGCTCGTTCTTGATCACCACCGTACGCTTGGCAACATCGGACATCAGCTCACTCCCCCCTGTCGACATCGCGATGCCGGACCAGGACGTCCCAGGCACCGCCGAGCCGCCGGCGCAGCTCCTCGACGATGGCCACCGAGCGGTGGCGGCCGCCGGTACATCCGACGGCGATGGTCACGTACAGCTTGCCCTCGTGCTGGAACTGCGGCAGCGAGAAGCGGAGCAGGCCCTCGACCTTGTCGACGAGCTCCTTGCCGGCCTCGGCCTCGCACACGAAGCGGGCCACTTCGGGGTCGCGCCCGTCGAGGTGGGTCAGCGTGGGCTCGAAGTACGGGTTGGGCAGGAAGCGGACATCGAACACCAGGTTGAACTCGACCGGCAGGCCGTGCTTGAACCCGAACGACACCAGGGTCACCGCCAGCTTGCCAGTGCCGCCGTAGCGATCCTGGATGATCGACTTGAGCTGGTGCATGTTGAGGTTCGACGTGTCGATGACCGCCGCGCCCTGACGCAGGTCGGCGCAGATCTCGCGGTCGCGACGCACGCCGTCCTGCAGATCGTCACCTGACAGCGGGTGCCGGCGCCGGGTCTCCGAGAAGCGGCGCAGCAGCACCTCGTCGGCGGCCTCGAGGAACATGACCTCGAGTCGGTGGCCGGCGCCGCGCAGCTGGGCCAGCTGATCGCGCCATTCGGGCAGCCACTTCTTCTGGCGCGCGTCGATCGCCACGGCCAGCTTGTCGGAGCTGGCGTCCTTGGCCATGTACTCGACCAGCTCGGCGAAGAACGGCAGCGGCAGGTTGTCGACGCAGTAGAACTCGACGTCTTCGAGCGCGCGCAAGGCCGTCGACTTGCCGGCACCAGACAGACCGCTGACGATGACGATCTGCACGGCGGCTACTCGATCCCGTCCACGTCGAAGGCACCCTGCGGGCGGGCCTCGGCGATCGCGCGGTTGAGCCGGTCCTGGAACTCCTTGGCCGAGTTGTGGCCCTGGAACTTGAGCAGCTGGTTGCGGGCGGCGACCTCGATGATGGTGGCGATGTTGCGGCCGGGGCGAACCGGCAGCGTCACCATGGGGATGACGATGTCGAGGATCTTGTAGCCGCGCTCCTCGAGGCCGAGGCGATCGTACTCGTCGCTCTCGGCCCACTCGACCAGCTCGACCACCAGCTCGAGCTTCTTGGTCTCGCGCACGGCGGCGATGCCGAACAGGTCCTTGATGTTGATGATGCCGAGGCCGCGGATCTCCATGTGGTGGCGGATGATCCCGGAGCCCGAGCCGAAGACGAAGCCGGACTTCTGCCGGATGTGGACGATGTCATCGGCGACCAGGCGGTGACCGCGCACCACCAGGTCGAGCGCGGTCTCGCTCTTGCCGATGCCGCTCTTGCCGAGGAGCAGGATGCCGATGCCGAGCACGTCGAGCAGGACGCCGTGGATCGACGTGGCCGGCGCCATCTGATCCTGGAGCCAGGCGCTGACCCGGACGATGAGCTCCGAGCTGACCAGGTTCGACACGAACAGCGGCACGTCGGCCTCGTCGCAGCCGGCGACCAGCTCGGCCGGCGGCTCGAGGCCGCGGGTCACGACCACGCCCGCCGGGTGCGCCGACAGGATGGTGGCGACGGCCAGCGCCCGCGCCTCGGGCGTGATCGCGGTCAGGTAGTCGATCTCGGTGCCGCCCAGCACCAGAAGCCGCTCGGCATGGAGCTGCTCGTCCCAGCCGGTGAGGGCCAGGCCGGGCTTCTGGATGCGCGGCACGGCGATGCGGCGCTCGAGCCCGTCGGCCCCGGCCACCACCGTCAGCTCGAGACGGACGTCGGGCGCCACCAGCTGGGCGGCCGTGACAGCCACGGTGCGGACCGGGCGCGTCATCTCAGTACTTCGCGTCCTCCTCGGCGATCACCCGGTACATGGCGTCGATGTCCGGGGCCTCGAGCAGGCGCTTGCGAAAGGCCTGGTCCTTGAAGACGCGGCTGATGCGGGCCAGGGCCTTGAGGTGGGCGCCGGTCGACGACTCGGGCGCGACCAGCACGAAGAACAGGTAGGTCGGCTGCTTGTCCATCGAGTCGAAATCGACGCCGGCGGGCGCGCGGCCCAGACAGGCGATGATCTCGGAGACCGCCGGCAGCTTGCCGTGCGGGCTGGCGACGCCCTCACCGATCGCGGTCGACGCCAGAGATTCGCGGTCGACCAGGACCTTGGTGAGGGCGGCGCGCTCGATCTTCGGGTGGCGACCGGCCACGTGGCCGGCCAGCTCCTCGAGGATGCCGCGCTTGTCGGCGGACGCCAGCGCCGGCACGATCATGTCGCGTGCGATCAGATCGACGATCTTCATCAGCCGCCGCCCACGCTACCACACCCGCTATTTTTCAGGCGTGGGTCTCGACCCGTCAGGCGTGGGTCTCGATCAGGCCGAAGTTGCCATCTTCGCGGCGGTAGACCACCGCGACACGGCCCTCGGCCTCGACGGAGCGGAAGACCAGGAAGTCTTCGTGGGCCAGGTTCAGCTGGGCGATGGCGTCCTCGACGCTGAGGGGGTTGGCGTGGAACTTCTCGGTCTTGATCACCTTGAAGCCCGGGCCCGGCTCGGGGCGCTGTGGCTCAGGATGAAGGCCCTGGAAGGCCTCCTCGACGATCGAGTGCGACCAGGGCAGCGGCTCGACGTGGTGCGGCCGCTGCTTCTGGGTGTCGATCTTGCCCTTGTACTTGCGGACCTGGCGCTCGATCTTGGCGATGACGAGGTCGATCGAGGAGTACATGTTCTCGGTCGTCTCGTGTCCGGCGATGGAAAGTCCGTTGTGCAGCTGGAAGTTGACGTCGATCCGGTGGTTGTGACGTTCGGTGCTGAAGACGACGTGACAGGCGATGGGATCCGGCAGGTACTTGCGGATTCGATCCATCCGTTCCTTGGCGTACGACTTGAGTGCGTCCGTGGGTTCCATGTGCCGGAACGTCACCGAGAATTGCATTGGCCCTCCATGTGTCACGAGCCGGCGATCACCGGCCTGGTTCTCTTCAAGTCTACCCCCGTGACCCGGCCGTGGTGTCTGCAGATTCGTGGCTTACATCGTCCGAGCACCCACCCTCCGCAATCTGTCGGGATGGACGCGAACCCCGCACGAGACGCTCGATCCCGGCCACGGATGGGCCTACGATCCGCGCGGGTCGTGTGAAGCGCGAGCGCGAGCAGGACCGAAAGTCGGCGCCCGTCGTGCGCGCCGTCGAGGGAGGCCGCCGCGATCTCCTGTGCGCGACCTGCCGCCACCGCATCAGCCACGACGATCATCGCATCGAGGTCAACGGCGCCCACGAGCACACCTTCGTGAACCCGGGCGGCTTCGTGCATCGCCTGGGCTGCTTCGCCGTCGCCAGTCACCTGTCGGAGATGGGCGAGCCCGAGACCGCGTTCGCGTGGTTCCCCGGCTTCTCGTGGCAGATCGTGCGCTGCCAGACCTGCCGCACCCACCTGGGCTGGATCTTCCGCTGCGCCGGCGATCAGTTCACCGGCCTGCTCCTCGACGAGCTGGTGCCCGGCGGCGGCAGCGACGGCGCGGGCGACTAGCGCCGGAAGCAGGCGATGGTTCCGCCGTAGATCATCTGTCGGGCGGGGAAGCTCTCAGAAGACCTGTTTGCGCTTCGACGACGACAAGATGCCCATCTGTTCGCGGTACTTGGTGACCGTGCGGCGGGCGATGTCGATGCCGGTCTTCTTGAGCAGCTCGACGATCTTCTGATCGGAGTGGGGACGCTTGACGTCCTCGCCGTCGACCAGCTCCTTGATCTTCGACTTCACGGCCTGCGAGGCCAGGTCCTCGCCGTTGGTGCGCGAGATGCCCGAGTTGAAGAAGAACTTCAGCTCGTAGATGCCCTGCGGCGTGTGCACGTACTTGTTGGTGGTCACGCGGGAGACGGTCGACTCGTGCATGCCGATGTCCTCGGCGATGTCGCGGAGGATGAGCGGCTTGAGGCAGGCGATGCCCTTGTCGAAGAACTCGCGCTGGAACTTCAGGATCGACTCGGTGACCTTGATGATCGTGCGCTGGCGCTGCTGGATCGAGCGGATCAGCCACTGCGCCGAGCGCAGCTTGTCCTGGACGTAGTCCTTCGACGCGGTGCCGCTGGCCATGGCCGCGCGGTAGAAGTTCGAGAGCTTGAGCTTGGGCAGACCGTCGTCGTTGGGCACGACGAAGAACTTGTCGCCGACCTTGTGGATGTAGACGTCGGGGGTGATGTAGTGCGCGTCGTCCGACGCGTACTGCCGGCCCGGCCTCGGATCGAACTCCATGATGACCTTGGCGGCCTCGTAGATCTCGTCGAGCGGCTGCTTGAGGTCGCGGGCGATGGCCTGGTAGTTCTTCTTCTCCAGGTTGCCCAGGTGCGAGCGGATCATCTTCACGCACAGGTCATCGTCCTGACCGGCGTGGACGCACTGGATGAGCATGCACTCGGCCAGGCTGCGGGCCCCGATGCCGATCGGATCGAAGGTCTGGATCTTCTCGAGGACCTTCTCGACCAGCTCCTCGCTCAGGCCTTCGTCGGCGGCGAGCTCGTAGATGGTGGGCTCCTTGAAGTAGCCATCGGCGTCGATGTTGCCGACGATGATGAGCCCGACCTCTTTCTCGCGATCGGTGAGGTTGGAGAGCTTGAGCTGCCAGGCCAGGTGATCGTGGAGCGACGGCGGCCGGGTGAGCGTGGCCTCGAGCGAGGGCATCTCCTCGCTGTCGCCGCGATAGGCCGGCATCGGCGGGCCCATCGTGTAGTTGTCGAGGTAGTTCTCCCAGTCGATCTCGCCGACCGCCGACTGGTCAGCCTTGACCTCGGTCTGGTTGGCGTTCTCGATCTGGGGCTGATCGAGGGGGGTCTCGGTGTTGCCGATCCGCTCGGCCAGGAGGTTGGCATCGGCGTCGCTGCCGAGAAGCTCGCGATCCTTGGTGCTCTCGGCCGCGGTCTCGAAGTCGTCTTCGAGGATCGGGTTCTCCAGCATCTCCTCGTGGACCATGTCCGCGAGCTCCATGCGGGAGAGCTGCAGCAGCTTGATGGCCTGCTGGAGCTGGGGGGTCATCACGAGCTGCTGCGAAAGCCGCAGCTCCTGGCGCATCTCCATGCCCATCAGGAATCTCCTTGATGTTCGCGTAGTTGCGTCATACGGTCAGAGACGTCCGATTTGGCACGCCTCGTGTATAGGCAACTCTAATCGACGAACCCCTGGTTGTAAAGGGCTCATGACCAACCGTGGCCTGTGGTTTGCTTTGCCTGCGATTACCGACGCTGGCTCAGCAGCCTGAGCAAGCGCCAGGCCCACGGCGAGGCGGCGGCCACCGTGAGGCTGGCGGCGACCGCGGCGCCCAGCATCAGGTGCGGCGCCAGGCGGGCCGCGGCGGGCGCCGACATGGGCACGTAGGCGCCGCTCATGACCGTCCAGGCGACCGGCGCGTGGGCGACGAGCACCGCGGCCAGGGTCGCGCCGGCGAGCAGGGCGACCAGCGCCGCAACCGCGCGGCCGGCGAGCAGGAGCACTCCGACCAGCGCGGCCCCGGCGATGCCGGTGGTGAGCCACAGCGGCACCGGCTGGTGGGCGAGCACCAGGTGGTACCGCACGTAGTAGAGCATCCCGAGCGTGAGCGCGACGCCGTGGACCAGGAGCGCCAGGAGTCGCCGGTCGGCCACCGGCAGCTCGCACCAGAAGTTGGGGAACCAGCGCCCGCGTGACGGCGCGTCGTCGAACGCCGCCACCAGCGCACGCCCGCCGAACACGAGCACCGCGCCCAGGAAGTAGGCGACGGCCAGGAGCTCGCGCGGCGCACCACCGAGGTGCCAGGCGTAGGTGACGTGGAGGCCAGCGGCGGCGACCGCCACCGCGGTGGCGATCACCCGCGCGGCGAAGAAGCGAGTGGCGAAGCCGACCGCGATGGCGGCGAAGGCCAGGGCGTTGCCGAGGTCGCGAGTGCCGTGCACGCGCAGCGACTCCACGGCGGTGGCGGCAGCGACGCCGATGATCAGGAGCTCGCGCGGGGTGCGCCGCACCAGGCGAACGGGTTGGTCGACGAACCGCAGGGCCTTCATCTGAGCCTTCAACGCACGACCGCTGCCAACGATTGCCACGACGTGACCGTCGACGAACAGGTGTGGTGCGAACCAGCGGTGACACCCACCGGATCGACACCATCTCACCGTCGAGGACGAGCCCAGGTGTCACGCCTGGAGCGGGCACGCCGGGTGCATCAGTCCCTGGCATGTCACGCACGGCCGCTCCCCTTCCGCAGGGCACCCTCCCCTTCTCCGCCACTCCTCGCCGCGCCTTGCCAGCCCTTGCCCTCTCGTGCCTGACCGCGGCGCTCGCCGCCGGTTGCCTCGACGGTGACATGACTCATGAGGCGATCGACGGCGACGAACCCCTGACACAGGTCGCGGTGGCGGATCCTGCGGTGACGGCTTTACCCCCCAAGCCGGCGCCCGCTCGATTCGCCACCGCGACCGGTGCCAGCCTGGATCGCTTCGTCGACGCCGCGCTCGGCAAGGACGCCAGCGACGTCTTCCTCACCGTGGTCGGCTACGCGCTGGCGCCGCCGGCGTGCCCCGTCGTCGAGCGCCGCGGCTCGGTCCTGTGGAGCACGCCCGACTGTACCGATGCCGCCGGCGTCCACCATAGCGGCCGCCTCGTGAGCCACGGATGGGACGAGGACCGGCCGATGGTGATCGAGCTCCAGCGGTGGCGCGCCGACGCGCCGGGCACTGGCAACGACATCGTCTACGACGGCACCGTGCGCGTGCACCAGGACGGTCAGATCGACGCCAGCCTGACCGTGAACGCGGCCGGCGTCACCAGCAGCACCTTCGCGAGCTGGCGTCCCAGCCGGGACGACGTCACCGCCGATCGAGGCTCCTACGTGATCGTGCGCGACGTGGGCATCGCCGAGATCGGCGGGGCCTGGAAGACGGCGCGCGGCCAGGAGCCCAGCGGCGCCATGTTCCTCGACGGAGCCGACGAGCTGATGCTCGACCTCGACAACGCCGAGCCGGCCTGCGCGCCCATCCTCGTCGACGGCGAGATCATCTCGAAGCGCTGCAACCTGCCCGACCTGATCGAGCACCTGGCCGCGTTCGAGCTGCTCTGAACGCGCGGACTCCCTGACGCCTCAAGAACGCTGCGGCGACTTCTTGTCCTGGGCGTCGAGCATCGCCTTCACGAAGCGCGCGAACAGCGGATGGGGCGCGCCCGGGCGCGACTTGAACTCGGGGTGGAACTGGCAGGCCACGAAGTACGGGTGCCAGGGCAGCTCGATCATCTCGACCAGGCGGCCGTCGGGCGACAGGCCCGACAGCATCATGCCCGCGCGCTCGAGCTGCTCGCGAAAGGTGTTGTTGACCTCCCAGCGGTGGCGGTGGCGCTCGGAGATGTCGAGCTGACCGTAGGCCTCGGCCGCCTTGGTGCCGGCCTTGAGGGTGCACGGGTACGCGCCCAGCCGCATGGTCGCGCCCTTGTCGGTGACGCCCCGCTGGTCGGGCATCAGATCGACGACGGCATGCGGGGTCTGAGGATCGACCTCGCTGGAGTTGGCCTTGTCGAGGTTGCACACGTGGCGGGCGAACTCGACCACCGCCATCTGCAGGCCGAAGCAGATGCCGAAGAACGGGACCCGCTGCTCGCGGGCCAGCTTGACCGCCGCGATCTTGCCCTCGGTGCCGCGGGCGCCGAACCCGGGCGCGACCAGCACGCCGTCGACGTCGGCGAGGAGCGCGGCCGCGCCCTGTTGCTCGATCAGCTCGCTGTCGATGTGGCGGATCTGCACCCGGGTGTCGTTGGCGATGCCGCCGTGGAGCAAGGCCTCGTTGAGGCTCTTGTAGCTCTCGACCAGCTGCACGTACTTGCCGACGAAGCCGACCGTCACCTTGCGCTTGGGCTGGATGATCTTGTCGGTGATCTGCTGCCAGCTCTCGAGCGACGAGGCCCGTGACCAGATGTTGAGCATCTTGGACAGCGTCTTGTCCATGCCCTGGCTCTCGAGCAGGAGCGGCAGGCGGTAGACGGTGTCGACGTCGATCGACTGGAAGACCGCGTCCTGGGCGACGTTGCAGAACATCGCGGTCTTCTTGATCAGGTCGGCCTCGAGCTTGCGGTCGGTGCGGAGGACCAGGACGTCGGCGACGATGCCGATCTCGCGCAGCTTCTGCACCGAGTGCTGGGTCGGGTTGGTCTGGAGCTCGCCGGCGGCGGCGA
>SXJR01000581.1 GCA_005779305.1 Myxococcales bacterium
GGGTCGTAGCCGACCTTGGCGTTGCCCTCTTCCTGGTACTCGCCGACGGTGTTGATCGGCGAGTTGAAGGTGATGCCGGGCTTGTCGACGTCCTTGTCCTGGGTGATGACGTCGGCGGCGAAGGTGGCGCAGTTGTTCCCGGTCAGGGTGTAGGGCGCCCGGTCCTTCTTGTAGTCCTTGTTGCCCGGGTTGCTCTCCTTGAGCTTGGCCTGGGCGTACGCTTCCATGACCTCGTAGTTCACGTTCTGGAAGTAGGCGGCGTCGATCTTGCCGCCCTGCCCCGACTGCTTCGAGATCGCGGCCAGGGTCTTCTCGAGGGACTCGGGGGTGGCCTTGCCGTCCTTGCCGATCACCACGTTGGGCACGCTCTTCTGGCGCACCTTGCCCTTGGTCCCGTCGGTGGTCGCGTAGCGGCCGTACTCGTAGTAGCGGGTCAGGCCCTTCTTGTTGATCAAGAGCACGCCGGCGTGACCCAGGCCGCCGACCTTGCCGAGGAAGGTCTCGGTGTCGATCTTGAAGTCGGGGAACGCGATCAGCAGCGCCTCGGCGCTGTCGTCCTCGGGCGGCTTGGTCTCGGCGGTGTCAGCCGCGTCGGCGACACCGTCCTTCTTCTGGACCGCGCTGCCGAAGTTGAAATCGAAGGGGTCCGCGGTCGGCGCGGCGGCCGGCTTCATCATCAGGGTCGGCGCGCTCGAGCCGCTGCCCGCGGCCTTGCGCTGCACCGGGAGGTCCTCGGTGCGCGCGTGTTTGCCGGCCGCGATGACGTCGTCGGTCGTCGCGTCGCGATCGTGTTCCCCGTGAGCACGCGAGGTGCGCATGCAGCCCATTGTACGGCAGCCAGGCCCCCCTCCTTCCCTCAGGCCAGCAGCCAGTGTCGATCCGTACTCCACCCTACAAACACCCTGGCCTGGGGCGCGGTGCTCACACCCGGCGTGACGCCGGTCGCAGCCAGGCAGAGCCCGGCGTAGGCCGGCCCGAACCGCCTCCGAAATTCCTCGGGCTCGCCGCGCATCCGCGATGACGCCCACTCGAGGAATTCGCCGCGCGCGGCGGCCGGCAGAAGCGAGACGAAGAGGATCATCTGCCGCCAGGCGTACGCGGCGTTCTTCACCCCACCGCGCGATGCTTCGCATCGTGGCGGAGCCGGGCCCGTCGGGGTCTCGTGGGCCGCGCGCAATCGGTGCGCAGGCCGCGGGCGCACGATCGTCAGCGAACGCACGACCTCGTCCCAGCAGCGGCGCGCCATCACCGGCAGCCGGGCGGCGACCCGCGGCGACAGCCCCAGCCCACCGATCAGCACCGCCAGGTTGTGGGTGCTCAGGATCTGCGCCTGCTCGAGGATCATGCCGTTGTGGGCGGCGCGCCCGAACGGCGTATCGGTCCCAGCCCGCTCCATGCAGAGCTGCATGAACCCGGGCGAGATCCGCGTGCCCCAGCGCGAGGTCGCCACGTCGTCGAGCGCGGCCAGCCTGACCACCGGGACGTCGTAGTAGGTGGCGTACAGCGTGCCCTTGACGAACCGCGCCGCCCGCTGAGCCGCGAGCAGGAACGTCTCGCTCAGCTCGCCCATGAAGATGTCGGCGGCGAGCTCGTCGACGATCGGCAGGACGACGCCGGCGCGCTCGGTCAGCGCCCGCACCTCCTGCAGCAGCTTGTTGGGCAGGATGGTCGCCGGCCACCCGCACAGGGCCGCGTCGACGACGCGGCCGAGCGCAACCCGCGCCGCTGCCCGGGTCGCGCCGTCGTCGACGCGGGCACCGCTCACCGCCGCCGCCCACGGCAGCTCGGACAGCCGGACCTGGTGCTGGAGCCACAAGAGCAAGAGCGAGCGCCGCCGCCGGAACGCCTGGTAGAGCCGGTCGTACAGCCGGCGCAGCGACGGATCGCGCACGCCGGCGGCGACCACCGGCCCGGCGATCTGCGGCACCACCCGCGCCAGCGTCTCCGCCGAGCCGATCACGCCGAGCTCGATCAGGCGCTCGATCGGCGCCTCGAAGCTGCGCTGCACGACGCGCAGGAGCACGTCGGGCGGCTCGGCGCCGGCCGGCAGCCCACGCGACACGGCCTCCTCGCTGCTCACCCGCGCCATGAGCCCGGCCAGGGTCGTCATGCCGCGATCGCCGGGGACGCGCTGGAGGCGCGCCGACAGGAGCCGCGCCCACTCGACGCGGGTCGGCCGCGCCGCCTGCTGCTTCTGCGTCCCGCGCAGGAGCCGGAGCCGCTCCGAGCCCGGCAGCCCGCGCTGCGCCTCGATGCGATGGAGCAGGCCGCGCACCTCGCCGACCTCGTGGCCGGTCAGGCGGCGCGGATCGCCGGCGGCCTGTCCCAGGAGCGCGTGCAAGCGGGCCAGGTTCTGGCGCGGATGATCGACACGGCGGCGGCAGCGATGGGGCGCGCCGAGCCGCAGGTTGACCTCACCCACCAGCACCTGCGCACGCGTCGCCCAGCCTGGCGGATAATGCTGACACGGCCAGCCCGCGACCACGGTCTCGGTGAACAGCGCCACCATGCGGTCGACCAGCGGGCCCCAGACCAGTGCCGCCTCGCGCTGGGCCAGGATCGCTTCGCGCTCGCGCAGCCGGTCGAGCTGGCGCATGGTGATCGCCACCGGCTGCAGGCACACGTGGTCGTGTGGACGGTCGCCATCGCGACCATCGTCACCGTCTGGCGCCGCCGCGGCCGGCTGGGGATAGAACCGAAGCTGTCCGAGATACGGACCGAGCTGCTCGAGGAGGAGGCGGGCGCCGTCGTCGTCGCCGTGCGCACGCAGCCACGTCACCACCAGCAGCGCCGCCTCCTCGGGCACGGCGATGTGGTAGGCGCCGTCGCGCAGCCGGGCACGCAGCTCGGCCTGCCCGTCCTCGCCGAGGTACCAGCCGTTGAGCGCCGACCGCGCCCGCGGGTCGGCCGGCTCCCCCAGCCGGGTCAGGAGCTCGCGCTCGTGCTCGAGGAGCTCGCCGCCGGCGAGCGGCGGTCCCGTCGCGAACCCGCCGTGCGCGACCTCGAGCGTCGCCCACGCCGGCCACGTCACCGGGGTCCGCGAACCAACGGCGCCATCGGCCACGGCCCGAGGTTACTCGATCCCACGAATCCCACACCGCCGTTGCGGGGTGAACCGGCGCGACCAACCGTGGTGCAGGCCAGCACCGACGCGCCCCCGCGCGGTGATCACCGTTTCTCGACGAGGTCGACGCGATCGTGCGCTGGCCCCCTCTGGATCGACGCTGTTGATCAATCGCGCTCGGATCCGTAGCGTGATCCTGGCGAGTGCTGACCCTCACCGACAAACAAGCCATCCGTCGCTCGTGGGAGCTGGTGACGCCGATCGCCGAGACCGCGGCCGATCTGTTCTACCAGCGCCTGTTCGAGCTCCAGCCGTCCTACCGCAAGCTGTTCCCGCCCGACATGGCACCGCAGAAGCGCAAGCTGCTCGCGATGCTCGCCTTCATCGTCAAGTCGGTCGACTGGCCCGACACCGCCTGGAAGGACGCGGTCGACGCCGAGGACGATCTGCTCCTGGTCGTGCTCGCCCTCGGCCGCCGGCACGGCGTGCTCTATCGCGTGCCCGATGATTCCTACGACGTGGTCGGCGCCGCGCTCCTGTGGACGCTCGACATGGGCCTGGGTGAGGCGTTCACCGCCGAGACCCGAGACGCGTGGACGCGCGTCTACGGCCTGCTGGCCAAGACCATGCGGATGGGCCGCTGCGCCCGCCCGGAGGGCAGCGCTCCGGCGCTGCAGACCCGCGATGCCTGACGACACCACCAAACCGTCCGTCCTGGTCATGACCGGCAAGCTCAGCGAATTCTGCCTGCCCGACGTCTTGCAGGTGGTCGCGATGAGCCGCCAGTACACCTCCATCGAGCTGCGTCGTGCCGACGGGCGCGCCGTGGGCGTCATCTGGCTCAAGGCCGGTCGCGTCATCGACGCACGCTGCGATCGCGCCGGTGGACGGGCCGCGCTGCGAACGTTGTTCGCCACGTCGTCCGACGTGTTCGTCGTCGAGCGCCTGCCGGAGCCGACCGAGTTCCCGACCCCGCTCGGCTCGCTGTCGAGCTTGCTGATGGAGGTCGTCGCCGGCGCTCGGCCGAGCGAGCCCACGCCGGCGGCGGCGGTCCCTGCGCCCACCCCGGCGCATGTCGCGCCACCGCGCCCGACGGCCCGAAGCGTGTCGCTGCGGGCCGTGCCGCCACCGTCGGCTCCGTCGGCTCCGCCGATCCCGGCATCGCCCGCGCCGCCGGCGCCCGCGCCGACACCGCCCCTCGTCACCGAGGGAGAGTGGGAAGGATGGGACGACGCGCTCTTGACCAAGACCCGCCCGGGCACCGGCACCACCGCCGGCGTGGCGGTCGCGGTCGCCAGCCCCAAGGGCGGCGTCGGCAAGACCACGATCACGCTCAACCTGGCGCTGAGCATGGCCCAGCGCGGCGTGCGCACCCTGATCATCGACGCCGATATCAACGGCGACCTCCTGTCGTTGCTCTCGGCGCGTGACCGGGTCGCACGCGGGGTCTACGACGTCCTGGGCGGAAGTGGCCAGCTCGAGGACGTGCTTCGCGATACCGCCCACCCCAACCTCCGGCTCGCGCCCGCGAGCGGCCCCGAGCTCCCGGCGGTGGCGCTGGACCGAGGCGCCCAGGTCATGGCCTGGCGCGCGCTGCTCGAACGGGCGCGCCACCTCGCCGACCTGGTGCTGATCGACTGCCCGGCCGGCATGTTCGACACCACCGCCGACGTGCTCGCGTCGTGCACGCACGTGATCGGCGTGCTGCAGGCCGAGATGGTCGCGACCCGCTCCGCGGCCATGTTCGAGCGTGGCCTGTCGGCGCTTCCGGTCGCCGAAAGGCCCGCCGTCCTCGGCATGGTGGTCAACATGTTCCAGGGGCGCTCGGTCGCGTCCCTCGAGGCCTTCCACCTCCTGACCAGCGACGAACCGCGCCGCGCGCTGTTCGAGACCACGATCCCTCGTTCGGACGCGTTCGCGCTGGCAAGCCTGACCGGGGTGCCGGTGCGTCTCGCCGACAGCAAGGGCCAGGCGCCGCCGGTGGCGTGGCTGTTCGACATGCTCGCCAGCGAGCTGTGCGACCGAGCCGGCCTGCGCGCACCCGTGGCCGCGACCGTCAGTAGCTTCCTGCGTTGACGCTCAGCGTCGGTGGCCACCGCGGCTTCCATGGGGCCTCGCGTTCCTCGTGTCGCGCGACCCCAGCGCACGCGCAAGCGCACGGAATCTGCGGACTGACGCATGGCAGCACCCTTGCTGTAGCGAGGGCCATGAAGCTGTCGTCCCTGTCGTCGCTCGCGCTCCTCACCCTCGCCGCCGCATGCGGTGTCGAGGTCGGCGGCCCGGCCGTGTACGGAGACGATCCAGGGATCGACCAGGCCGCGCTCATCGACGAGTACGTACGCGGGCTGCCCTACCTGCCGGCCAGCCCGCCCAGCGTCAACCAGGGCGCCACGACCGATGCCGCGGTGCAGGGCGACTACCAGTGCGTCTCGGAGAACCTGCAGGAGACCCGCCAGTACGACAAGATCGTCGCCTACGCCGCCAACTCCGACGGCCTGTGGCCGGGCGCGATGGTCGCTGGCGACTCGGTCTACAGCGGCCTCTTCACCCAGGTCGTCTTGCCCCGCCAGCCGGCGACCATCTCGGTCAGCCTCGAGAACCTGGCCGGCGCGCGCTCTGCGACGATCGCCGAGCCCAGCCTGGCGTCGTTCCGCGAGGCGCTGGGCGGCATCCTCGACGCCGAGATCACCGGCGCCACCCCCGCCAACATCTACTCCGAGATCGAGCAGGTCCACAGCCAGCAGCAGCTCGCGCTCGCGCTCGGCGCCGAGGTGTCGTGGCTGGGCGGCTCGGCCAGCATCGCCGCGAGCTTCAACTTCGCCCAGCAGGACGTGCGCAGCCGCTACCTGGTGAAGTTCACCCAGGCCTACTACACGGTCGATCTCGACGCGCCCGGCAAACCCAGCGACCTCTTGAGCCCCGAGCTCACGGTCGCCGACGTCGAGCCGGTGATGAACCCGGCCTCGCCGCCGCTGTACGTCTCGTCGGTGACCTACGGCCGCATGGTCGTGTTCACGTTCGAGTCGGAGTACTCGTCGGAAGAACTGGGCTCGGCCCTCGAGTTCGCCTACTCGGGCGGCGTCGACGTCTCCGGTCAGGTCTCGGTCACCTACAAGGAGATGCTGTCCAAGTCGAAGATCACCGCCTTCATCCTGGGCGGCTCGGGCGGGGTCGCCGCCCAGACCATCGACAGCTACGACGCGCTCATCAACTTCATCAAGACCGGCGGCGATTACTCGCGCCAGTCGCCGGGCGCGCCCATCGCCTACAAGCTCAACTACCTGCGCGACAACTCGCCGGGCCGCATGTCGTTCACCACCGACTACACGGTGACCGAGTGCACGCGGGTGTCGCAGAAGCTCAAGGTCACGCTCAAGAGCATCCGCGTCGAGGACGCGGGCGGCGACGCCGGCGACGACCTCGAGCTCTACGGCTCGATCAGCGCCCACGCCGGCAACTCGCTGACCCTGTTCTCGCGCGGCGGCGACCAGCACGTCACCATCCGCCAGGGCGAGGCGTGGCCGAGCGGCACCTTCATCGCCGAGGGCATCGTCACGGTGCGGCCGCAGCCCGGCCAGGGCATCGCGCTCGGCGCCAGCCTCCGCGACCAGGATGGGTTCCTCAACCCCGACGACAACATCGGCGACATCGGCGTCGACGTGCCGTTCGAGCTGGGCTGGCGTCGCGATCTGACGCTGCTCCTGACCGGCGACGACGCCCGCGTCACCGTCACCATCGGCCTGCAGCCGATCTGATCGGTCGTTTCGTCTCGGCTCCTCTCCTCGGGCTGGTCTCCTCGGCGGCGCGCGCCCGAACCTGGCGCGCGCGACGCCACGTGGTGGCGCGCGGCAGCCCGCGTCACGCCAAGCCGTGGGAATCGCTCGAGCGCGGCGTGGCACGTCGCCTGCTCTTGGTCGCGCCAAGAGCGCAACGATTCCAACCGCGCCAGGAGACATCCCATGAAGAAGTGGCTTCCCCTCACGATCACGTTCTCGCTTCTCGGTTTCGGCGTCGCGACCGCCGACAGCTGGTACTCGCCGTACTGCCCCGCCGGCACCGGCACGCTCAAGCGCAAGCCCGGCACCGTCGAGCACGCGTGCGAGAAGCTCGAGATCGAGGATGCGAAGTGCCCGACGGGCTGGGACCTGCTGCAGGACGGCGTCTTCAAGGACAAGTGCCAGAACGTCGTCCCCAAGGTCACCAACGCCATCTGCGCCCTCAACATCGGAGAGGACCAGGACAACTGGACGGTGGTGGTGTCGAGCGGTCCCGATCACTGCGTCCACAACGAGGCAGCCCGGGGCCAGCGGCAGGTGAAGTGCGTGCCGGCCGGCGCGAAGGAGCAGGACCACGGGAACGGGAACCGGGACAAGTGTGTCACCACCGAGACCCTCACCGAGCTCATCACCTGCCCCGCGGGCGCCGACCACAAGATCATGGGCCGCGACAAGTGCGAGAAGACGACCACCAAGCCGCCCGGGTTCCAGTGACATGACCACCGGGCGCACCCCGCCTGCCGGTCGAGCTCGTCACACGCTGGTCGCGCTCGTCGGCTCGCTGGCGCTCGTCGGTTTGTCGACGGCACGCGCCGAACGCATCGAAGCCAGCCCTCCCGACCAGGGCTTCGACGGCTGGGCCCTGGCCGGGCTCTCGATCGAGCAGCGCGACGGCCGCGCCTGCCGGCTCGTGCTCCTGCACCGGCGGCTGGTCCCCGGCGACGAGTCCGCGGAGGTCACGGCGTCGATCGCGGCCACGCCCTGCGTGAGCGCTGCCGCCGACGCCAGCGATCGCGTGCTGGCGCCTGCGGGCCAGGTCGCGGTCGGGATCGAGACCTGCGTCGACGGCGACGAGCTGCTCGCCGGCGTCGGCCTGGTGACGGCGCGCGTACACGACGGCGCGGTGGTGCGGGTGCGGCCGCGGACCCGCTGGGCCGGCGCCTCGTGCGCGCACTGGCTGCCGCCGTCGCGCTGCGCGGCCGGCGAGGTCGTGTACGCGCTGACCACGCCGCTCGAGGCCCCGCTGACCGGCGCGCTGGCGGTGCGATGCCGCCGGGTTCCAGAACCCCGAGCACGAGGATGATCGCTGCGACCCGAGGATGCCCCGAGGACCACCATGATCCGATCACATCGCGGCGCCTGGATCTTCGTGGCCGCGCTTGTTCTGCTCGCCCTGGGCGCGCCGTCGGCCGCGCGCGCCGACGACAAGCCGTGCGCGTCGGAGGCGACCTGCACGCGCGCGCTGGTCTGCCCCGCCGGGTTCAAGGCCCATCAGCCGGCCGCGGGCGGTCATGCGTGCCGCAAGCCAGCGGCGGCGGCGCGGACGGTGTCGCTGAGCTGTCCGGTCGGCGCGACGATGCGCCACGTCGCCGGCGTCGACGTGTGCGAGCGCGCGATCTCGACGGCGCCGCTGTGCCAGGCCCGCGGCAGCGACGCGGCCCGCTGCCGGTGCCCGGCCGGGACCGCGCTGGTCGCGCGCACCAGCACCTGCGACGGCAGCGTCGCCTCGCCGGTGTGGTCGGCGCGCGCCGACGCCTGCGACGCCGTGCTCGAGCACGGCCACTTCGTGCCCGACTTCGTCGGTGACAAGGACGTGTGCCTGCCGGCCGACACCGAGTTCGCGTGGGCGGCGCCGACGATCCGCTGAGCCGCGACGGCTGTGTTAGCGTCGACAGGATGGGGGACCGCATCGGCCGGTTCGAGCGCCGCGGCGTGCTCGGCGTCGGCGCGACCGGGGTCGTCCACGACGGCTTCGATCCCACGCTGGGCCGGCCGGTCGCCATCAAGGTGCTGCACGCCGACGCGGTGAACGTCGATCCGGCGGCGAGCGCGCGCCTCCTGCGCGAGGCCCAGGCCCTGGCCCGCCTCGGCCATCCCAACGTCGTCACCATCCACGAGGCCGGCCGCGACGGCGACCAGGTGTTCCTGGTGATGGAGCGCGTCGACGGTGCCACCGCGCGAGTGTGGCGCGACGCCGCCCCGCGCAGCGATGCGGAGATCCTCGCCGTCTATCGCCAGGCCGCCGCCGGCCTCGCCGCCGCGCACCGCGCCGGGCTGGTCCATCGTGACGTCAAGCCCGACAACATCCTCGTTGGTGACGACGGACGCACGCGCATCACCGACTTCGGGCTCGCCGCGCTCGGTGGGCCAGCCGCGGCCACCGGCGTGGACGACGCCACGGCCGACGATGTGCCGGTGACCATGACCGCGCCGCTGACCCGCAGCGGCGCCATCGTCGGCACGCCCGCGTACATGGCCGCCGAGGCCCACCGCGGCCGGCCGGTCGATGCGCGCTCGGATCAGTTCGGGTTCTGCGTGTCGGTGTGGGAGGCCCTCGCCGGCACGTCGCCCTTCGCCGGTACCACCTACCGCGAACGTGCCCGCCGCGTGTGCGCCGACGAGGTGGAGCCGGCGCCGACGATCTCGCCGCCGCTCGCGAACGTGCTACGCCGCGGCCTCGCCGCCGATCCCGAGCAGCGGTGGCCGTCGATGGACGCGCTCGTCGAGGCCCTCACCGACGCCAGCGCGTCGGCCTCACCGCCGCCTCCGGCCAGCGCATCGTCGCCGACACCGCGGCCGCGATCGTGGCGGTGGCCGCTGGTCGCCGGTGCCGCCGCGGATGTTCGCCGATATCGAGCACGAACGCCGGCTGCGGGATGATGCGCAGGTGGACGCAGTAATAATAGAATATCCGCTCGGGATAAAACGGCTCGCCGGGCAGGTCGGA
>SXJR01000582.1 GCA_005779305.1 Myxococcales bacterium
CGGCCCATCCCCGAGGACGGGCCCACCAACCGCGGCTGGTCGCTGTTCATCGGCCTGGCCTTCGCGCTGCCGCTGCTGGCGGCCAAGCTGATGGGGCGCTACGAGCGCGCGGCGGTCGCGATCGTGACGGTGCCGCTCGCGCTGATCGGCCTCATCATCTGGAGCGCGGCGATCATCTCGACCATCCCCGGCCTGCGCTGGAACGAGGCCGTGTTCCTGTACGTGCCGTTCGACGTGGCCCTGCCCTTCCTGAGCGTGGCGCGGCGACGACAGTACGCGCGGGTGCGGCTGGGCATGGTGGTGGTGGTGTCGCTCCTGCGGGCAGTCGGGCTGTTCATCCAGCCGCTGTGGATCCCGATCGTGATCGGCTACGTGCTCTTCGGGCTGATCGCGTTCGAGCTGCCCAATCCGCCGCTGGCGCGCCGCCGCGCCGCCGCGGCCTGAGCCGCGTGTTAGCGTCGGCTCATGCCAGCGAAACCCGCCGCGACCCTGTACCTCAAGTCGACTTGAACGAGCTGCCGTGACGCGAGGAGTTCCTTGCGCAAGCTGCCGCTCGACCTGACCGAGATCGATTACGCCCGCAAGCCGCTCGACGTGACGGCCGTCGAGACCATCGTCGCCCGGGCCGGCGGTGTGGCGGCGGTGATCAACAAGCGCCACGAGGTGGCCAAGGCCAGGGGCTGGGCCGAGAAGCCTCCGCCGGCGAAGGAATTCGCAAAGGCGGTCGTCACCGAGCCCAACCTGTTGCGGCGGCCGATCTTGCTCGTCGGTGACAAGCTGATCATCGGCTTCGATCGCGACGCGTACGCGAAACTCTAGCTGTCGCCGGCGACGCGCTTCAGGAACGGCACCACCTGCTTCGACGTGATCTCCTCGCCGACGGCGAGGACGCAGTCGCGGATGCCGCCCTCGATGGCGGCGGTGGCCGTGCCGGTCATGGCCTTGCCGGAGCCCGACGCCGACGCGGCCTTGTGGGCGACCCACTTCTCGGCACCGTCGGTGCCGCTCCAGGGCGCGACCCGCACCGAGACCGTGCACGCGATCTCGGCCTTTTGACCGTTGCGGGTGATGTCGACGGCAGAGATGGTCGCGGCGACGATGAAGGCGCTGGCGCCGCTGGCGGTGAGTTGCTTCTGGGTCGGCAGCGCGCCCGGCCACACCGTCGACATGTCGGTGGCGCGACGCGCGACCACGCCGCGCACCACCTTGGTGAGCTTGGGCATGGTGTCCTTGGGCGCCTTGCTCGACAGATCGGCGGCGTTGCCGACGTGGACGAACACCGCCGGGCGATCGCCGACCGGCTCGGGCGCGGGGCGAAGCGGCGCCAGCTTGACCAGCGCGCGCGCGGCGAGATCGCGGACCTTGGCGTCGCGATCGTCGGCGGCGGCCTTCTCGAGCGCGCCGATGGCCACGTCGCGCACGCGCGGCGGCGTGGTCTCGTCGATGGCCTTGGGCAGAGCCAGCGCGACCACGCGGCGGATCTGGGGCTCACGATCCTGGCGCAGCGCAGTGGCCAGCGCGGCGACGGCGCGACCGTCGTGGCTCTTGGACAGCGCGAGCGCGGCGGCGAGGCGGCGCTTGTAGCCGGCCGCGTTGTTGAGCTGCTGGACCTCGTTGTCGATCGAGTCGGCGCGCGCGGGGGCAACGTCTCCGAGCGCCACGAGCGCGGCGACCAGCACGATCCCCAGGCTCGCCGGCCTCGTGCGCACGTCTCAATCTAACACGCGGGCCCCCACGTCCTCGCATACAGTGTCGGTCATGGGGCTTGTCCACAGCCTCCGGATCGTCGCCGACATGGCCCGACTCACCGCACCTTCCATCATCGAAGCGGCGCGCGGTCGGCTGAAGCGCGACGCCATCGACGAGCGAGCCCGCTGGTTCGCGCGTCGAGTGGTTCACACTCTCGAGGTGAACCTGGCGGTGAGCGGCGGGGAGCGGGTCTCACCTGATGAGACCTACGTCTACATGTCGAACCACCAGAGCCACCTCGACATCCCCATGCTGTACGCGACGCTGCCTTCGCCGACGATCCGCATGCTGGGCAAGACGGAGCTCTTCCGAATTCCCCTGTGGGGGCCGGCGCTGCGCGCGGCCGAATTCATCGAGGTCGATCGGGCCAACCCGCGGCGCGCCCGCGAGAGCGTGCAGCGCGCGGCCGAGCTGGTCCGCAACGGCGTGTGCGTCTACCTGGCGCCAGAAGGCACGCGCTCACGCGACGGGCGCATCGGGCCGCTCAAGAAGGGCGGCTTCCACCTCGCGCTGGCCACGGGCGTCCCGATCGTCCCCGTGGCCCTTCGCGGCACCATCGACATCCTGCCCCGCGGCGCGCGCCTGGCCCAGCCGGGCAAGACCGTGCACGTCCACATCGGCGCTCCCATCCCGGTCCACGGCCGCACCGTGGGCGACCTCGCCGACGAGGTCGCGGCCTTCCTCAAACACCACGTGGAAGGGAGAGGGACGGTGTCAACTTTGTCAACTTGAGGCTCAGGTCAGCATCGTCCATCGTCGACGGTGCGCCTCCGCTCTCGACGTGCCGCAAGCATGGCGGCTCCCAAAGTTGACAAAGTTGACACCGTCCCCTGTCACAGGGCGGCGAGGACGCGCTCGACGTCGGGGTGATCGCCGGCGGTCTTGGAGATGTAGTGGAAGCGGATCTTGTCGGGCGGGGCGATGACGAGGACGCCGCCTTGCTGGTTGGGATCGCCCTGGGTGCGGCCCTGGCGGAAGCCGCCTTTGAGGGCGCGCATGGCGTTGATCGCGGCGCGCGGGCTGAACGTCGAGGTGAAGCCGTGCACCAGCTCGGCAGCGTCGTAGACCGCGCGGGACGGATCGGTGTAGATGGGGCCGGGGAACGAGGTGGTCTCGCGGAAGCCGGCGATGAACATGGGCGCGCCGTTGCCGATCACGTGGAGCTCGGCGCCGGCGGCGTGGATGCGATCGGTCACGCGGTGCAACTGCACCACCTGCTCGCGGCAGAACAGTCAACCGAAATGTCGGACGAGGGCGACGATCGCCGGCCGCTCGCGCCACAGGGTGCCAAGCACGACCGAGGCGCCGTGCTCGTCCAGAACCGTCATCTCGCCCAGGGCGGTCGCACGGGTAAGCACCGCCCGACCCTATCATGCGGGTGGCGAGCCCCCAGCGTGGGCTTCCGTACAGACATAAGTCCGCGAAACACCAGTCTCGCCACGAGGGCACCGAAATTGCCTATGCTATGGCGATGCTTCGAGGTCTCCGAGGCGGCCGTTGACCTGGATCGTTCCGCTCACGCTGGTGGGCCTGGCGCTCGGGGTGATGGCTCTGTTCACTGTCCTCGGTGCGCGCCGGAACCGGCACGGCCATGCCCAGCCGTCGCCGATGCCGGGCGTGTCGATCCTGGTCCACGACATCAACGATGATCGCTGCACCGGCTGCGATGCCTGCGTCGCGGTGTGCCCGACCAACGTCCTCGACCTGGTCCGCAACAAGAGCCGCGTGCTGCGTTTCCACGACTGCATCCAGTGCGAGGCGTGCATGTGGGCCTGTCCGACCGAGGCCCTGGTCATGTTTCGAGAAGGCAGCGAGCCGCCGCCGCTCAAAGTGCCGGAGCTCGACGAGAACTACCAGACTGCCGTCTCCGGCCAGTACCTGATCGGCGAGGTCGCCGGCAAGCCACTGGTGAAGAACGCCGCCAACCTGGGCCGCGCGGTGGTCGAGCACATGCTGCGCACTGGCTTGCAACCGGGCGCGCTTCGCGGCGAGGGCCCGAGCGCGGTCGATGTCGCCATCGTCGGCTCGGGCCCGGGCGGGCTGTCGGCGGCGCTCACCTGCATCCAGCGCGGTCTCAGCTACGTGGTGCTCGAGAAGGAGCAGCTGATCGCGTCGACGATCGCGCGCTACCCCAAGGGCAAGCTGGTGATGGCCGAGCCGTACGACACCCAGAACGTGTCGTTCCTGCCGGTCTTCGACTCGAGCAAGGAACAGATCATCCCGATCTGGCGCGAGGTCATCGAGCGCGTCGGCCTGCGGATCAGGCAGGGCGAGGCGGTCGAGAGTGCGACCCGTAAGCCCGACGGCTCGTTCGACGTGCGCACCACCGTCGCCCAGTATCATGCCCAGCGCGTGGTGCTCGCCACCGGCACCCGCGGCAAGCCGCGAACGTTGCAGGTGCAGGGCGAGAACCTGCCCAAGGTCTCGAACCTGCTCGACGACCCCGACGAATGGCGTGGCCGCGACGTGCTCGTGGTCGGCGGGGGCGACTCGGCGGTCGAGGCCGCGCTGGCGCTGTCCGACGCCGGCGCTCGCGTGATCATCAGCTACCGCGGCAAGTCGTTCAATCGCGCCCAGCCCAAGAACCGGCAGGCGATCGAGTCGTACGCGGCGCAGAACCGGCTCAAGGCCAAGACCAACTCGCAGGTGGTGGCCTTCGAGCCCGAGAGCGTGATCCTGGCCCTCGGCGACGGCTCGCAGAAGCGGTACCCCAACGTCGGCGCGTTCGTGCTGATCGGCGCCGATCCGCCGGTGACGTGGCTGGAGAAGCTGGGCGTCCGCTTCGTGCTGCGCCCGCACCAGTACGCGCTCGGCAAGAGCGACGACTTCGTGCGCCGCATGGTGCCATCCGCCGTCGAGTGTCCCCAGGACGCAGCGGCCGCCGCCAGGGCGATCACCGGGCGCGACGACCAGCGGCTGCCCAGCGAGGTCGAGCGCGCGCTGTCGGCGATCTCGATGCCCGAGCCGGCGAGCGGGCCCAAGAAGTGGATCAAGGCGGCGACCGGACTGTTCGGCACCGGCGCCAAGAAGATCGAGCAGCCGATGCCGCTGTCCGAGTTCGCCAAGCGCCAGCGGACCCACGCCGGCATGGGCCGGCGCGATCAGCTCAGCGCCGGCGAGCGCACCCGCGTCCTGCGCATGCTTCGCGACGAGGGTGGTCGCCTCGCCGACGAGGAGTCGAAGGTCTCGTTCGTCGACCTGGCCGCGCTGCGCGACGCACCACCGTCGCGTGACCCGACCCCGCCGCCGCAGCCGCGGCTCCAGCGCGTGGCCGGCGCGCCGCCGCCGCCGCCGCCCAGCCACGACGAGATGCAGGCCAAGCAGGCAGTCATCGTCGGGCTGGCCAAGGCAAACGCCACCGGTCCCAAGCAACGCTCGAAGCGTCCCAGCGACGAGGTCGAGCTCGGGCCGGGGGTGCGCATGAAGCCGGGGCGGTCGGGGCGTGGACCGGCGGTGCCGAGCGGCTCGCCGCCGCCCGAGCCGCCGCGTAACAAGCGGCCGACCGGCGCGCCGCGCCCGGCACCGCCCATGTTCCTCGACGAGGCTACCCGCCAGGTCGATCCATCGCAGCCGCTGCCGGCGGCGGCGGTGGGCGGCCGGCCGTTGCGCCGCGGTCCCGAGCGTTTCGGTGACGACTTCCGTCTCGACGATCCGACCCGCCACGCCGACGTCGATCCGAACTTGCTGGCCCGTTCCACCGCCGACGACGCCGCCGACGCCGCCTACGCCGCGTCGATGGCCCCGAGCACGCTCGAGGACGGCACCATCGACGAACTCGACGTCGACTTCCTGTCGGCCACCCACCAGGGCGACGGCGCCGACGGCATCATCGACCTGGGGCCGCGCGAGCAGTCGGCGCGGTACCCGCGGCTCGAAGACGAGGACGCGACGCGCATGGGCGACATGCGGGATCTGGTCGCCCGCGAGCGCGATCGCGCGGGCCCGACAGGCGCCGGCGCCACCAGCCGCAAGAAGGCCGATACCCGCGAGCCACCCCGACCCAAGCCGCCGTCACCGGGCGCCGCCCGCCCACCGGGCCCGGTCGGCCACGACGACGCCACCCGCACCGTCGACGTCGGCCGCAACGCGTCGATGTCCGACGTCGACTGGGATCTGGACTAGCTCGAACGCGGCCTCGAGCATGTCCATGTCGAGGAACCAGCGGAACAGCAGGTCGTACTCGGCCTGCTAGCGCGCCGCCGGCGAGATCACGGCGCCGGTCACCACGGTGATCGATGGACCCTCGACGACGATCCAGCCGACACCGCCACCACCGCCGCCCGTACCACGACGGGCCAACACGCCGTCGGCCGCCGCCACGCTGCCCGCGCCGCCCGCCCCACCCGCGCCGCCCATGCCCTGACCCGCACCTGGAGCTGCCACGTTCGCACCGGGCTGCCCGGCCTGGCCGGCGATCGCCGGGCTACCGTCGCTGCCGCCGCCCCCACCGCCGC
>SXJR01000583.1 GCA_005779305.1 Myxococcales bacterium
CGGGTCGTCCTTATCGATTGGGATATTCAACCATTGCAGGTATTCAATGTACTCTGGACGATTCTTTGGAAGTAGCCGGTTTGAAAATAATGGGAACAGCTCCTTTGAATCATAAACAGAATACAGGTCAATGTCCGCAACGACAACCGCAACCGCAGCTCTGTCCGCGCCCGTGTCCCGCCGACCGGACCCGGAGCCCGAGCCCGTACCCGAACTCGATCCCGTACCCGTACCCGAACCCGTACCCGACCCCGGACCCGAACCCGACCCCGGCCCCGAGTCCGTCGCCCGCACCGCGGCGCAGCAGGCCTTCGACGACGCGTGGCGCGCCATGCGCGCCGATGACTTCGTCGGCGCGGCCGTGGCGTTCGAGCGCGTCACGCGGTCCGGTGATCCCGGACCGCTCGCCGAGGATGCTCGGTTCTGGCGGGCGGCCGCGCTCGCGCGGGGCGGACGCGTCGCCGACGCCGTCGCCGCCTTCGAGGCCTTCCTCGACCGTCATCCGCGGGCGGTCCGCGCCGGCGAAGCCGCCGCGGCCCTCGGCTGGCTGCTGCTCGAGCGCGGCGACCTCGACGACGCCGCCGCGCGCTTCACCGCAGCCGCTGGCGATCGGTCGGTGCGAGTCCGCGAGAGCGCGGCCCGTGGGCTCCGCGCCGTCGGCGCTGCGTCCGGAGCGCGCTGAGCGGCGCTGGACACGTTCGCGGACGCATGTCAGGCTTGCGCGCGAAGGCTGAGTCCGGGCTTCCTTCTCGAACAAATCGGAACCTAGCTCGGGCGATTTCCTTCACTTCGGGGGCGGACGGCGAAAGCCGTCCTGCCTCCGGCCCTTTCCCGGGGAGAAGGTGATGAGCGCTGTGCCCGCCGTGTCCGTTCCGTCCGCCCGCAACGTCCTCCTGCGCCGTCAGGGGCTCGTCTTCATCGAGCCCAAGGGCACGCCCGCGCCTGCCGCGCTGGCGCGCGCCGTCGAGCTCGAGCTGGCCAACCTCGGCTACGTGGTTTCGGCGCGGCTGTCGGCGCGGCTGGCCCAGCTCGGCCTTGCCGAGCTCACCGCCCTCTCCGCCGAGACGCAGCGCGAGCTCGCCGCCGCGCTCGGCGCCCACGTGAAGCACGAGCCGCTGTTCCGCAAGTTCCCTGACAGCGTACCCGCCGACACTCTCGCGCTGTGGTGGCGGAAGGTCCTGGTCCACTTCGTCCAGGGGGAGGATCAGCCGTGTCTGTTCTGCCGCCGCACCGGCACTACCCACGTGCTGTCGCCGTGCACCCACGTGATCTGCGATCGCTGCTTCGACGGCAGCAGCTACAGCGCGTGTCCGGCCTGCGAGTGCGCCGTCGATCGCAGCTCACCGTTCTTCAAGGAGGCGCCGGAGCGCGTCCGCGGCGTCGAGAAGGTCCGCTTCAAGCTGCTCGATCTCGGCACCGATCTCGAGGCCAGCACGCGCGCCCTGTTCGACAGCTTCTGCGCCCGCACCCAGGCCATGTCGCCGGCCGACGTGACCGATCTGGTCATCCTCGTGCGCGAGCGCGGCGCCAGCGTGGTCGCATGGCTACCCGACAAGATCGTCGTGAAGGAGAACCTGGCCACGATCTTCGGCACGCTGTTCCGGGAGTGCTCGCCGGACGCCGTGCTGCCGGCCGCGCGGCGTCACCTGCGTACGGCCACCGACGTCTTGCGTCTGCTCGCCGTCTACTCGGGCGCGAGCGCCGCGCTCCAGGGCGAGACCCAGTGGCGTCAGGTGTCGATCGTCGACGCCCACGTGCCGGCGTGGGCGCGGGTGCTGCGTATCCTCGGCATGCAGAGCAACAAGCCGTTCCTGCGCACCCGCACGGTCTCGGTGCCGATCACCGTGCGCCGATTCAAGGTGGCCAAGCTGCGCCGCCCGCTGCGCCGCGCCTTGCTCCAGCTGCTCGACGGCATGGCGCCGGACTCGCTGGCCGAGGACATGCTCCGCTACGCGTCGTACTGGGTGTGGCTCGGAGAGTTCCTCCATCCCGGCGAGTACGCGTCGCGCTTCCCCGGCGTGGCCCGCGCCTTCGCCATCATCCGCGGCAACAACCCCGACGGCACGCCGGCGCCGGCCTTCCAGACCTTCGCGGCCCGGGTCGAGGCCGCCGCCGCCGCCGGCGACGCGGCCGCGATGGTCGCGCTCCTCCGCCAGCGGCCGGGCGAGCTGGCCCGCCGCATCGATCACGCGCTGCGTGTGGCCGGCGACGATCCGGGCGCCGTGGCCGCGGTGGCCGACGCCTTCACGACGTCGGTCGAGAAGATGTCGACGCCAGTGCTGCTCACCCTGCGCGCGCTCCTGCCGCTGCGTCAGGCGCCCTTGCCGGTGCGGATGTACTGGCCCAAGGGTCAGGTCGCCAAGGGCGTCTCGGAGCGCGATCGCCGCCCGCCCCTGCCCGCCGACGCCATCGCCCCGATCGAGCGCGCCGCCACCGGCGAGCTCCTGCGCCGTTTCGCGGCCAAGCCGGCGTTCGAGGACGCCCTCGTCGATCACGGCCTGCGCGACATCGTGGTGCCGTTCAACGAACGCACCGCCGCCAGGGGCGCGGTCGCCCTGCCCCGCGGCTCGCGGATCCACGTCCCCGAGGGCAAGATCGTCCGCCTGTTCCTCCACTGGTGCCAGCCCGCAACCGGCGCGCGCACGACCGACCTCGACCTGTCGGTGCACTTCGCCGACGCGGCCTGGAAGCCGATCGGCGTGTGCTCGTACTACCAGCTGACCTGGAACGCGCCCGGCGTCGGCGACGTGGCCAGGAGCGCCGGCGATCGGCAGGACGCACCCTGGCCCGACGGCGCCAGCGAGCTGGTCGACATCGATCGGGTTCGTGCCCGCGCCGCCGGCGCCCGCTACGCCGTGATGGTGGTCAACGCCTACCGCGGCATGTCGTTCAGCCAGCTCACCCGCGCCTTCGCCGGCGTCATGCTGCGCGACGACGTCGACGGCCTGCACTTCGATCCGCGCACCGTCGAGCTCAAGTTCGACCTCGCCGGCGACAACGGCGTGTTCGCGCCGCTGGTGATCGACCTGGAGCACGACACGCTTCACTGGCTCGACGTCCACGCCAAGGGCCAGCTCGACATGAACAACGTCGAGTCCTCGAAGGCGGATCTCGGCCGCATGTGCCCCGAGATGATCGCGTACTTCGCCAGCGGCGTGCGCACCACCATGTACGACCTGGCGCTGCTCCACGCCGCCGCCCGCGCCCAGCGGGTATGGCTCCGTGGCGACGACGGCGTCCGGCGCCACCGCCGAACCCCCGGCGAGGACACGGCGACCTTCCTGGCCCGCCTGCGCCGGGGCGAGGGCGGCGAACCGGCCACGCTCGCCGACGCGCTGGGCGGCGGCCCGGTCCTGGCCGCCCTCGCCCGCGGCGACCTCGACCTGCCGGCGGGCAGCGTCGTCTACGCGCTCTTCCGCGAGCGCGTCACGGCCTCGATCGCCGCGGCCGACCTGCTATCGGCCTCGTAGCCCGGGCGCATTGACGCGCTCCGGCGTGCGAGCGCGCGGCGCGGCGTCGCCTCGACGCCAGCCCCGCGAGTCGGGAGATTCCGCATCCCGTGGAGAATGCCTGGAATTGGCGACATAGTTGAGCCCATGACCGCCTCGGACCTCGCCGGGATGCTGAGCTGCCCGCGCTGCGCGGCGCCAGTCGCCGCCACCGCCCGCACCTGCGCGCACTGCACGGCGCCGCTGCTCCTGCGCAGCTGCGGCCGCTGCCTGTCGCGGGCGTTCGACGGTCACAAGCACTGCCCGGCGTGCGGCAGCCTGCTCGCCGACGTCGCCGACGGCGCACGCCAGCCCGAGCGGCCGTGCCCGCGCTGCAACCTGCCGATGGCGGCGCGCCCGGTCGGCGACCTCGTGATCGACGAGTGCGACGACTGCCACGGCGTCTTCCTCGATCACGTCGCCGTCCTCCGCGTCGTCAACGATCGCCAGCAGGCGCGGGCCGAGGCCATCCTGGCGGTGGTGCCGCGGGCCGAGGTCTTCCTCAACCCGCCCGGCGCCCGCATGTACATCAAGTGCCCGGTGTGCGCGACGATCATGAACCGCAAGCAATTCAGCACCGGCTCGGGCGTGATCATCGATGTGTGCAAGCCCCACGGCGCATTCTTCGATCCGGGCGAGCTGCCGGCGGTGATCACGTTCGTGATGAACGGCGGCCTCGAGCACGCCGAGAGGAAGGAGCTGGCGCGCCAGAAGGAAGCGATCAAGCGCGAGCAGCAGAACGCCCAGTTCACCGCGATGATGGCGGCGCGTTCGTCGACCCACGCCGCCAAGCACGCCCCGGCGAACGACCGAGGCACGGCCCTGGTCGATCTGCTGTTCGCGCTCTGGCGCTGACCACAGGCAGTTGCACCGGCTGCTGCCCTGGGGCGACAGCGACCGACCCGGTCGTGAAGCTCCTCGCGCACTTGCGACGCGGCACGCCGCCTGCTCTCCGCCCCGGTCATGCGCCGCACCGTCGCCGTTGTCGCGTCCTTGGTCACCGCGTTCGCCGCGGCCGCGTGCGAGGTCACCGTCGAGGACACCACGGGTTCCGACGGTGACACCCACGGGACCATCATCCAGCTCGAAGGCGCGGCGCTCACCGAGGAGCTGGCGACCTCGCCCCGGCACGCCAGCCCCGGCGGCTTCGTCCGCGTCGGAGCCATCTGGGAAGGCGACCATCCCGGCGCGTTCGAGATCGCCACCAGCGTCGACGGCATGACCTGGTCGCCGTGGCAGCCCCTGGAGATCGGCCACGTCGAGCTGGAGGCCACCGGGGGATTCGTCGGACAGCGGGGGGTGAGCGGGCCCCCGGCCCGCTGGTGGCGGGTTCGTGGCATCGGCGGCCGCACCGCCACCTGGCTCCGCCTCGAGCTCCTCCCGTCGCTCCTGACCGACGCGATCGAAGACGGCGAGGAGAGCGGCGGCACCGGCGCGCTCTACGCGCTGGACGTCGGCGGCGCGACGGTGCATCCGCGCGCCGAGTGGGGCGCCCGCGCGACCCGGTGCACGTCGGCCATCGCCTCGCCCTATCGCGTCACCATCCACCACTCGGAGACGCCGACCAGCGACGGCCTCTCCCCGGAGGCACGGCTGCGCAACATCCAGAGCTACCACATGGACGTCAACGGCTGGTGCGACGTCGGTTACCACTACCTCCAGTCACGTGACGGGCGGCTGTGGGAAGGCCGACCTGCGAACCTCCACGGCGCGCACGCCGGCGGTAGCAACAACACCGGCAACCTGGGTGTCGCCGTCATCGGCACCCATGACGCCACGCCGATCACCGCCGCCCAGGTGACGAGCCTGGGCGCGCTGGTCGGTGGGCTCTCCGATCAGCACGGCATCCAGCTCGACCGCGCCCACGTGAAGGCGCACCGCGAGCTCAAGGACACGTCCTGCCCCGGCGACGCGCTTTTCGCCCAGCTCGGAGCGATCCTGGCCGAGGCGGGCAGCGCGCCGCCGCCGCCGCCGCCGCCCCCACCGCCGGTCACCGGCACGGTGAAGGGCGTGCTCTATGCCGGCGGCGACACCAGCGCTCGCATCGCCGGCGCCACCGTGAACCTCGGCACCCGCAGCGTCACCACCGGCGCCAGCGGTCTGTTCGTGTTCGAGGGCGTCGCCGCCGGCGAGATCACGATCTCCGCCACCGCCGCCGGCCACCAACCGCGCTCGATCACCCGTTTTTCCACGGGCGCCGAGACCTGGGCCAGCTTCTCGCTGTCGGCGGCGGGCGCCAACACCGGCACCTCGATCCTCCAGGGCGTCGTCTACCAGGGCGCCGACTCCTCGAATCGCATCGCCGGTGCATCGGTGCGCGTTTCGACCGGTGCCACCGCCGTCGCCGACGGCAACGGCTTCTACCGCCTGACCGGCCTGGCGCCCGGGCCGGTCACCATCACCGTGAGCGCCGCCGGCTTCGCGACGGCGTCGATCCAGCGCACGCTGGTGGACGGGCAGACCGAATGGGGCAGCGCCCGCCTGGAGGCGAACACCCAGCCACCACAGACCGGCTGGTGGCGACCAGCCCCGGGGACGAGCTGGCAATGGCAGCTCTCGGGGACCCTGAACACGTCCTACCCGGTCGCCATGTACGACGTCGATCTGTTCATCACCTCGCAGGCCCAGATCGACGCGCTGCGCGCGTCCGGTCGCAAGGTCGTCTGCTACTTCTCGGCCGGCTCGTACGAACCTGGCCGCCCCGACAGCGGGCAGTTCCCGGCGGCGGCGATCGGCCGGGTGATGGACGGCTGGCCCGACGAGAAGTGGCTCGATGTCCGCGCTGCCGGGGTGCGCAGCATCATGGTGGCCCGCCTCGATGTCGCTCGCCAGAAACGCTGTGACGGGGTCGAGCCCGACAACGTCGACGGCTACACCAACGCCACGGGCTTCCCCCTCACCGGCGCCGACCAGCTCGACTACAACCGCTTCCTGGCCCGCGAGGCCCACGCCCGCGGCCTCTCGATCGGGCTCAAGAACGATCTCGATCAGATCGCCGTCCTCGTCGGCGACTTCGACTGGGCCTTGAACGAGCAGTGCGAGCAGTACAGCGAGTGCGGGATGCTGGCTCCGTTCATCGCCGCCGGCAAGGCGGTCTTCCAGGTCGAGTACGGCGGCGCCAGCCGCGCCCAGCAGATCTGTCCGGCTGCAAACGCCCGCAACCACGACGCGCTGGTCAAGAGCCTCGATCTGGGCCCCGAGCGGATCGCCTGCCGCTGAAGCGTGGTGGGCCCGAGCCCGAGCGCCGACGCTGGTGAAGGACACGAGCGTGATACGCTCCGGTCGATGGCGGAAGCCGAGCTCGGCACCGCGACGTGGGCCACGTCCCGCCAGGGTCAGGGCGACCAGGTCCATGTCCGCACCTGCCGGCTCGAGGTGGTGAGTGGGCCCGACGCCGGCACGCGCTTCGACCTGGCCGCGCCGGTGTTCCTGATCGGACGCGGCAACGCCGACGTGGTCCTGACCGATCGCGGCGTGTCGGCACTGCACTGCGAGGTCCGGCTCGACGATCGCGGCTACCGGCTGCGCGATCTGTCGTCGACCAACGGCACCTGGGTCCACGGCATGCGCGCGGTCGAGATCTACCTGACCCCGGGCGCCAAGATCCGGATCGCCGACACCACCTTGCGCTTCGAGCCATTGCCCGACGCGGTGGCCATGCCGCTGTGGCAGGGCTCGCGCTTCGGCAACATGGTCGGCGCCAGCGTGGTCATGCGCCAGACCTTCGAGCTGGTCGATCAGATCGCGCGCACCGAGGCCACGGTGCTGATCACCGGCGAGAC
>SXJR01000584.1 GCA_005779305.1 Myxococcales bacterium
CGTCATCCGCAGCGAGCACATGATGGCGATGAAGGACGAGGCGATCCTCGCCACCAGCGGCCACGTCGACAGCGAGATCCAGGTCGCCTGGCTCGAGGGCAACAAGGAGATCAAGGAAGAGAACATCAAGCCCCAGGTGGACCAGTTCATCTTCCCCAGCGGCAAGCGCATCACGCTCCTGGCCCGCGGCCGCCTGGTCAACCTGGGCTGCGCCACCGGTCACCCTTCGTTCGTGATGTCGAACTCGTTCTCCAACCAGACCATCGCTCAGATGGCGCTGTGGACCAACGCCACCGTCGGCCAGGACGAGATGACCGGCATGAGCGTCGCGCCTGGTCCGGTCTCCGTGCTGCCCACGAAGCTGGACGAGACGGTGGCCCGCCTGCACCTTGCCAAGGTGGGTGTGAAGCTGACCCAGCTCACCAAGGTCCAGGCCGAGTACCTGGGCGTGCCTCTCGACGGCCCGTTCAAGCCCGACCACTACCGCTACTGATCACCCGGTCGGGGCCAGGCAACCCTCGAACTCCCTGCGAGGTCGCAGGGTTGCTGACTCCTGCCACACGTCCCGTCGTTGACTTGTCCCCCCCTGGCCCGTAGCATTTCGGTGGACCCATGAACGGACGAGGCCAGGGCGACGATTCGCCCGGCGACAGTGGCGCGCGCGCCGCCGTCTCCGCGCGACCGAAGGTGCGCAGCGAACCGGGCACCGTCGGAGAGTCGCATCTCATGGGCGCCGCCGACACCGCCGTCGCCATGGCGGCGTCGATGTCGGGGGACCACACCGAGCCCGAGGTGTCGGCCTCGTCGGTGCTGGTCGCACCCAACCGCGACGACATCGTCGGCACCACGCTCCTTGGCCGCTACTCGATCACCCGCAAGATCGGCCAGGGCGGCATGGGCGCGGTCTACGAGGCCCAGCACACGCTCATCGGCAAACGCGTCGCGGTCAAGGTCCTCCTCGACAAGTACGCCCGCAAGGAGCAGGTGGTGGCTCGCCTCGAGCAGGAGGCGCGGCTGGCCTCGTCGATCGGCCACGAGCACATCATCGACATCACGGACTTCGGCCACACCGAGGATGGCCGGACCTTCGTGGTCATGGAGTTCCTCGAGGGCGAGTCGCTGGCCGAGTTGCTCTCGCGCGAGGGCCCGCTGCCCGAGGCCCGCATCGTCGACATCGCCTTCCAGGTGGCGTCGGCGCTGGGCGCCGCCCACGCCAAGGGCATCGTCCACCGCGACGTGAAGCCCGAGAACGTCTTCCTCCTGAAGCGCAAGGAGCGCGACTTCGTCAAGGTGGTGGACTTCGGCATCTCCAAGTCGCTGCGCGCGTCGGACGCCGGCGAGGAGGACTCGCCCCGCCTGACCCAGACCGGCATGGTGCTGGGCACGCCGCTCTACATGTCGCCCGAGCAGGCCCGCGGCGACGAGGATCTCGATCACCGCATCGACGTCTACGCGCTCGGCGTGATCATGTACGAGCTCGCCACCGGGCGGGTGCCGTTCACCGGCATCAACTACCTGTCGATCATCTCGCAGGTGCTCAACGACACCGCCAAGCCGCCGCGTTCGTACCGGCCCGAGCTGTCCGAGGAGATCGAGGCGGTGATCCTCAAGGCCCTGGAGAAGGATCGCGAGGCCCGCTACCAGTCCACGGCCGAGATGCTCGCCGATCTGAGCACGCTCGCCGACGATCCGACCCACTCGACCCAGCGCGCGCGCATCACCGGCCCGCGACGCCATCTGCCCAAGCGCAGCGGGCTGCGGCTCGTGGCCTGGGTCGCCGTGATCGCCGGCATCGTCGCCGCCGTGGCCCTGACCGTGACCACCACGATGAACAACGGGGACAAGACCAAGGGCACGACCGCGCCCGCGGTGGTCGTCGACGCCGGCGGCGGGCAGCCGGCCGCGATCGACGCCGGCCCCCCGCAGGTGACGCTGGTGACGGTGAAGGTCGAGACCGACCCGCCGGGCGCGCTCCTGTTCGAGGGCTCGCGGCCGCTAGGCAAGTCGCCCATCGAGCGGCCGTTCCCGCTCACCAGCGAGACCATCAAGCTGGTCGCCTCGCTCGATGGCTACGACGAGGCCGAGTGCAACATCCGCCCCGCCACCGACCAGGGCACCACCGTGCAGTGCGTGCTCAAGAAGGTGAAGAAGGGCCAGGAGCGCAAGATCATCAAGCGTCCTCCGCCCGGCGGCGACAAGGGCTCGGGCGGTGACAAGGGCTCGGGCGGCGACAAGGGCTCGGGCGGCGGCTCGGCCGGCGGCGACTGGGGCGGCAGCCCGTTCAATCCCGACGGAACGCCGAAGTGAACGTGGCGCGCGGGCTAGCACGCGTCTCAGCCATGAGATGCGTCCTGGTCACGGCGGTCTTGCTCGCCGCCACCGCGGCCATCGCGCAGCCCTCGAAGCCACCCGGCCAGGGCGCCGACGACGACGCCGACACCGGCCACATCGGCGCCCGCCGCCTGCGCCTCGAGATCGACGACTGTCCGCCGCCGCCGGATCTGCCGACGCCCAGGCTCGGCACCATGTTCAACGAGCGCTACGACCGCGGCTCGGTGCTGCACGTCCAGGGCGACTACGCCGGCGCCATCGCCGAGCTGGTGTCGGGCTACTGCCTGGTGCCGACCTTCGCCGGCAAGGTGCTCAAGGACATCGGTCAGTCGTACGAGCGCCTCGTCGAGTACGAGCGGGCCGTCGCTTACTTCGAGCGCTACGTGCTGACCCTGTCGGGCCGCCCCGCCGACGACGCCTGGGCCAACGAGGAGCGGGCCAAGTTCTCGGCGCGCATCGAGGTGCTACGCCAGCTCAAGTCGACGGTGACGGTCGCCACCGAGCCGCGCGGCGCGACCGTCACCATCGCCAGCGACGCCGGTCCGGTCGCCACCGAGCGCGACGGCGAGCGCCTCAGCGCGGTCGCCGGCGCGTACACGCTGCTCGTCGAGAAGCCGGGCTACGAGACCATCCGCCAGCAGATCGCGCTGGGCATCGGCCAGCCCTACAGCTTCTCGTTCCGCCTCCAGCCGCGGCGCGGCACGCTGCGGGTGCAGACCGTGCCCGGCGACGCTCGCATCTACATCGACGACAAGTTCGAGGGCCTCGGCATCTACGGCGGCGCCGTCGACATCGGGCCCCACGAGGTCCGCGTCGAGGCCAAGGGGTTCATCAGCCGCAGCGAGTCGGTCGAGATCCTGGCCGACGAGACCCGCCAGATCGGTGTCTCGCTCGATCGTCCGCCGTCGTCGGGCAAGACCCAGCTCCTCATCGCCGCTTCGCTGGCCGGCACGGTGATCGGGGCCGCCGCGGTCGGCGGCTCGACCGACGACGACGGGCTGGGCTTCCTGGGCGGGCTGGCTGGCCTCGCCATCGGCGGCGCCGGCACTCACTTCATCTACGACGAGGGCATCGACCTCGGCTCGAGCTCGTACATCATCACCAGCGGCATGATCGGCGCCGTCGAGGGCACCGGCATCGGCCTGCTCGCCACCGCCGACCCCGATGCCGGCTGGGTGGGCGCGCTGGTCGGCACCGGCGTCGGCGCCGGGTTCGCCGTCTTCACCGCCGATCGCTTCGCGTTCACTGCCGGCGACGCCGCCCTGCTCAACTCGGGCGCGTCGTGGGGCCTGGTCTCGGGGCTGTGGTTCACCCAGGTCTTCAACGCCTCCGATCGCGTCGGCGCGGCCATGGTGCTGGGCGGCACCAACCTGGGCGTGGTCGGCGGCGTCTTGCTCGGGCGATCGCTCGACTACAGCCGCAAACACGTGGCGCTGATCGATCTGGCCGGCCTCGCCGGCATCGCCACCGGGCTCGCCGTGCACTCGGGCTATGTCCAGAACGCCGAGGACCAGCCGGTCGAGCGCAACGAGCAACAGGCCCACTTCGCGCTCGCCGGCATGGCGCTCGGCCTCGGCGCCGGGGCGTTCCTGACCCGCAACCTCGACGCGCCCAAGCTGCCGCGCCTGCAGCCGCAGGTCGCGCCCGCGCCGGGCGGCGCCAGGGGGCTGGTGCTGTCGATCGGCGGCGAGCTGTGACGTACGCCCTCGGCCCGGCCGGGCTATAAGAACGCGATGGCCACGCTGCAGTCCGCCTGTCCCCTCGACTGTCCTGACCTGTGCAGTCTCGAGGTCGAGGTCGTCGACGGGCGGGTCAAGCGGGTCGATGGCGGCACCCGCACGCCGATCACCGACGGGTTCATCTGCGCCAAGGTCCGCAACATCGCCGACCATCTGTACGGCGAGGATCGCGTCCGCCATCCCATGATCCGGGTCGGCGCCAAGGACGGCACCGCCCTGGGCCGCTTCCGCCGCGCCACCTGGGACGAGGCGCTCGACGTGATCGCCGAGCGCCTGCGCGAGGTCCGCGATCGCGCCGGCGGCGAAGCCATCCTGCCCTTCCACTACGGCGGCTCCAACGGCTGGCTCACCGAGGGCGCGCTGGCGACACGGTTCTTCCGACGGCTCGGCGCCAGCCGCTGCCTGCGCACGCTGTGCGCGCTCCCGTCGGGAATGGCCGCGCGCAGCCTGTACGGCGCCGTGCCGGGGACCGCGCTCGAGGACTACGCCGACAGCAAGCTGATCGTCCTGTGGGGCATGAACCCGTCGGCGACCGGCATCCACCTGGTGCCGATCATCGAGCGCGCCATCGAGGGCGGGGCCAAGCTGGTCGTCGTCGATCCGCGCCGTACGCCGCTGGCCCGCCGCGCCCACCTGCACCTCGCGGTCAGGCCGGGGACCGATCTGCCGGTCGCCCTGTCGGTGATCCGCGAGCTGTTCGCCAGCGGTCGTGCCGACGAGGGCTTCCTGGCCGAGCACACCCGCGGCGCCGACGAGCTGCGCCGCCGCGCCGAGCCGTGGACGATCGGCAAGGCCGCCGCCGAGGCCGGCCTCAGCGATCTCGATCTCGGCCGCTTCGTCGACCTGTACGCCGAGACGTCGCCGGCGGTGATCCGCGCCGGCTGGGGCATGGAGCGCAACCGCAACGGCGGCTCGGCGGTCGCCGCGGTGCTGGCGTTGCCGGCGGTGGCCGGCAAGTTCGGCGTGCGCGGTGGCGGCTACACCATGTCCAACGGTGAGGCCGGCTGGGGCGTGAGCGCCGAGGCCGGCATCGCCACGCCCGAGCCGGCGACTCGCGCGGTGAACATGGTCGAGCTCGGCTCGGCGCTCACCGACGGTGCGCCGCGGGTCGAGGTGCTGTTCGTCTACAACTGCAACCCGACCCAGACCGTGCCCGACCAGAACCGCGTGGTGCGCGGCCTGGCCCGCGACGATCTGTTCACCGTCGTCCACGAGCAGGTCTTCACCGACACCTGCCGCTGGGCCGATGTGGTGCTGCCGGCGACCGCGTTCCTCGAGCATCGCGAGATCCGCCGCGGCTACGGTTCGATGCGCCTCTACGACTCGGCCGCGGTGGCGACGCCGCCCGGCGAGGCGCGCAGCAACAACCAGGTCTTCGGCGCGCTGCTCGAGAAGCTGGGGCTGTGGCGCGACGGCGACGCCATGACCGACGACGAGCTGGCGGCCGCGATCTTCTCCGGCGACGCCGGTGGCCGCCTGCGCGCGCAGCTCGACCAGCACGGCGTGGCCACGCCGCCCATCGAGCGGCCGCGGCTGTTCGTCGATCTCGCGCCGGCCACGCCCGATCGCAAGATCGACCTGGTGCCCGCCGCGCTCGACGCCGAGGCCCGCGGTGGTCTCTACCACTACGAGGCCGACCCCGGCACCGAGCGCCACCCGCTGGCGTTGATCTCGCCGGCGATCTCGCAGCAGATCAGCTCGACCTTCGGGCAACTGCGCAAGGGCGAGGCCGCGGCCGAGCTCGCCCCCGCCGACGCCCGCGCCCGCGGCATCTCCGACGGCGACGCGATCCGCATCTGGAACGAGCTCGGCGAGGTCGTGTGCCGCGCCAAGCTGAGCGCCCACGTGCGCGACGGCGTGGTGGTCCTGACCAAGGGCCTGTGGCGGTTCCATACCCGCAACGGCCAGTCGTCGAACGCCCTCATCCCGCCGACGACGACCGACTTCGCCGGTGGCGCCTGCTACAACGACGCGCGGGTCCAGGTCGAGCGCCACGCATGAGCTGCCACGCGAGGCGAGACGTTCGCGATAAGCTCCACGCTCGTGGTCGGGCACCGCGTCAGTGGTGATCTCGCGCGTCTACACAGGTGGCGGCATGGCGGCCAACGGCTACGACCACGACTTCGTCGAGCTGTTCAACCGCGGCACCCAGGCGACTTCGCTCGTCGGCTGGACCCTGCAAGTTCGCGCGGTCGGCACCTCGACCTGGATCACGTGGCCGCTGTCGGGATCGATCGCCGGCAACAGCTACGTCCTGGTGCGCCTCGGCCAGGCGGCGAACCCCGTCGACGGCAATGACCTGCCCACGCCGTACCTCACCGGGACCGCGGTCGACATCGAGAACGGCACCTCGGTGGCGCTGGTGTCGAGCACCTCGGCCATCGCTCCCGACACGTGCCCGACGGGACCCGTCGATCTGTTCGGCGCTTACATCGCGCCGTGCAAGGAGGCCGCCGGCTTCTTCGGCGGCCCCGGCTACAACGAGGCCTTCGGCCGCGGCAACGTCTGCGTCGATACCAACGACAACGGCGCCGACTTCATGTCCGAGCCGATCAGCACCAGCAATCCGCCCCGCACCAGCTCGACTGCGCTACACACGTGTCCGTGAGCGCGTCTCCGCTCCGTCTTCGCCTCGCCATCCTCCTCTGCTTGACCGGCTGCTTCTTGCTGGTCGGCAGCCGCGAGCCGCCGTGGGCCGACGCGCGCATCATGTACGAGGTCGCCGAGAACCTCGCCAACACCCAGCGGGTGTCGGTGAAGTCGGAGTGGCCGCCGATGAGCCACAAGGGCCCCGACGGCAAGGTCTACTCGCAGTACGCGTTCGGGCCCTCGATCGTGCACGTGCCCGGGGTCTGGCTGCGCAACGCCACGACCGATCGCGCTGACCCCGAGTCCAAGCTGGTCACGGTGGTGACCAGCCACCTGGCCTCGGCGTTCATGGGCGCGCTCACCTGCATGCTCTTCTTCGGGATGTGCCGGCGCCTCGGCGCCTCGGCCGCGGCCGCCAGCGCCGGCACGCTCGTGCTCGCGTTCTCGACGATGATCCTGGTCTACGCGCGCTCGCCGTACTCCGAGATCATGCAGGCGGCGAGTGTGCTCGGGTTCACGGGCGCGCTGCTGGCAGTGGTCGACGCGCCGGTGCGGCGCAACGCCCTGGCGCTGGGCGCCTGGGCCGCGCTCGTCCTCAACACCAAGGCGGTGCTGGCGCTGGCCCTCCTCGGAGGCGGGGGCCACCTCCTGATCGCGCTGCGTCGCGATCGGGCCGCGCTGGTCCGGGTCGTGGCCTGGTCGCTGCTGAGCGCCGTGCCGGGCGTGATCGTCTTCCTGGTCTACAACTACGTCCGCTGGGGCGATCCGCTCGACACCGGCTACGGCGAGACCATCTCGCTGCTGCGCGCCTGGCCGTGGCACGGGCTGTGGGGCCTGTTCCTGTCGCCGGGCAAGAGCCTGTTCCTCTACTGCCCTCCGCTGGTGATCGGCGTGCTGGCGTCGGTACGCTTCGCGCGCGAGCACGGCGGCGCCGCTCGCGCCTTCGTGTTCGTCGGGCTGCCGCCGCTCCTGTTCTACGCCTGCATGTTGATCTGGTCGGGCGACTGGTGCTGGGGCCCGCGCTACCTCACCTACCTGGTGCCGCTCATGATGGTCCCGGCGGTGGTGTCGGGGTGGCCGGTGATCGCTCGCTCGCGTGCGCTGCGCGCGGCGGCGGCAGCGCTGGTGGCGTTCGGCTTCGTGGTCCAGGTCCTGGGCATCGCCTTCTACTGGGATCACTGGATCCGCATCGCGCTCAACGTGCGCCTGTCGTGGCTGGGCAACCCCGAGCGCAGCGGCACGCCGACCAAGCTCAACGAGTTCGGCCTGTGCGACGCCTGCTTCGAGGACATGAGCGGCCACCACTGGCTGCCGCCCTTCGCCGCCATCCCCGGGCATGCGTGGATGCTCGTGAATCACGGCGAGGCGTATCGCGACGCGCAGCCGTCGGCGCCGTGGCGCCGCTACACGCGGCTCGACATGCCGCAGATCGAGCCGTTCTACAAGGCGGCGCGGCTCGACTGGTGGGGCTTCCTCTGGATCCAGGGCCAGCCCAGCACCCGCCCGATCGGCATCGGCATCTTGATCCTGTTCCTGGCCATGTCGGTCGGCGGCGGCGTCGGGTGGTGGCGGCGCGTGCGCGCGGCCACCGCGTGAGCGCGCTCAGCCGCCCGCGAGCAGCTCGTCACGCAGGCGGGTGAGGATCTGACCGAGCAGGTTCTGGCCTCGCCACGTCGACGGATCCTGCGCGCGCGGATCGGTGGCGGCGAGGCCGATACCCCAGATCCGATCGTAGGGGCTGGCCTCGACCAGCGTGGTGCCGGCGGTGGCCAGGAGCGTGGCGCGCAGCGCCTCGTCCTGCGTGAACTTGGCGCGGCTGCCCGCCATCACGATGGACTCGCGCTCGCGACGCCAGATCTTGTCGTCGAAGGGCGTGACCTTGCGGCCCAGCGCCTTGTGCTGACGCGGGTGATCCGCGGCCAGGATCTGCGCGGCCACGGCCGTGTCGCCGAAGAGCAGGGCCTTGCCGTGCATCATGTACTGCTCGGCGCAGGTGAAGACGTCACCGCCGACCTCGAAGCGGCAGCGGTGCCACTGCGAGAACGGCGAGGCCTCGGTGAAGAAGAACGTGTACACGATAGTGTTCATAATACACCAATGGACGCACGGGCGCCAGGGACGATCTGTCAGCAACCCAGGTTCGCGCCGCCCGTGAGGGTCGGCGCGATGATGCGCCCATGCGTCGGACACCTGGTCGCCCGGTTCTCGTCCTCGCCCTCGCGCTCGCCACCGCTGCCTGCACCGGCGACGCGCCGCCGACCGGCGGTGATCCCGATGCCGCCTTCGGCGATCCCGACGCTGCCACCGGCGAGCCCGACGGCGGCGGGACCACCGACGCGCCCGCCGGCCCGCAGCCCGGCGATGGCGTGGTGTGGACCACGTGGAACGACGTGCAGAGCCGGTCGAACCCGGCCTGGGGCGCCGACCTGACCGACATCGCCAACCACCTGCCGTCATCGTACGGCAACCAGTACTGGGACGCCGATCCCATCACCGCCGGACACGAGACCAGCCACGGCATCCACGCTCACCTGCGCGTGTATGTCCACCAGGGCAGCGAACGGGTCAACGCCTTCTACGTGCTCGGTGACAAGGCCGCGTACGTGGTCGAGCCCGGCATCCGCAAGTCGGCGATCGCCGCCCACGTGCCGGCCAGCCTGCGCGGCTCGCGCTACGCGCTCTACATCACCGGCCAGGTGGCGTGGGACGACACCCCGCTCTACATCTGGGACGAGTGGAACGCGTACGTCAATGGCGCCGAGGTCGGCGTCGACATGGCCACCAGCGGTCTGTGGACGCGCGGCTGGCGCGACGCGGTCATGGGCCCGATCGAGTTCAACGTCTACGCGCTGGCGACGGCCATGGCGGTCAAGGCCGGCGACCCGGCGTATTTCGCGAGCAACACCCAGTTCAAGGAGTTCCTGGCCTGGAACCTGCGCCGCTCGATGGAGCTCTTCCGCGCCGGCCGCGTCCTCCCCGACTTCGAGTGGGACACGCAAGACACGTACTACGACAAGCTCAAGACCAGCGCCGACGCCGACGCCATGCGGCGCTTCGCGCGCGAGACCTACGGCGAGGCCTGGACGCTCGCCGTGCTCGGCTTCTAGCCCGCGTCTTTTGGCATATAGTCGGGGGTGGGCCGCGAGACGCCGTCGATGACAGCACCCGACGCCGCCGTGGATGAGCGTGCCCCGCTCAGCGGGCGCCAGCTGGGCGACTTCGTGCTGCGCGAGCTCCTGGGCGAAGGGGGATTCGGTGCGGTCTACCGCGCCGACCAGCCGGTGCTGGGTCGCGAGGTGGTGGTGAAGGTGCTCAAGGCCCGGCGCACCGCCGAGCCCGCGCTGGCGTCGCGGTTCCTGCGCGAAGCGCAGCTCGCGTCGCGGCTCGATCATCCCTTCGCGGCCCATGTCTACGCCTTCGGAGCCGAACCCGACGGCGTGTTGTGGATCGCCATGGAGCTGGTTCGCGGCACCTCGCTGGCGGCGCTCATCGAGGCCCAGGGCGCCATTCCGCTGGACCGATTCGCGCCCCTTCTCGAGCGCATCTGCGACGTCGTCCACGCCGCCCACGAGCGCGGGATCGTGCACCGCGATCTGAAACCCGCCAACGTGATGGTGCTGGCTCGCGCCGGACGGCTCCTGCCCAAGCTGCTCGACTTCGGGATCGCCAAGGCGCACGAGGAGGGCGAGATCGGGACCGCCGACGAGCCCGCGTCGAGCGAGGCCGAGTCCCGCATGACGCGCGCCGGTGCCGTCCTCGGCTCGCCGCCGTACATGGCGCCCGAGCTGTGGCTCCGGGCCGCGGACGCCGACGCGCGCGCCGACGTCTACGCCCTGGGTGCGCTGACGTTCGAGGCGCTGACCGGGCGGCTGCCGTTCGAGGGCGGTACCGTTTCCGAGATCGCGCGAGGCCACGCGCGCGCGGCGGTGCCGTCGCTGCCGGCGGGGTTTCCGCCCGAGCTCGACGCGGTGCTCGCGCGCGCGATGGCCAAGCGACCCGAGGATCGCTACCAGACCGCGCTCGAGATGGCCGCGGCGTTCGAGGTGGCCGCGGGCACCGCCGGCGACGGCTCGACGCTGCCACAGCTCGACGAATCGCTGCGCGACGCGTTCATCCTCGGTGCACCTCAACCGCTGGCCGAGACCGTCGCGGCCCTCGAGGGCGCCCGCAACGTGCACCAGGCGGTCGAGGCGCTCTGGGACGTGGTCCACGCCGCGATCCGCTGGATCGGCGTCGTGGCGCTGGCATGTCGGACGCGCGCGGCACCGAGCGGCGACGCCGATCCCGCCGAGCTCGCCGAGCTCCTGGTCCGGCTGGGCAAGGGCCGGCTCGACCAGCGCGCCTGGACCGAGCTGGCGCGGGCGCTGACGGCGCCGTTCCAGGCCCACCGCGAAGCGTGTCCGATCCCCGAGCTGGTTCCCCTCTGTCACGGGCCGGCCGCGGCCGCGCTCGATCGCCTGCTGGCGCTGCGGACCCAGGTCGAGAGCGGCGCCGGTCGCAGCGAGGATCAACGACGCGAGCTGTACGCGCAGGGTCTGCGCGATCTCGGCGAGCTGCTGAGCGAGCTGGCGGCGCTCGACGCGTACGTGGTCGTCGTGCCCAGGGCGGGACGGAGCGAGCGCTGGAGCGGGCTGCGGCGCTCTCCGCGGACGCTGATGATCCGCCGCAGCCGCGTGCTGACCGATGGCCACCCGGTCCTCGTCGATCGGGGCGGGCGCCCGGTCGTGTCGTTGTGGCCGATGGTGCAGGTGGCGCCGCCGGCGCCGGGCCAGGACGAGGAGCTGTTCTTCTTCGATGGCTGCGCGCCGCACGGAGGCCGCTTGCTCGCGATCCCACGCGGCTTCGAGCACCACGACGACGAGCTACGCACGTGGTTTCGCGAGCACTTCTTCGCCGCCGCCGAGGGCGGAGCGCCGCCGTCGACGCTCGAACGTGCGCCCTACCGCGGCCTCGAGGCCTTCCGTCCCGAGGACGCGGCCGCGTTCTTCGGTCGCGAGCGCGAAGTCGACGCGCTCCTCAACCGGCTGCGCGTCGCGCCGCTCGTGGTCGTGGTCGGGCCCTCGGGCGTGGGCAAGAGCTCGTTCGTCCAGGCCGGCGTCATCCCCGCGCTCCCCGCCGACTGGCGCGCGCTCACCGTGCGGCCTGGCCCGGCGCCGCTCGCTGCCCTCCAGGCGCGCCTGGCCCGCGAGGGCGTGGCGGTCTCGGATCTCGAGCTCGCCGCCGATCCATCGTCCCTCGGCGCGCACGTGCGGGCCGTCGCCGAGCGCGACGCGACCACCATGGTCGTCGTGGTCGATCAGCTCGAGGAGATGTTCACGCAGTGCCGCGATCCCGTCGAGCAAGCGCGCTACGCCACCGCGATCGCGTCGCTGGCGCGCTCCGCCGAGGATCGGGTGCGGGTGGTCATCACCTTGCGCGACGATTTCCTGGTCCGGGCCGAGGAGCTACCCGCGCTGCGCGATCGGCTGGCCCAGGGAATGAAGGTCCTGACCACGCCGCTGGCCGATGATCTGCGCCGCATCCTCGTCGAGCCAGCACGCCTGGCCGGCTATGGCTTCGACAGCCGCGAGCTGCCCACCCGCATCATCACCGAGGTCGCCGGCCAGCCCGGTGCGCTGGCGCTGATCTCGTTCACCGCCGACCAGCTGTGGCGCCGACGCGATCGCCACTTCAAGCAGCTGACCCGCGCGGCGTACGAGGAGGTCGGCGGGGTCGGCGGGGCCCTGGCCCGGCACGCCGAGGAGGTCATGACCGAGCTGTCGCCGGAGGAGGCTCGTCTCGTGCGCGAGGCGTTCCGCCACCTGGTCACCAGCGAAGGGACGCGCCAGGTGCTGTCACGGATCGAGCTGGAACAGCTGCTGGGTGGCGGCGAGGGCCGCGCGGCCGCGGTGATCGAGCGTCTGATCGCGGCTCGCCTCCTCAACGCCTCGCAGATCGACGGAGAATCGGACCGCATCGAGATCATCCATGAAGCGCTGGTCGCGGCGTGGCCGCGGCTGGTCACCTGGCGCCGCGAGGACGCCGAGGGGGCGCGCCTGCGCGATGAGCTTCGCGCCGCCGCCCGCCAGTGGGACGCCCGCTCCCGACCGCGCAGCCTGCTGTGGCGCGACGAGGCGCTGGCCGAGTACCGGGTGTGGCGGTCGCGCCAGCCCGGCGGTCTCACCGAGGTCGAGGAGGCCTTCGCGGCGGCCAGCCTCGCCGAGGGGGCGCGCGCGCGTCGGGCGCGGACCACCGCGATCGCCTCGGTGTTCGCGTTGCTGGTGGCGGGTCTGGTCGTCGTGCTCGTGCTCAACGGCCGCATCGCCCGCCAGCGCCGCGGCGCCGAGATCGAGCGGGCCCGCGCCGAGGCCGAGCGGGCCAAGGCCGAGACCAACGCCCACACCGCCGGTGAACGGCTGGCGGCGCTCTACGCCGAGCAGGGGCGGCAGGCCATGCTGGCCGGTGACCCCATGCGTGGCTACCTGTACCTGCGCGAGGCGGGTGATCAGGGCGCCGACGACGCCGGTCTGCGCGCACTCCTGAGCCGTGCCGAGCGCCTGCTCGACCTGCAGCTCCGCTCGTTCGACGGCCACCGCGGCCGCGTCTACACGGTCGGGTTCAGCCCCGACGGCGGTACGCTGGCCTCGAGCGGCGACGACGGCACCGCGCGCATCTGGGACGTCACCACCGGCGCCGAGCTGAGGACGCTGCCGGCGCACACCGCACCGGTGCGCGCGCTGGCGATGAGCCCCGATGGACGGCGCCTGGCGACCGCGAGCCTCGACGGCACGTCCGCGATCTGGGACCGCGCGACCGGCGCGCGGGTCGCGACCCTCGACGCCGGAGGGCCTGCGCTCTACGCGCTGGCCTACAGCGGAAGCGGCGAGCTGGTGGTGACGGCTGGCGCCGACGGCCAGGTCCGCACGTGGTCGGCCGACTCGGGTGCACCGGTCGCCCGGCTGCTCGGGCACGATGCGCGGGTCTGGTCGGCGCGTTTCCTGGCCTCGGGCGACCGCGTCGTCACCGCCAGCGACGACGCGACCGCGCGGGTGTGGGACGCGCGTAGCGGCCGGCTCCTGCGGGTGCTGGAAGGCCACGGCGGCGCCGTGCGTACGGCCGAGGCCTCGGCCGATGGCGCGCGCATCGTGACGTCGAGCTGGGATCGGACCGCGCGGATCTGGGACACGACCAGCGGTCGCTCGCTGGCCACGCTCACCGGGCACGCCGCGCGGGTCCGCGCCGCCGAGTTCAGCCGCGACGGTCGCCGGGTGGTGACGGCGGGCGACGATCGAACCGCCAAGGTGTGGGACGCCGCGACGGGTGGGCTGCTGATCTCCCTCGATGGGCACGATGGCCCACTGGGGTCGGCCAGGTTCATGGACGCCGCCGGCGAGCGGGTGGTGACCACCAGCGGCGACGGCACGGCGCGGATCTGGGATGCGCGCAGCGGCCAGCAGATCGTGTCGCTGGTCGGCCATCTCGACAGCGTGATCGATGCCGCCATCAGCCCCGACCGGACGCGCATCGCGACCGCCAGCTTCGACGCCCGGGTGATGCTGTGGGATGCGACGGCCGAGGATGTCCGGCTGGTGATCGCCGGGCACGACGGGGCACGGGCGGCCGCGTACTTCGACGGCGGGGCGCGGATCGTGAGCGTCGGGGAGGACGCCACCCTCCGCATCTGGGACGGGCGCACCGGCGCGGCGCTCGACCGGATCACGGCCAGCCAGCCGCTTCGCGCCGTGGACGCGTCGCCCTCCCGATCGGAGGCCATCGTCTCCACTGACGATGCGATCGAGATCTGGGAGCTCGGCGCGAAACCCGCGAGGCGGGCCCGGTTCGCGGGCGCGGCGGTCGCGGCTTACGACGACGCTGGCGCCATCGTCGTCGTCCCTCAGCCGAGCTCCGTCCAGCTCGTCGATGCCGCCACCGGCACGCCGCTGCGAACGCTCGCGGTCGGATCGGTGACCTGCGCCGCCATCCGTCGGGACCGAGGGATGATCGTGCTCGTCCACGGCAACCAGGCCGAGATCTGGGACCTGGTCACTGGCCAGCGCCGGTTCGTCCTGGAAGGGCACACCCTGCCGATCACGGCGTGCGACCTCAGCCCAGACGGGAGTCGGGTGTTGACCGCGAGCCTCGACAAGACGGCGTCGATCTGGGATCCGGGCAGCGGCGCGTTGCTCGCCACGCTCGAAGGCCACACCGATGGACTCACCGACGCGGCCTTCAGCCCGGATGGTTCGCTGGTGGCCACCGGAAGCATGGATACGACCGTCTCACTGTGGTCCGTTCGCGGGGGCCAGCGTCTGCTGTCGCTCGAGCGGCACGCCGGGCTCATCGCCAGCGTGTCGTGGAGCGCGGACGGACGCGCGCTCCTCACCGCGAGCGGCGATGGGACGTCGCTGGTTTGGCAGCCCTGGGGCGATCCGGCCCGTACAACGACGGCCCGTCCGTGTCGCTTCGCGCTCCGCCTCGAGAACGGACGGCCGGTCCGCGCGACCTGTCCGTGAGCGATCGCCCGTCACGAGAGCGCGAACGCGCGATCCCATGCGGGTTCACGATCCGAGGTCGCGGCCAGCAACGCCAGCGCGACCCCGGCCGCGCCGTGCACGACGCCCACCTCGTCGTGCCAGTCCAGCTCCTTCCCCGTCGCCGCGATCCACGCTCGATAGCCGCCGATGCCGCGGTCGGTCCGGAGCTCGAGCGCGCGGGCGAACCAGTGTCGGGCGGCGTCGGCGCAGCTCGGGTCGCCGGTCGCCTGGTAGATCCGGTTGAACAGGTGCCCGAGGCCGGCAGCGCCGTGGCAGAAGCTGGCGTCGCGGACCACCTCCGCGTGGCGATGTCGACCGGCGGCGTCGCGCGCGATCGCGACCGCGGTCTGTTCGAGGGTCAGGTCTCCCAGCGTTCGTGCCATCGCGAGCAGCGCCGCGCCGAACCCGATGTCGGCATGGCACCAGCCGAACACCGGAACCCGCGCGAGCTCCGGCAAGCGGACGAGGGCTCGTTCGAGCGCGGTCATCGTGACCTGGCGTGCACGCGCGCCCGCGCCGGCATGGATCATCGCTGACGCGATGCCGGCGATCCCGTGGGCCACGCCGAGCAGGCTGCGCGGTCCCGCCCAGGTGTCCAGGCGAGCGGCCAGCGCTTCGACGATGCGGAGCGCGGTCTCGCTTGCCCCGGGCCGGGGCAAGCGTTCGCGGACGTGGACGAGCAGACCCGCGAGCCCGTTCATCAGATCGAGCTCGCCCCAGTCCCCGAGCGACGCGGTGATCGCCTGGTCGAGCTCATCGTCGTCGGGATCGAGCAGGCCGAGGTGAGTGCCGACCCAGCCCACGCCGACGAACCCGCGGTGCAGCGACGGCGGTGTCGCGGCGGCGGCGGTGGCGGCGAGCGCGCGGTCGAAATGACGTTCGGCCTCCGGGCCACCAGGATCCAGGTAGCCGAACAACAGCGCCACGCCGCTGGACCCGCGGCCCAGCGAGGCGTCGGGCGCCTCGCGATCGAGCGCGCGCGCGATCTCCTCGATCGTCGAGGTGGCTCGCGCGCGCAGGTCACCGTCGAGCAGCGGGGCCCAGGCCATGCAGCCGCATCATCTACCAGCCGCCGCCATGGCGCGAGCGAGCCGAGGACGAGGTCAGAACGACGTCATCATGCAACAGCAGTCGGTCCGCAGGACCGTTGGCCAGCCCTCATCGTCCTCCGCGTGGCCACCGACGACGCGAGCGAGGTCGGCCGCCGGCACGCTTCGCGGCGTCATCTGGCGGAGCGATTCGCGGTTGAGCAGGAGCTTGCGGTTCTTCTGGTTGGGCTTCATGGAGCGATCCGTTCTCGAGTGTGACGTCAGTCTTCGGACATCAGGGGGCAGCAGTTGCGATACGTGCAGAAGTCGCTGGGCCGCGCCTCTTCCTCACTCTGGCCACCGACGACACGTGCGAGGTCGGCCGGTGGCACCTGGCGTGGCGTCATCTGGCGGAGTGTTTCTCGATGGAGCTGGAGCTTCCGGATCGGCCTGATCGGTTTCATGAGGTCCCCCTGCTCGGGTGAGTCTGCACCTCCTGAGCCACCCGATTTTCGTGATCAAGACTACAGTTATTGCAGTAACTCGATGGGCGACGCGGTCAGTCAACAATCTGGGATCACCGAGAATTCACAATAGATGCACAACTGTTGCGCAAGCTGTTCACATCAAGGGATCCGCTTCCGGGGACGGGGCAGGTTGTGGACGTCGAGCTTGCTCAGCAATGTCCGGCGGGAGATGCCCAGGAGCTTGGCGGCCTGACTCTGGTTTCCGGCCGTCCGACGCATCGCATCGATGATGCGTTTCCGTTCCGCGGTCCGGGCCTCGCGCGCGAAGTCGAGGTCGACGATGTCGGCGTCCTGGGCGACCGATCCCACTGCCGGGGGCGGCGTGGCCGGCGGTGCGATCGGCGCGGCGAACGGTGTGGAGGTCATGCGTCCCGCCCGCATCTTCTCGAGCGGCAGGTGCTCGGGCCGGATGATCGTCCCACCGCACAGCAGCACGCTGCGTTCCATCATGTTGCGCAGCTCGCGGATGTTACCCGGCCAGTGGTACTGCCGGAGCAACGCGAGCGACTCGCGGCTCAGCTCGGGTGGTGCCGTGCCGCCCGGGCTGACCGTCGCGATGAACAGCCGGGCCAGCTCCTCGATCTCTCCGACCCGCTCGCGCAGGGGCGGGATCACCAGCGAGATCCCGTTCAACCGGAAGTAGAGATCCTGACGGAACCTCCCCCGCTCGGACTCGGATTCGAGATCGCGATGGGTCGCGGCGATGAACCGCACGTCGATGGCGCGGGCCTTGAGCCCACCGACCCGCAGCACCATGCGCTCTTCGAGCACGCGCAGCAGCTTCACCTGGATGCCCATCGGCAGCTCGCCGATCTCGTCCAGGAACACGGTGCCCTTGTCGGCGGTCTCGAGCAGGCCGGGCTTGGTCATCACCGCTCCGGTGAACGCGCCGCGCTCGTGTCCGAACAGCTCGCTCTCGAGCAAGGACTCGGACAGCGCGGCACAGTTCAAGCGGAGGAAGGGATGGGCGCGGCGCGGCGAGAGCCGGTGGATGGTCTCGGCCATGACCTCCTTGCCGACGCCGGTCTCGCCCATGATGAGGACGCTGATGTTGCCGACAGCGATCCGCTCGGCCAGCTTGTGAAGGCTCTGCATGGCGCCTTCGGGCGCCAGGCTGGACGCGCTCCTCGCCGCCCGTTCGCCGCGTGCGCGGACAGTGGCCCGGCCGATCAGCGAGTCGGGATCGCGCCCATCTCCCGGGTAGGTCGCGATCCCGGCGTGGACGACGCAGCCTTCCTCGGCGAGCCGCGCCACCATGCGCCGCGTGACGGCGGCGGCCTCGTCGGCGCCGGTCTGGCCGAGCAGGACCTCGTAGTGCCCGGGCGCGTACGATCCGACGACATCGACCGAGCGCAGCAGCTCGAGCATCACCGACTCCACCATGGAGTCGGCCACGCCCGGGTTCGCCCTCATGTGCAGGACGGCGAACTCGCTGCCGGTCGATTCGCCACGCGAGCACTCCTCGTCGAGGCGGGCCTCGAAGTACTCGTGGCTCCAGGTGCGACGCCATCGCACCGGCTGGACGGCCTGCTGGATGATGACCAGGGTTGCCCCGACCTCGACGACCTCACCGGGCGAGATCGTCACGGTTTCGCCGGGCGCGAGCCTCACGTTGCGGACGCGGGTACCGTTCGCGCTTCCGAGATCCTCGATCGTGATCTCGCCGCCGATCGTGAGCCGGGCGTGCCGCCGGGAGACCGAGGCGTGGTCGACGAAGATCTCGTTCGCCGGAGACCGCCCCAGCGTCACGCTGCCCTGGGGTGGGAGCGGATGGGTCGACGACAGCTGGTCTCCGATCACCAGCACGCACAGGCGGGGGCTGATCTCGAGCGCGCCGTTCCCGCGCACGGTCGGGTGGCCTCCCGGACTGCGCGGCTCGCCGCGGCCGCCGTCGGTCACGTGGGGTTCCCGGGCAGGAGCCACCAGCCCCGCGGATCGTGCCGGAGCGCGAAGCGCGGCTGCAACAGCTGTGCAGTACGGGCCTCGACCGAGATCCCAGCAACGCGTTCACCGTCGGCGAACAGCTCGACCAGATCGGCGTGGGCGATGGTCGCCGCCGCCCGATCGATGAGCTCGTCGATCGCCAGCGCCCCGGTGATGACGGTCAGCACCGCGGCGGGGAGCGCGGCCTGGACGGCCAGGGCGCAGCGGGCGGCCCGTTCGGCGAGCTCCGAGGCGGCGGCGCGCGGGAAGGCGATCACGACCGAGCCATCGTCGAACAGCTCGGGGCGCCCGCCGAACGGGCGCACCAGGTCGTCGAGCTCGGCCTCGCGTCGGCCGACCTCGGCCGGCGTGACCGTGCGCCGGTTGCTCACGTCGGCGGCGCGGCTACCGACCGCCATGACGAGTCCGAGGTGGTCGTGACTCTCGGGTGCGGCGGCGGCCGGCGGACGTAGCATCGCGGTCGGAGGTGGCTCCGACCGCGAACGTTTGACGGCGCCGGCCGCGACGGGGCCGAGCTCGACCAGCGCCGCCCGCGCCGCCTCGGTGTCGGGGAGGCGCAGCGTCGGGGCCTTGGCCAGCATGCGTTCGACCACCGCCTCGAGCCCCGCCGGCACGCGTGGCTCGAGCACACGCAGGCGCGGCGGGTCGGCGAACAAGATCTTGGATTGCACCGCGATCTGGTTCTCGCCAGCGAACGCGGGGAAGCCCGTGAGGCACTCGTAGAGGATGCAGCCCAGCGCGAACACGTCGGCCGAGGGCAGCACCGCGCGCTCGCCCCGGACCTGCTCCGGTGCCATGTAGCCCGGGGTTCCGACGGTCACGCCGGTCTGCGTGATGCGGTGGGTCTCGCGGGCGCGGCGGGCGAGGCCGAAGTCGATCACGCGGACGTCGGCGAGGCCCGTGGCCGGGATCAGCAGGTTCTCCGGCTTGAGATCGCGGTGGATCACGCCGTGGGCGTGGAGCGGCGCCAGGATCTCGCACACCGAAACGATCAGCGCGACCGCCTGACCCATGTCGAGGCCGTCGCGCTCGAGGCGCTGACCCAGCGTCTGACCGTCCAGCCACTCCATGACCAGGAAGGGCTCGCCCTCGACGGTGGTCCCGTGGTCGATGTAACGGACGACCCCCGGCAGCTCGAGCTCGGCCAGGATCGACGCTTCGCGTCCGAACCGCTCGATATCGTCGGGAGCGAGGGCGTTGAGCAGCTTCACCGCCACGGGGTGATCGGACTCGAGATCCCACGCCTTCCACACCGCCCCCATCCCGCCCCGCGACGACTCCTCCTCCAGGACATAGCGGTCAATGATGGCGTCCCCTTGCCGCACTTTGCCGACGATATCCCGTCGGCGACCGTCCCGTCCACGGTCGGGGGGCTCAGGAAGCCGGGGCACTCCCGCGGGTGCGCGCGAGCGCACCCTGGTAGTGACGGCGGAGCACGTCGTACAGCACAAGCTCCTGTGATCTCGCCTCGATCGATGTGATGCGGTTGACGTGCATGTGGACAAAGCTGAGTGCGAGCTCGCCACGCGACGACGTCAGCTGCGCCTCGGCTGCGTGCAGCGCGCGTGCGATCGGTCGCAGCGTCTCGCTCCGTCGCTCGATCGCCACCAGGCCTGGACCGAGCGGGTGCTCCGGGTCGGCGGCGTCGGCGGTGAGCACGGCCTCGACGTCGGCGCGCACCCGCCGGAAGGTCTCGCCGAGTCGGCGCTGGAAGGCGGTGTCGACGTTGAACTCGGCCGCGAAGTTGTCGCGTGCGCGGGTCAAGAGCGCGAGCCGCTCGCCGGTCGCGAAGCCGAGGTCAGCGAGGAGGCGATCGATCCCGCGCAGCGTCAGCCGCCAGATCGCGTCGGCTCGCTCCGCGCCTTCGGCGGCGCGCACGATGTCGAGGACGCAATCACTGTCGGCGCAGAAGAGCTGCTCGGCGAGCTCGATCCCCGCGGGACCTCCGTAGCGCTCCAGCTCTCGCTCGTAGGTGTCCACCTGGACGCGCCAGATCAGCCCGCGTTCGAGCTGCGGCGCGACCAGCGCCTGCAGGCGCGGCAGGACCTCGCGCATCAGCGTGGCCGGATCGCCCTCGAACCGCAGGCGCAGGTGCCAGTCCGGGTCGCCGTAGCGGATGAAGAACCACCGCTCGATCAAGCGGTCGGCGCGCAGCCCGTCCACGGCTGGAGCCACGACGTCGCGGAGGAGCTGATCGATCGCGGCGACCCCGGCGTAGAGCTTCACGTACAGCCAGCGCGATCCGGGTGGCAGGCGCCGCATCGACGCGGCTCGATCGCTGTTCGCGTCCGACGAACGGGGTGGCGCGGCGCGGAGCGCGATCTCCTCCGCGGTCGCGACGCGGGCGAAGGGGACGACGAGCTCGTGCACGAAGCCGCCGGCCGGGCCGCGCGCGACCAGCTGATCGGGTGCCGGGAAGAGCTCGTGGATGACCGCCGACCGGCGGTTCTTGATCAGGTGGACGAGGCTGGTCACCGACAGCGGGTTGTCGAGATCCACGGGCAGCTCGTTGTCGGCATCGGTGACGACGATCCACCGTGGCAGTCGCAGCCGATCACGGAGCGCCGCGACGGCGGCCTGCTCGCGTTCGTCGATGGCCCGCCGGGCCGCCGCCGTCGTCGCCGCCTTGGCTCCGCGCGCGGCGGCCGCGAGCGGCGCCAGGTCGAGCTCCGACAGGAGCCAGCGCACCCGGCTGAGGACCAGCTGGCCGTGCCGCACTCGAGGCAGGAACGGCGCCTCGGCCAGCGCACCCCAGCTCCAGCCAACGCCGCTGCCGTACTGCTGGCCCAGCGCGCACAGGAAGCGATAGACGTTGAGACTGCGGGCGGTGTAGTTGTGCGCGCTGGTCAGCCGCGGGATGAGCTGCCGATCGAGGCGGCGCGATCGCACGACCACGAGCTCGCCGGCGATCGAGACCATGAGATCGCTCACCGGCAGCTGGCGGTCGCGCGCCGCGCCGCTCGTCCCCAGGTACGGGATCTCGTACTCGCGAAGGACCGGACGCAACAGGATGTTGCCGACCCGGCCTTCCGGCAGGTGCACGATCTCGGCGAACGACGCCTCCGGGCGCAGCGCCTGCTCGGCCTGGATGCTGGCGGCGGCGATGGCGGTGACCTCGCTCGACCCGTGGCAGAACCGTCCGAGCAGCCGCGCGCCGGGGCCGGCATCAATGCCGACGACCTTGAGGAGGAAGCGGCCCTCGTCGACGGCGTCGGCGGACTCCGCGGCCAGTGCGCAGTGGATCGAGAACGTGTCGGGGAGCTTCGCGGGCGGACGCTCGAGGCACTCGAGGTCGTGATCGCTCAGCGCGATCTCGAGGGCGCCCTCGCGGACGGCCCGGGTGACGAGGCCGAGCAGGTGACTGTCGCGCCGGTTCCATGGGACGCGTCGATCGGCGGCACGCCCGGGGAAGGCCAGGGCGGCCAGCAGGGGCGCTGCGGCGCCGGCCGACGCCGGGGCGCCGAAGCCGATGCCGGTCTCCTCGTCGAGGACCTCGAGCAGCGGCACTTCGCGGGTCTCGTAGCGCGCGGCGAACGCCTGCCGGAACTTCGACCAGGTCTCGTCGTCGCCGCTGGAGCCGCCGACGGTCGCGAGCAAGGACACCGACTCGACCAGCGCGGCGACCACCTTCGGTCCCAGGCTCGCCGCCGGCGCCGGCCTGAAGAGATCGACCTGGAACATCCTGGCCAGCTCGGCACGGGCCGGGATGCCGCCGGCGAGACTGGCGGCGATGTCCCGGTAGGGGTCGGTCGGTGCGCCGGGCGGCGTCGCATCGATGGCGCGGATCCGGGCCTGGGCTTCGCCGAGGACCGCGGCGAAGGCGCGCCCCGCGGGGAGGCCCTGCAGCACCTCGATCACGTGCTCGGTCGGCTGGCGTCCGGTCACCGCCGGCGCCAGCGCGGGCACCAGGATCTGCGCATCCACCAGCTCGGCGAGGTACGCGTCGGCCTCCTCACCGGAGATCTCGGGATCGCTGCAGAGGACCTCGCCGAGCTCGCCGAGCGTGGCGCCGGTGTGCGCGCGGGCCAGGATCTGGTCGAGATAGTCGGTCGGATCGACCGCGACGAGGTGGTAGGAGCGGCCGCCGCCGTCGAGCCGGGCCTCGGCGTAGTGGTACCGGTTCGCGGCGCGGTACAGGCTGCTGTTGGGAAGGAACGGCAACTCGCGGCGCAGCGCCGGATCCGACGCCAGCGCGGCGCATGCCGCGAAGAGGTAGTCGTTATCGAGCCGCGTGTGGCGCCGGAGGGTGTGGGCAGCGCCGATCTCCAGGCGCGTGGTCGCGCCCAGCTCTCCGGTGGAGACGCCCGAGAACAACCCGAACGGCGTCGCGCGTCCGGCCATCCGCGCCACGTAGCGCACCAGCGCGCGCTCCCCGCCTTGTCCGTCCGGCGCGGCGGGCGCGACGCGCGAGGCGTCGATCTGCGCGTCGAGCTCGGGGGACGCCACGAAGACCGCCTCGCGCACCAGCGGATCCTCGAGGAGACCGACCAGATCGCGGCGCACGTCGCTCGCAGGCCGCGGGCGATCACCGCCCAGGTTGGCCAGCGTGGCGAACGGCATCACCGGCGTGCGGAAGATGAAGCCGCCGGTGGGACGGAGCCTGGGCTGCGGCGCGCGTCCGCTCATGGGGGCTCCGCTGCCGTCGGGATGTCGCACGCCAGCAGGCGATCCCAGGCGGGGTCGCGGCCCAGGGCGGCGAGCAGCGCCAGTCCGATGCCAGCCGCACCCTCCAGGAAGTCGCCGTCGTCGCGCGGGATCGGACTCCCGTCGGCGGCGGTCGCGATCACCCGGAAGCCGCCGACCCCGGCCCCCGGCGTTCGCATCGCCAGCGCGCGCGCGAACCAGTCGCGCGCCGCGGCGCCGAAGCGCTCGTCGTCGCTGGCCTGGTAGAAGCGGTTGTAGATGTGACCGAGGCCGGCCGCGCCGTGGCAGAGGCCCGCATCCTCCACGCCGCACAGGTGGACGGGCCGCCCGACGCAAGCGAGCGCCATGTCGACGACGGTGTCGAGCGGATCGCCCAGCCGTCGCCTCGCCGACCACAGCGCCGCGAGCACACCGGCATCGCCGTAGCACCATGCGGTACGCGTCGGTCTGGGCGCGAACCCGGGCGCGACCCAGGCCGGGAACTGTCCGCGCGGCTCGGACGACAGGTGTTGCTGCATGATCCAGCGGTCGGCTGCGCGCGCGATCGCGCTCGCGCGCGGATGGGGATCCGGCGCGGACGCGGCACGCCCCATCAGCGCGATCACGCCGGGCACGCCGTGGGCGAGACCACAGTTCTCGTAGCCGTTCGGGAACTGCGCACGCTGGTGGTGCGGCACGTGGTCCACCGGCGTGTGCCACGACATGACGCCGCCGCGCCTCGATCCCAGCTCGTCGAGGACGTCGATCACGGCGTGCAGTCCGCGGCGCGCGCCGGGGCGCGGGGCCCGCTCGAGGAAGTAAACGCCGAGGCCGACGAGCCCGCTGATCAGGTCGTAGTGACCGGTCCACGATCCCCGATCCGCCACCATCGCCGTCAGCTGCTCGTCGACGTCGAGCAGGAACTCCTCGCAGTCGTCGCCGGTGAGGTGGTGGATCGTCCAGGCCGCGCCGACGATGCCGTCGTAGAGCGACGCGCTGGGGAGACCGGCGGCGACATGGTCCTCGACCCGGCCGAGCGCTGCGTCGTAGCGGTCGCGGTTCTCGTCGTCGTCGAGCGCGGCCGCGGCGTGGGCGCAGAACAGCGCCTGGTCGATCGGGTTGCGACCGACGCGCGGCCGCGTCGCGAGGTCGTCGCCGATGGCCCGTACCGCCGCCCACGCCGCCTCGGCGAGCTCGCCGTCGAGGAGCGGACGCCAGCTCGCCGTCACCGCAGCCTCACGGTGACCGCCAGCCCGGGCCGCAGCGGGGCCAGCCCGCTCGCCACGGCGGTCAGCTCGCCCTCGACGATGACCATGCGCGACGCCGAGTCGACCACCGGCGACAGGTAACGCACGATCGCGGTGCGCGGCGTCGGCTGGGTCTCGATCTGGACGTCGACCTCGGTGCCGACCGCGAGCCGGTCGACGCGTTCGGGCGGCACGGCGAAGCGCAGGCGGACCTCGCCGTCCCCGACCACCCGCACGATGGGCGCGCCGGCGCTGACGTTGGCCCCCGCGTCGCGGTAGCGGATCGCGACGGTGCCGGCGAACGGGGTGCGGATCGCCGTCTCGACGTGCCGGCTCTGGGCGGCGGCGAGCCGCGTCCGCTGCTCGGCCAGCGTGCTGCGCGCGCGATCGGCCACCGCCTTGGCCTTCTGCAGCGCCAGCTCGGCGGCCTCGAGGTTGTTGCGCGGGCTGGTTCCAGCCGCGACCGCCGCTCGCTCGCCGTCGACGAGCCAGGTCGCCTCGGCCACGCCGACGTCGGCTTCACGGCTCGCGGCCTCGACCGCACGCAGCGCGGCCTCCGCGGCGCGCACCTCCTCGGCGAGCAAGGCCGAGTCCATCTCGGCGATCAGCGCTCCCGCCGCGACCCGCTCGCCGACGCGCACGTGGACCTGGGCAACGCGGCCGGCGATGCGCGGGGCGATGTCGACCGCCTCGCCCGCGATCAGCACGCCGACGAAGCCGGCCTGCGAGTCGGCCGTCCCGGCGTCCAGCGCCGCCGGGGCGGCGTCGCGTGGACGATCGCGCTCGACGCGAACCGACGGTTCGCCCGTGCACGCCGCGAGCACGAGCCCCGCCGCGACCCAGCGCGCGCGCGCCTTCACGGGCCGGCCTCGCTCGCGGCGGCGGCGGCGGTCTGATCGGCCACCAGGTCGGCGTAGACCCCGGCCCGCTGGATGAGCTCGGGGTGGGTCCCGGTCTCGGCGATCCGGCCCTGGTCCATGACCACGATCTGATCGGCGTGGATGACCGTGCTGAGGCGGTGCGCGATCACGATGCGGGTGCAGCGCAGGCCGCGCAGGTTGGCCATCACCGCGCGCTCGGTGGTGGCGTCGAGCGAGCTGGTTGCCTCGTCGAGCACGACCACGGCCGGATCGAGGAGCAACGCCCGCGCCAGCGCCACCCGTTGCCGCTGACCGCCCGACAGCGTGCCCCCGCCGTCGGACACGACGGTCTCGTAGCCCATGGACATGGCGACGATGTCGTCGTGCACGTGGGCGCGGCGCGCCGCCAGCGTCACCGTCTCGTGGCGAGCCGCGGGATCGGCGAGGGCGATGTTGTCCCGGATCGAGCCGGCGAACAGGAACGGCTGTTGCGGCACCATGCCGAGCTGGCGGCGCAAGAGCCCGCCGTCGAGCTCGTTGAGGTCGTAGCCGTCGTAGAGGATCCGGCCCTCGGTCGGTCGGTGCAGCCCGACGAGCAGCGCGGCCAGCGTCGACTTGCCGGATCCCGAGCGACCGACGATCGCGACCGTCGACCCCGGCTCGACGCGCAGATCGACCGAGCGCACCACCAGGGGCTCGATCTCGCCGTACCGGAACGAGACGCCGCGCAGGTCGATCGCGCCGCTGAGTCGCGGCGGCCGCACGGTCTGCTCGGGGCGTTGCTGCGGCTCGCTGGCCAGCACCTCCTCGATCCGTTCGACGTGACTGGCCATCACCTGCAGCCGCAACGCGGTCGTGATCAACCCCGAGAGCGGCAGCAGGAAGCCCGCGGCGAGAGCGGTGGTGGCGAGCATGGTGCCCAGCCGCATCGAGCCGTCGAGCACGAGCATGGCCCCGACCCCGAGCAGGACCAGCGGGGCGGCCACCTGCATCAGCGACGTGGCCGTGTCGACCACCGCGGTCAACCGGCTGCGCTGCAGCGAGACGTTGACCTCGTCGACGTAGAGATTCGACCATCGGCCGAAGGCGCGCGACTCGGCGCCGGCGATCTTGAGGGTCTCGACGCCGGCGATCATCTGGGCCAGGTACGAGTGGGCCCGGGCCTGGCTCTCCAGATCCTGCGAGGCCAGCTCGCGGTGCCGGCGCCGCACCAGCAGCACCACCGCGACCTGCACGGCCGCGACCGCCACCGTGGTCGCGGCCAGCGCCGGGCTCAGCAGCACGATCACGAGCAGGTAGAGGATCGCCAGCGCGCCGTCGAGCAGCGACGACAGCGCGGTGGAGGTCAGCATCTCGCGGATGAGCGTGTTGGACTGGACGCGCAGCAGCAGATCGCCTGCCGACCGGCGGGTGAAGAACGCATAGGGCAGCGACAGCAGGTGCGCGACGAAGCCAAAGGTCATCTGCACGTCGACCTGCGTCCGCAGCTGGATGAGCAGATGGGCGCGGATCAGCGACGAGAGCCCGTGGAAGAGGAGGAGCCCGCCGGTGCCCACGCCGACCACGAGCAGCACGCTGTGGTCTCCGTCGGGTACGACCCGGTCGACCACCATCGCGGTGAGCACGGGGACGGCGAGCGCGAACAGCCGCAACATCATCGACGTGACCAGCACGCGCACCAGCACGGCCCGGTGCGCGAACAGCCGCCCGAGGTACGTCCAGACCTTGCTGCGACCGGGTGCGGTCACGGTCAGCCGGTCGGTCGGCTCGAAGACCAGCGCGATCCCCGTGAAGTGCTTGCGGAAGCGATCGAGCGGCACGCTGCGCCGTCCGTGCGCGGGGTCGATCACCTCGACGTTGTCGCCGCGCAGCCGATCGAACACGACGAAGTGATTGAAGTCCCAGTGCAGGATGCTGGCGCGCGGCAGGTGGCGAAGCCCCTCGATCTCGAGACGCACGCCGCGGCCGCGCAGCCCCAGCTGCTCGGCGCCGTGGATCAGGGCCAGGGCGTTGGTGCCGCGCGTCGTCCCGGTCGCGAGCCGGCAGCGGTCGAGCCCGGTGGTCTGGCCGTGGAAGCCGAGGACCATGGCCAGACAGGCCGCGCCGCAGTCGGCGGCCTCGAGCTGCGGGACGACCGGGATCGGACCACCACGACGGGCGCCGATGCGGCGCAGCGCGCCCAGCGCCTGATCCGCGACCTCGCCAGCGCTGCCGATCTCGCTCACCACAACCCCCGCAGGCCGGGCACGAGCGCGTAGATGATGCGCTCGCGCCGGACCCGCACGTCGGCGGTGCCTCGCATGCCGTCGTGGAGCTGGTAGGTCCGGCCGTCCAGGTCGAACTCGTCGTCGGGCAGGTCACCACGCACCAGCACGACCGGGCCGGTCAGCCGCAGGCCGTCCGCGACCTCTGGCCCGAGCACGCGCCGTGCCTCGCCCGGCGCGATCACGTCGAGCGAGATGCTCTCGATGAAGACGGTGTGATAGGCGTAGCGGTAGCCCTGGACCTCGAAGCGCACCGGCATTCCGGTCGCGAGCTGTGGGCGCAGGCTGCCGGGCAAGAGTGCGACCAGCTCGAGCCCCTGCGAGCCGTCGGCGATGGTGGCGACGATGTCGCCGGGCTCGACCCGCAGACCGGCCCGCACCCGCAAGTCGGCGATGGTGCCCGCGGCGGGTGCGCGCACCACGCGGCTGTCGAGCGCGAGCTGGGCCCGATCGAGCTCGAGCCGCAACGCTCGCACGGCGGCGTCGGCGGCGGCGTCGGCCGGATCGGTCATGTGGTTGCGGAGCTGGGTCTCGAACTCGCGCGCGATCCGCTCGACGTTGCCGCGCTGCTCGGCGTCGTCGAGTCGAGCGATCACGTCGCCGCGGGCCACCGTGTCGCCGGGCCGGGCGACGACCGCGCCGACGATGCCGGCCGACAGGGCGCTGACATCGGCGCGGTTCGAGGCGCGCACGATCGCCGGGCCGCTGGAGTAGGTGGAGATGGTCCCGATCGAGACGTAGGCGACGCTCGCGGCGAGCAGCGCGAGCAGAGCCCAGTAGGTCCAGCCCAGCCACGATGGGGTCACGCGGATGACATCGCCCCACGGTGGCAGCGACTGCGCGTCCATCGCCTCGCGCCGGAACAGGCCGTCGTCGGCGGGCTCGAGCATGGCCTTGGCTTCGAGCTGGGCGGCGAGCTGGCTGAGGAACGGACCGCTCAGCGCGGCGAACGCGGCCGCGATCGCCGTGTCGGTGTCGGTGAACGCGTCGCGCCGCCAGGTCCTGGCGGCGACCAGGACGGCGTGGACCTGGCCGTCGTTGCCGTGGACCGGCGCGATCAGCAAACGATCGCGAGGATCTCCGTCGGGCGCATCGAGCGCGTCCAGGTGGCGCGGATCGTCGCGCAGCGTGTCGACCCGGACCGTCTGACCGGTGAGGGCGGCGAACCCGACCACCCCGGCGATCGCGCGGCGCGACTCGTCGTCGTCGGCGGCCGCGGCCGACTGACTCTCGTCGGTCCAGAGCGTGCCGTCGCTGCCGTCGAAGAACAGGCAGGTGACGCGATCGGCGGCGACCAGCTCGGTGAACGCGCTGGTCGCGGCCTGCTCGAGGCCGGCGAGATCGTGCGCGGCCGCCAGCCGGCGTGACAGCGCGAACGCCCGCTGGGTCTGCTGGGCCTGATACGTGTCGGCCGGCGGCTGGGCCGAGGTCGTGGTCGGGCCGACCGCCGGGCGGCGGAACACCAGCGAACGCACGAGCAGCCCGAGATCGCCATCGCCGATCTCGGGCCGGACGACGTGGGCGACACCGGGCGCCATGGTCGCCGGCGTCGGATCGCCGAAAACGACCACCAGGGTCCGGCCGCCGGGCGGTGAGGGCACGGAGGCCAGGGCGGCGGCGGTGGTGACCACCACCGACCCGGCTGTGATCGCGGCGCCCGCCGTGGCCTCCTCGACGGCGACGTCAGGCGCCAGCACGCGGACGAGGCGCTGGCGCTGCTCGACCGGGAGCCCCACGACGTAGGCCGTGCCGGTCACGCGCGTTTGCTCCGCGCTTCCCCTGGTCGCATCGCGTTCACATCGTAGCGCATGTGTGGCGCGCTGCCGTCAGCGACCGCCGCCGCAATCTCCCCCCGAGCAGCCGCGGGTGCACGACCAGCCACACCACCAACGATCACACGCGGCGCACGCCTCGTCGTGGTGGCAGCAGATGTCGTACCAGGAGCAACCGAGGTCGCAGGCCAGCTCGGCGCTGCCGTCGGCTGGGAGCTCGGCGCCGCCGCCACGCTCGCCCGCGGCCTTGGCGCGGACGCCCATCAGCTCCGGTCGGTGCACCAGGTTGGTGTGGACGGGACCCTCACCATCGAGACAGGCGTCATCGGCCGTACTGTCGAGCGCGTCGCCGACCACCAGGCGGGCCAGGACCTCCTCGTGCCACGGCAGCGCCATCCGCAGCGAGCTGTCGCCGAGGTCTTCGGTCAGGGTGTAGAGCGACGCCAGCGCTTGCTCGTACACGGGCATGAGCTGGAGCCACCGCTTGGGATCGCCGTCGCGGTGGGTCTTGCTCCACGCCTCGTCGCGGGCCCGCGGTCCCAGCTGATCGGAGACGTCGGTCGCCGCCGCCAGCGGGATCTCGAGACGGGTCACGATGTGCCCGCGATCGGTGATCGTCGAGCGCACCATGCCCGACGCGTCCGTCCAGGCCCGGAGCTCGAGGCGATCGACGCCGTCGTCCCACACCGCGGCGACGCCGCGACCCGGGTCGGCGTACGCGACCACGAGCGAACCCTCAGCGACCGGTCCGGTCTCGTTCGCGGCGCAGCCGAGGATCGACACGGCCGAGATGATCGAGATGAATGAGAGGTTGATCGTGTTCACGAGGGCTCTCCTTTCAGGGGGCGCAGTACAGGAACGACGCGAAGGGATCGGGCTCGCACCCGCACGGCACGCCGCACGACGAGTGGTAGCCATTGCCGCCGTTGACCTGACTCAGCGAGGGCTCGTTGAGCTGGCGCAGCGCGACCTTGTTCAGCTTCAGCTTCCGTTGATCTTGACGCTTCATGGGAATCCTCCTGCTTCCGCCATCGTGCAAGCAGCGGGCCGTGCGCCCGCACCGTCAGCGATTGTCATGATCCTGACGGGGGCCGGCGGTGTGCGCGGGAAGTTGCGCACACCGCGCGAACCGTCGCGCATCGTCGCGCTTCGTCGCGCATCGTCACGGCCTCGCCGCCTCTCGTCTGCCGGCGGTAACGCGATCGAACGCGCGAAGCGAGTGTGCCGGCGGCGGGCATGCCGACCAGCTGAGCGGCGGCGCTTGCAGGCCGCCGGCGCTGTTCGTGGGCGCCGTCGCCGCGGCGGTGAGCAACTCGCCGCGCTCGACAACGACCCTCGCGCTGCGCCAGGTCTTGCGCAATCCGCGCGCCATGTCGCACGCATCGAGAACACGGCTGCGCTCTGCCTCGCAAGGCGAGCCACGCCTTCCAGGCACGACGATTGCTGGATGGGGCCGCAGGTCCGCCGCCGACGGTAACGCGATCGAACGCGCGAAGCGAGCGCGTGTCGCCGGCAGCTACTCCATCAACGCTTCAACAAGGAGAACGATCGATGAACGTGAACTCACAACTGATCGACGTCGACTGCGACGAACTCGCACTCATCGCCGGCGGCGCAGGCTGCGACGACCTCAGCGGAATCAAGTGGGCGGCATGTGTCGCCGCCAAGGCCGTCGTCGACTTCGTCGAGGGATTCGTCGAGTACTTCGCCGGCTGACCAAAGGAGACCACCATGAACGACGTAGACATCAACGAGCTCGAGGAAGTGACCGGCGGCGGGTGTGACACCAGCGCGGAGTGCGCCGGCCGCCTCGCCGCCCAGATCGTCGGATGCACCGCCTGGTTCTTGGGCGGCTGGATCCTGGACATGGACGGCAGCGTGCTCTGCCACGACTGACCACGACCAATCACACAAAGGAGATCGCGATGACAAATTTCTCGCTACAGAGTGTTTCCCAGGACGAGTTGCTGGAGATCGGCGGCGGCTGCACGCCTCCGCTGACGTTCTGGTGCGCGGTCGGCGCAGCGGCGATCGCGTCGCTGGCCGATGACATCATCGACGGCGTCGTCGAAGGCGTCAGAGCGGCTCTCGCCGACTGAGCGGAGCCGGCCGGGGGGGCGTGGGCAGGGACGTGATGACGTCCCTGCCCACGCCTCGTCGTCTTTTCGGAGCGCGCCGGGAGACGGCGCGCCTGGCACATCGGTTGCTCTGTTCGTTTGCATGTTCCTGCGTCGATTCGCGTGTGTCCGTCAGGCCGATCAGAGCGATTGTGGGCCTGCTGCGCTCGCCACCGTCGCGTTGCACCACGGCCTTCGGGTCGGCCGCGAGCGATTGCGGGACGTGGCGGGGACCGATCGTATCGGCACCAACCTCGGCGGAATGGCAAAGGCGGCCGAGCGGCTCGGGTTCCTCGCGCGCGCGGTCAAGGGCCCCTACGAGGCGCTCTCCAGCGTGCCGCTGCCCGCTATCGCCCACGTCCGGACCGAGGCGGGGCTAGGTCACTTCGTCGTCGTCCACCGCGTGACCAGGCGCGGCGTCACGGTCGCCGATCCCGGGCACGGGATCCGGACCCTGACCAGGGACCAGTTCGCCTTGCGCTGGACCGGGTACCTGTTGATCCTGACGCCGAACGCCGACCTGAGCGCCGGCGCCGCCCATGCGTCACAGGGGCCGACCCTCCGGTTCCTGCGCCTGGTGTCTGCGCAGCGCGGGGTGCTTCTCGAGGCCTTCATCTGTGCGTTGCTGATGACGGTGCTGGCACTGGGAACGTCGTACTTCGTACAGCATCTCGTCGACTTCGTGTTGGTCCGGCGTGACGGGCGACTGCTCGACGCGTTCGGCATGGGGATGGTGCTCATCGTCGTCTTCCGCACGCTGTTCGGTACGCTGCGCCAGTACCTGCTGGCCCACGTGGGGCGCCGCGCCGGCCTGCAACTGATCGCCGACTACACACGCCACATCCTCCACCTGCCGATGCGTTTCTTCGAGATGCGACGGGTGGGTGAGATCATGTCGCGCGTGCAGGACGCGGCCAAGGTGCGCGACGCCATCAGCGGGGTGACACTCACCGTGCTGGTCGACGGCACGCTGGTGCTGATCTCGCTGTCCGTCTTGTGGACCTACGATTCACAGCTCGCCGCGGTGGCGACCGTCACCGTCCCGGCGATGCTGCTGGCAACGGCACTCCACCACCCGGCGATCCGCCGTCGCTCACGCCAGGCCATGGAGCACGGCGCCGATCTGACCGCTCACCTCGCCGAGGATGTCTCCGGCGTCGAGACCATCAAGGCGCTCGGGATGGAGGAGCGACGCGGCGAGGAGGGGGAGTCGAAGCTCATCAAGGTGGTGCAAGCTGCGTTCGGCACGCAGCTGCTCGGGATCTCGAGCGGTACGCTGGCCATGGCCACGACCGGGCTGGCGAGCGTCGCCGTACTCTGGTACGGGGGGCACCGCGTGATCGACGGCGCGCTGACGATCGGTCAGCTCATGTTCTTCTACAGCCTGCTCGGCAACCTGCTCGCACCGCTCGAGAGACTGGGTTCCGTGAACATGCAACTACAGGACGCGCTGGTCGCCGTCGATCGTCTCTACCAGGTCCTGGATCTCGACGTCGAACAAGATCGCGAGACCAAACGGTGTCCGTTCACGGGGATCCGCGACGCGATCGTCTTGCGCGATGTCTCGTTCCAGTACGGTTCGCGGGCGCCGGTGCTCAAGCACGTCGACCTGCGCATCCCGGCAGGCGCCAAGGTCGCCCTGGTCGGCGAGAGCGGCTCGGGCAAGACGACCATCCTCAAGCTCCTGTTGCAGTTCTACGCGCCGACCGAAGGTCAGGTGCTGATCGATGGCGTCGATATCCGAGACCTCGACGTGGTCTCGCTGCGCAGTCGCATCGGCCTGGTGTCGCAGGATCCGTTCGTGTTCACGGGCACCGTGCGTGACAACATCGCCATGGGCCGGCCAGAGGCGACGCTGGACGAGGTCGTCGCCGCGGCGCGCGCGGCCGGCCTCGAGGAGACCATCGCGCGACTGCCGATGCGTTTCGACACCGTGATCGGCGAACGGGGGGCGAACCTGTCAGGCGGGCAGCGGCAGCGGCTCGCGATCGCCCGCGCTCTGCTGGCACGGCCCGAACTGCTCATCTTCGACGAAGCCACCAGTCATCTCGACACCGCGACCGAGCGCGCGATCCAGGACAGCCTCGAGGTCGCGCTGGCCGGCAAGACGGTGGTCACCGTCGCCCACCGGCTGAGCACCGTTCGCGACGCCGATATCATCTACGTTCTCGAGAACGGCCAGGTCGTCGAGCATGGCACGAGCCACGAGCTGCTGCTTCTCGGTGGGCGCTACGCCAGGTTGTGGCAGGCGCAGAGCCTGCATGTGCCGGAGCTGCCGCGCCCTCGCAGCGTGATGGCGGTGAACCATGCGTGACGCTTCGATTCTCGATCTCTCCCAGTGCACTGAGTTCCGCCAGACGCTGATGGCGCGGCCGCCGCGCATCGTCCATGGCGCAGCGCTCCTGACCGCCAGCGTCGTTGCTGTCGCCGTCGCGTGGTTGGCGGTCACGCCCGCCGAGCTGGTGGTCCGCGCGCCGGCGCGGGTCCGTCCGGCGTCGGGCGTGCTCCGAGCCTTCGGCGGCTCCAGTGGGGAAGAGGTTGTCGCGGCCACGGCCGGGCGCGTCGCCGAGGTCCTGTTCCAGCCCGGCCAGACGGTGCGCAAGGGCGACGTGTTGATCCGGCTCGACGCGTCTCGTCTCGACAACGAGATCGCCGGCCTGGAGCAGACCATCGGCGTGCTCGACGACGAACTCGCCGGGATGGAGCGATTGGCGCAGCTCTCGGAGCGGCAGTTCGCCGCCGCCCAGGAGCGCGCGGGCGCCGAGCTCGCCGACGCCGTTGGCACCGTGCGTGAGGATCGCGGCCGCCGCGCGTCGCAGGCCCGCGCGGCGCTGGCCGAGCTACGCAGCGCACAAGACGAGCATGAACGGATCAGCGGCCTCGTCGCGGGCGGCGCGGCTTCGCGCAGCGAGCTCCAGGCCGCCGAGTTGCGGCTCAGCCAGGTACGCGAGGCGGTCGCCACGGCGCAGCTGCCGGTTGGCGCGGGCCGGGTCGCCGTGCTGCACCGGGTGCGCGACCTGGCAGCGCACGATCACGCGGTGACCCTCCAGCAGCTTGGTCTGGAACAGCTGCGAACCCGTGGTGCGCTGGTCACTGCCCGCCAGCGGCTCGCGGGCCTCCTGCTCGACAAGGAGCAGACGCTGGTGCGCGCGCACCTCGACGGCATCGTCACCGCCGGCGCCATCCGGGTCGGCGACATGATCACGCCCGGCAAGGCGACGTGTGCAATCGCCCCACTCGAGGGCCTCCGCATCGACGCCGCCGTCAACGCCTCCGACGTGGCTCAGATCCGGATCGGGATGGCGGTGCGAATCCAGCTCGACGCGTTCTCGGTGCGGCGCCACGGAAGCCTGGACGGTGAGGTCGAGGAGATCTCCCCGGATGCCGACGTGGTCACGTTGCCGGGTGGAGGGCAAGCGACCTACTACCTTGTGCGCGTCGCGCTGGGCGGCGCGCGGGGTAGCGGCTTCGGCCCGCTCAAGCTGGGCATGACGGGGCAAGTCGAGATCGTGACCGGTCGGAAGCGGTTGCTCGAGGTGCTGGTGGGTGACCTGCAGAGGGCGATCAGCCTCAACTGAAGGAGCACTGATGCGCACCATCGTGATGACATGCATGCTGATCTCTCTGGCGGCGGTCCGAGCCGCTGACGCGGACGGGCCGCGAGCCGCGGGCGAGACGTTCTCGTTGCGAGAGGTGCTGCTGACCGCCGTGCGACAGAATCCGGAGCTTGCCGGCTTCTCCATGGACGTGACCATCGCGCGCGCCGGGATCGTCGAGGCGACCGGGTCATTCGACACCACGCTCGACGCCCGGGTCACTGCAGGCACCAGCCGCAAGGACCCGACCCCGGGCGCGATCTACGAACAGCTCGAGAAGGACGGCGTCGCGGTCAGCGTCGGCGGCACGAGCCGTCTGCGGGCCGGTGGTTCAGTGTCGCTGCGCCTCGAGGCGGGGACCAACCGCACCATGAACCGGTTGTCGCAGGCGGGCCGCGACCTCGACGAGCATAGCCGCCTCTATCAGCCGACGCTCCGCCTCAGCGCCGTGCAACCGCTGCTGAAGGGGATGGGATGGGCTGCGCGGGCCCCGCTGGAGCGCGCGCGGGTCGCGACGGATGTGGCGATGCTGGCGCGTGAGGTCGCGGCGGCGACGGTGTTGCGTGACGTCGTCATCGCGTACTGGGAGCTGGTGTTTGCCCATCGCGAGCTCGAGATCCGCCGGTCGTCGCTCCAGCTAGCCAGAGAGCAACTGCGCATCGTGAAGCTCGGCATCGAGCTCGGCAAGCACCCGCCGGACGCGTTTGCGGAAGTGGAGGTCGAGGTCGGCCTGCGCGAAGAGGACGTGCTGATCGCGGAGAACGGCGTCGCCGAGCGATCCCTCGACCTCCGTCGGCTCGCCGGCCTCGAGGTAGGGCCCGGGCGGATCCTGGTCGATCCCAGCGACCAGCCGGCGGATGTCCACCCGGAGCGAGATCTCGAGGAAGCTGTCGAGCTGGCCCTGGCGCAAAGCCCCGCGCTCCAAGAGGTGCGTGGACGGCGGCGCAGCGCGGCGCTCGAGCTCCGCGCCCGTGAAGACGCGACGCGGCCCCAGCTCGACCTGCAGCTCGATGTCGCCGCGGCAGGCAGCGACCGCGAGCCGACCGACGCGGTCGGCCGCATGGCCGGGTTTGGTGGGCTCGATGCCAAGGTCGGCCTGCTCCTGACGGTGCCCCTGGCAGGCGACGGAGCTCGGGGCGCACGCGACGTGGCTCGCGGCCAGGTGCTCAAGGCGCGAATGACCGAGGCCGACGTGAGCGCGCAGGTCACGCTGGCGGTCGTGCGCGCCGTGAACGAAGTCCGGCTTGCCCGCAAGCGCGCCCTGGTGCTCGCAACGTCGGCCGAGCTCGGTCGCGTCAACCTGAGCCACGAGAACCAGCGGTACGAGCTGGGGGCCAGCACCAGCTTCGAGGTGCTCAAGCGGCAACGCGAGCTGGCCGAGATCCAGCTGCGCCAGGCGCGCGCGTCGATCGACCACCTCGTTGCCTTGGCACGTCTGGAGGCCCTCACCGGGGAGCTCATCGGGTCGTGGGGAATCGCCACCGCTGGCGAGAGCAGGAGATGATGATGTCGCGATCCATCCTTCACATCGCGGTGCTGGTATCGGTCGGCGTGAGTGGGCTGGTTCGCGCGGGGGTCGCAGAGACGTACGGCGCCGGCGGAGCGACCGTCGGCGAGCGTGGGGCGGGGCTGGCCGGAGCCTTCGAGTCGCAGAATGGCGCATTGCTGCTGGCGGTTCGCGCCGAGTACGGTGCCGGACTGGGTGAGATGGGCGACGCGGCGGGACTCGAAGGCTTCGAGGGCACCGCCCTGTTTGGGCTGGGGCCAGCGCTCGGGCCAGCATCGGTGAACGCCGCGACCGTGTGGGACGAGCGATGCGTCGCCAAGGTGGCAGCGGTCGAGCGCGAGGACGGTTGTTGGCTCTCCGCCACCGCCCTGATCTCCCGTGACCCGCCGGTCCGCATCTCGCGTCGGTGGGCGCTCCTCGGCGGCGCGCGCGCGGGGACCGGCGGTTTCTCCGACACGGTCCGGCTGAGCGGGGTGGTTTCCGGTCGCTGGCACCTCGGCGGTGCGAGCCGATCGTTCGGTCGGCAATTCGTCGAGTTCGGGGTCGCCAAGGTCGTTGCCGGGCGGGATCGGCCGCATCTCAAGCACACACCGCTGGTTCCTGGATGGTACGCGCGGGTTCAGCTCCAGCGCGGCCTGCTGTTCACCGCGGAGGTCGGGGTCACCGGCCTCGCCTACCGCGATCGCCAGGGTGGCTTGCTGCCCGAACTCTATGGCCGAGTCTCGGTCATGCTCGCATGGGGGACCTGAGATGCGCCCACCGATTCATGCGCTCGTCGCCCTCGTCGCCGCCGGCGCCTGCGTCGACGAACACGACGTCGACGTGTACGTCGTACTTCCCGCGCTCCCCGACGTCTGCGCGCTGGCGGGCGTCGGCCGGGTCGAACTCGCGATCGAGGGGCCCGGCCCCGAGTCGTTCTCGATCCGCTCCGAGATCTGCGAGGTACTCGAGGGCCCGTACTCGGGCTTCACGGACACGGCCGACGGCCCCTTGCGCTTCTCGCGCCTGGAGGCCGGCTTCTTCTTTGTCACGATTGTCTTGACCGACGACGACGGCACGCAACGCGGCGACCGTTCGCTTCCGTTCGACTCCCGCGAGAGCGACCTGTTTGTCCCACTGGATCGCGTCGACCTCTGGGGGTGGCAGACGACGAGCGCGACGGTCCATCTGCCGGCCTGCGATCTCGATCCCACGCTGGCAGCGGTTCACCTCGAGCTCACGCCTGCCCTGGCGTATCGCCCCCTGCACGACGTGGTCGTGCCGTGCGCGCGCCCAGGTCCGACTCGGGCGACGTTCGACGTGCCGCTCGGACCGATCGCGATCCTGGCCGAGGGCACGCTCGACGATGGCACACCGTGCTACGCCGGCGCGCTCGACGGGTTCTTCGACGAAGTCAGCCGAGAGGCAGATCTAGCTCTGCAGAAGGTATGTCCATGAAGCGCGCCCTCCTCTTGTTGACCTCTCTCTCTCTCTCCGGGTGCGAGCTCGACCAGGCATCCGAGGCGCTCGGGCCCTGCGAGGCCATCGTGACCGAGTCCCCGCTCGAACCGGGACTCCATCGCGAGCCGGGCACAGCGATCGAGTGGAGCTCCAATCCGCCAGTGACCGGGGAGCATTACGTGATCTGGGCGCGGTGGGGTCTCACGTATCAGGACCCGCCGCTCGAGCGGGGGTACTGGCTACACAACGCTGAGCACGGCGGCATCGTGTTCTTGTTCAACTGCCCCGACGGTTGTCCCGATGAGGTGGCTCGATTGGAGGAGCTCGCGCGTGAGCTCCCTGTCGACCCGCGGTGTGAGGAACCGATCCACAACCGAACGCTTGTCACCGCCGACCCGCTGCTCCCTCCCGACGTCCGCATCGCCGCCGTGGCCTGGGGCGTCAGCTACGCCGCGACCTGCATCGACGAGGTCACCCTGCGCCAGTTTGCGACGGACCACTACGGTCGCGCACCAGAGAACTTCTGCGCGCAGAGCAGCTACCCGCCGTCGCCCCCGACCTCGCGGTGAGGGAGCCCACGCCTCGAACGTCGATCCCCCTCGCGGGGCGGGCGTGGGCGTGCGCGCGCTGGACACAACCGCCTTCCGTGCCGGTGCCTGAGGTATCGTGGTCGACGCACCCGCCGGCTCCTCAACGTGCCCAGGTCCAGCAAGTCGCAGAAGGCGAACAACCCGACCCAGCGCGCCGCGCGCGCCGCGCCGCCGCCGCAGCTCGGCCGGCTGTGGGTCGTGGCGATCTCCGACGGCGCCTTCGTCTCGCATCCGTTGCCCGACGCGGGCGACATCGTGATCGGCCGCAACCCCAGCTGTGACGTGCGCGTCGACGATCCCTCGATCAGCCGGCGCCACGCGATCCTCCACCTCGGCGCGTCGTTGACGATCGAGGATGTCGGTTCGGCCAACGGCACCCGGCTGGGCCAGCGCGTGCTGGAGCCGCACCGACCGGTCGCGCTGGGGGTCGGCGAGGTGGTCGACATCGGCAGCGCCATGATCATCGTCCAGGAGCGCTCTCAGCCGCTGCGATCACGGCGCGTGTGGAGCCACGATCACTTCGAGGGCCGGGTCGCCGGCGAGTGCCTGCGCGCCGCCCGGCGGGGGACGTCGTTCGCGCTGCTCGCGCTGCGCGTCGAAGCGATCGCGATGGCCTCCGTCGAGGACTTGCTGGCCGGGGTCCTTGGTCCCGAGGATCTGGTCGGCGAATACGCCGCCGGCGAGATCGAGGTGCTCCTGGTTGACGCCGACGAGGCCGCCGCCACCAAGGTGCTGGCGCGGCTGTCGCCGGGAATGCGCGCCCGCGCTCGGCTGGCGATGTACCCGCGCGACGGTCGTGACGTCGACCAGCTCGTCGCCGAGGCCTGGGCCGAACCGCGGGCCGGGAGCGCGGCGCCGCCGGTGGTGCTCGACGACTCCGCCATGCAGCAGCTCCACCGCCTCGTCGATCGCATCGCCGCCGGCAACATCAGCGTGCTGATCCTCGGCGAGACCGGCGTGGGCAAGGAGGTCCTCGCCGAGACCATCCACCGGCGCTCGCCGCGCGCGGCCCAGCCATTCGTCAGACTCAACTGTGCGGCGCTGACCGAGACCTTGCTCGAGAGCGAGCTGTTCGGCCACGAGCGCGGCGCATTCACCGGCGCGGTGCAGGCCAAGCCGGGGTTGCTGGAGACCGCCGACGGCGGCACCGTGTTCCTCGACGAGCTCGGCGAGATGCCGATGTCGACCCAGGTCAAGCTCCTGCGCGTGATCGAGGCCCGGCAGGTGCAGCGCGTCGGTGCGCTGAAGGCGCGACCGATCGACGTCCGCTTCCTGGCCGCGACCAACCGCGACCTGGAGGCCGAGATCGCCCGCGGTGGGTTCCGCGCCGATCTCTACTTCCGCCTCAACGGCATCGCCCTCTCGATCCCGCCGCTGCGCCAGCGGGTCTCGGAGATCGAAGGCCTGGCCCGGGTGTTCATCGCCCAGTTCGCCGAGCAGACCGGGCGCCCACCACCGGCGCTGTCGCGGCCGGCGCTGGCCCTGATGCACCAGTACAGCTGGCCGGGGAACATCCGCGAGCTGCGCAACGTCGCCGAGCGCGCGGTCCTCTTGTGCGCGTCGGACGCGATCGGCCCCGAGCACCTACCGCTCGAGAAGATGCGCGCCACCTACGCCGCCCCGGCGCCCGCCGCAGTCCCCGGCGCGGCGAGGTCGTCCCCGATCGCCGCCGGGCCGCCAGCCGACCCCGGCGCGCCCACCCGGGACAGTATCCGGCGCGAGATGGCCGACCTCGAGCGCCAGCGTCTCATCGACGCGCTCGCCCAGCACGCCGGCAACCAGACCGCGACCGCCAAGGCCCTCGGCATCTCGCGCCGGACCCTGGTCAGTCGCCTCCGCGAGTACAAGATCCCTCGTCCCCAGCGGCCTGGCTGATGGGCTGGCTGATGGGCTGACTCACCAGTCGAGGTCGAGGGCGACCGCTTCGAACTGACGATCGGCGGTGACCACGACCGCCGTCTGGGCCACGGGCGCGGCGCGCTGGTAGACCGGCGCGGTCGGGTAGATGGCCTGGATCAATCCGCCGGCGACGGTGACGTCGAGGCGCGGCACGAGCGCCAGCGGCTGGCCGGCCACGGTGGCGGTTCGGGCGGCGGTGCGGACGCTGGCGTTGCCGGCGTCGGGGCCGCTCACCAGCGCGACCGTCGACGGCGTGATCAGCCAGCGGGCACGGAAGGTCGCGGGCAAGGACAGCGCCACGGCGCCGAACGCGCCGCCCGCGGGACGGTGGTAGTAGAGCGACGTGCCGGCGGTACTGCGGGCCAGGAGGTGCGCGTCGCCGGTCGACGGATCGATCCACAGATCGCTGGTGGTCATCACGGTGTCGCCGCTCGGCGGCGCGAGCGCGTTGGTCCAGGTCACCGGCGCGTCGATGGCGAGGCGGGCCGCGCCCACCAGCGTCGAGAAGGTCCAGTTCGGGGCCAGCCCCGACACCACCTGGCAGAAGAAGGTGGCGCCGTCGCCGGTGGGCGCGAAGGCGACGTGGGCGTAGGCGCAGTCGTTGTAGCCGGCGATGGCGCCGGTGCGCGGCCCGTTCCAGCCGCCGCCGTAGTCGACCAGGAACGAGAAGCTGCCGCCGCCGCCGTCGACGACGTTGGTCCACCACACCACGCGCCAGCCCGCCGGCGTGATCGCGGCGCCGACGTAGTTGGCCATCGGTCCGGTGTCGATCGGGATCGCGGCGCAGGCGCTGGTCGCGTCGTGGCGGCACTCGATCACGCGGCGGGCGCCGCTGTCGATGCCGAAGGTCCAGGCGGTGGCGCCGTCGGCGATGGTGGCGGTGTTCTGCTGCACCGTGCCGGGCAGCGCCACCGTGCGCACCGCGGTCCACGCCGCGCCGTCCTTGCGGAGGACGGCGAGCCGGCGGTCGACGTTGACGTTGCAGTCGCCGGCAACGGCCTGATCGCAGTGGTCGTCGATCCAGTGCAGGGCCCGGGTCTCGCCGGCGCCGAGCTCGACCAGGTGGCCGAGGTGCGGGCCCCAGCCGCCGAACATCGCCCCGGGCACGTAGCGGTGATCGTCGAAGATCGGGGTCAGGGTCGCGCTCGCCACGTGAGCGTCGGCGTCGTCGTCCGCGTCGGCGTCGTCGCCCGCCCCGGCGTCGTCGTCGTCCGCGCCGTCCGGATCGCCGGCAGCGCCGTCGCCGCAGGCGGCCAGCATCACGAGCGTCACGGCAAGGAGCCGCATGGCGTGAGGATATGCGAGCGCCGTGCCGCGCCGTCTCGCCGTCGCCACGCCGACTTGCCGCCGCGCTGCCTGCGGCCCGGGGAGTGCCCGCCCGGGTCAGCCGACCCCGTCGGGCCAGCGCCTCACTCCAGCCGGATCATGGGGCCCGGGTGGGAGCCGACCGCGCACTCGACGTCGACGGTGAGCGGGACCCAGATGCTGACCGTCACGATCGCCGCCAGCAGGCCGAGGATCCCGAGGCGGGTCTCGACGACCGCGGGCTCGCAGTCGGCGGTCTTCTGGCTGCCGATCAGGCCGCCGATGAAGGTGTGTGACCACTTGATGACGTGGACACCGCCGGGCGGACGGTTGGTGGTGACGCGGGTGCGGAAGCACCCGGTGGACAGCGCCAGCAGGAGCGCGACGACGACGACCTTCGACATGGCCGGATCCTACCCGCAGTTCACCAGCGGTAGTCCCGGGCAGGAGCCGCGGCGCGACCGCCGTCAGCCGCTTGCGCCTGGCCTCCACCTGCCAGCAGCCGACGATCCCCAGGGGCAGGTGGCCCTTTCCGTCGTCCTACCACCCAGCATCACCGCCACCGCCGGCGGGTATCGCATTCCTACCGCGAGTCGCGTTTCAGACGCCGTAGCAGTGGAAGGCGCCGGGCAGGTCCGCGGCGCAGGGCGCGGCCTGGCAGGTGGAGATGCCGCCCGGATCGCAGTAGGCCTGGTCGCACGTCGTCGAGCACACCGGCTGTTCGCAGCCGGTGACCACGGGCTCGCACGTCACCATCAGGGTGCCGCAGGTGCCGCCGAGGAGCTGCACGCAGATGGTGCCGGCGCCGCACGCCGCGCAGGGATTGATCGAGTCGGGCATGGTGTCGGTGACGCAGCTGCAGTCGCGCGGCGGCGCGTCGATGGGGGCCGTGTTCTCGTCATCGGCGTTACAGCCGGCGAGGCTGGCGATCACGACCGCGGCGAGCATGAAGATCCGCTTCATGGCGGTCCGTGCTGCATGGCACGTGCCTGCCCAAGTCGCCGACGACGTGATCGCGTGCCACATCGTGCCGCGCCAACCGTGACCGACCCCGGGCATCGATGTCATGGTCGGGGACCGTCCCTGGTTCGGAACCGAGCGCATGCGCATCGCCGTCGTCTATGACACTCCCTACGTCGACTGGTCGCCGGAGCAACACGCGGCCCAGATGGCCAAGGACCTGGCCAACGCGCGCAAGGTCGAGCCCGAGATGGAGTGGCAGGTCGCGAAGGCGCTTCAGACCAACGGCCACGACGTGCTGGTGCTGGGCGTCCACGACGACCTGCGCGACATGAGCGTCCGCCTCGCCGAGTGGAAACCCGACCTGGTGTTCAACGCGTCCGAGGCCTACCTCGACAACTCCGAGCTCGACTACCTCATCCCGGCCCTGCTCGAGTCCGAAGGCTATCGCTACACCGGCGCGCCGCCGATCGCGCTCCTGGTCACGCGCAACAAGGCGATGAGCAAGAAGGTCCTCGCCTACCACGGCGTCAAGGTCCCGGGCTCCCGGACCTACCGGGTCGGAGAGAGCCCGGCCGAGGAGATCACGCTGCGCTTCCCGTTGATCGTGAAGCCGATGGCCGGCGACGCGTCCGAGGGCATCTCCCAGGCCTCGATCGTCCACGATCGCTCCCAGCTCGTCGATCGCGTCGCCTTCGTCCACGAGCGGTTCGCTCAGCCCGCGATGGCCGAGGAGTACATCGAGGGCCGCGAGCTCTACGCGACCATGCTCGGCAACGGCGACCGGGCCCAGCTCCTGCCGATCGTCGAGATGATCTTCGAAGCTGCCGGCTCGCGGCCCGAGGACCGCATCGCCACCCAGAGCGCCAAGTGGGACCTGGGCTACCGCAAGCGTCGCGGCATCAAGAACGTCTTTGCCCGCCGGATGTCGAAGGTCGCGTCGGAGCGGCTGGCTCGGACCTGCTACGCGGCCTACCGCGCGCTGTGGCTGCGCGACTACGCCCGCTTCGACGTCCGCCTCGACAAGGACGGCGAGATCTGGTTCATCGAGGCCAACGCCAACCCGTTCCTGAGCTACGGCCACGACTCGGCCGAGGCCGCGCACAAGGCCGGTCTGGTCTACAATGCGTTCATCCAGCGGATCGTCGACGAAGCGATGGCGCGCGATGCCTGATCGACCCCGACCGGAGCCGCGTTGCGTTTGCGGCTACGAGCTCCGCCGCTACTGGGCGTTCTGCCCGTCGTGCTCGCGCCCACAGATGTGGCGCGACGAGCAGAAGCTGACCGGCGCCGAGTGCGCGAGGTGCGGCTGGGTGGTTTCTGACCGGGCCAGCTTCTGCCCGTGGTGCGGTCGCGACTTCTACGAGCCCGGGGTCTCGAGCGAGCTGCCGCTCATCGCACCGAAGGGATTCAAGTTCGACGCCAAGTGTGATCACGGTTGTGGCGGCGGCGTGCAGTACCCGATGACGTACTGTCCATGGTGCGGCAAGCAACAGAGCTGGAACGAGGAGCGCATCTTCGAGGGCACGTGCCCGCGCTGCGAGCGCGGCGTCGACGACTGGATGGACACGTGTCCGTGGTGCGGCGAGGACGCCACCGGCCGCGATCTGATTGCCCCCGCGCTGCGCGAGGTGCGGCGCTTGCTCAAGGTCACCGGCATCGCCAACTGGGGCTATCGCATCCTCCTGCGTCCCGGTGTCTCCGGCGTCGATCCCAGGTACCCCAAGGTCGTCGAGCTCGAGCAGCGCTACGTGATCGAACCCCGGCGGCGCGACGAGATCCCATGGACGATGCTGGTCGGGCTCATCGCCCACGAGCTCGGCCACAGCTTCCTCTTCCACAACTGGGCATGGACCCGGACCTTGCGCTTCCAGCGCACCTTCGGCTCCGTCGACAAGGCCTATCGGGCCATGGACGACACCTGGGTCTACTTCCAGCGACGGCACGTCGCCATCGCGCCGCCGGACCACGTCAGCGCCTACGCCGCCAAGCACCCGCAGGAAGACTTCGCCGAGACCTTCCGCTTCTACGTCACCCGCCGCCGGCGCTTGCGCGAGCTGTTCGCCGAGCTCGGTCGCAAGCGCAAGGGCGTCAAGGTCTTCGAGAAGTTCCTGCTCATCCACGACTACGTGCGGTCACTGCGCGGCTGGACCTGAGGCCGCCTCGATCTCGCCCCAGACCGCGCGCAGGCCGAGGCGGTCGATCCAGGCGTCCAGCAGCGACCGATCGATGTCGCTCCCGGAGATGTCCAGCATCCCCAGGATGTCGCGGACGTGCTTGCTCGAGCGACCCTCGCGATAGTAGGCCAGCTTGCGGAGGATGACGTACTCGATCGGCGCGACGGCCACCTCGAGATCGTCGACGACGATCGTCCGGCGGTGATCCATCCCCCAGGCGTGCAGCTCGTCGCAAGCCAGGTAGATGTCGGCCTTGAACCCGGTCTCGTGATCGATCACGTTGCAGTGACCGCCCGCCTCACGACCCACCTCGACGGCGAGCACTTCGAACGGCGGGCAGTAGAATTCGTCATCGGGGAACGCATCGACGAAGGCCCGGACGTCACGCAACGTCAGGGCCACGACGATGTCCACGTCGTGAGTCATGCGCGGCTCCCCATAGAGGATCCCGGCGGTGCTGCCGGTCACCATGTAAGGCACGCCGAGCCGCTGGAGCCGCCGGATGAAGGGCGCGATGAGGCTAGGTTCGGACACGGAGGAAGATCTCGCGAACGTGTCGCTGGACCCGCTCCTCCGTCCAGTCGGGATGAAGCGCGCGCTCGTGCGCCGCGCGCAGGCGCCGCGCCATCCAGTACAGCCGGTCGGCCTGGTGCCACCGCTCCGCCGGCGACATCGCGCGATAGAGCGCGATCTGTTCGGGCGACGGCCGATCCATGACTCCTTGTAGCACGCAGCCGTGACGCCCCGCGATCAGCCGACAACCCCGCGCCAGTCGCTACGCAGCCGGACCTAGTGCGGCCGGCAGCTCGGCGAGGAGCAGGTCGTTCTCGGCCGGCGTGCCCGGTGTGATGCGCAGGCAGCCGGCGAGCGGCCCGGGGCGATCGAAGTTGCGCACCATGATGCCGCGCGCGGCCAGGGCCCGGTAGAGCGCCGCGGCGCGGCCGTCGCCGGCGCGGCCGATGCGGACCAGCAGGAGGTTGGCCTCGCTGGGGAAGACCTTGATCTCGGGGAAGGCGCGCAGCGCCACGGCCAGGCGCTCGCGCTCGCCGAGCAGCTCGCGGGCGCGCTCGGTGAACCAGGCCTTGTGGTGGCGCAGGATCCACACCGCGGCGCGCTGGTTGAGCGAGCCGAGGTTGTACGGCATGCGCAGCTTCTCGAGCTCGTGCACGATCGCCGGCGCCGCGACCACGAAGCCGACCCGCAGGCTGGCCATGCCGATCTTCGACAGCGTGCGCATGATGACCAGGTTGGGCAGCTCGGCCAGGCGCGGCAGGAGCGTGCGCCCGCCGTACTGGATGTAGGCCTCGTCGGAGACGAAGATGGTGTCGGGGTGGCGCGCCGCCAGCTCGGCGACCTTCTCCGGCGCCCACAGCGTGCCGGTCGGGTTGTTGGGCAGGGCGAAGAAGGCCAGGTTGGGGCGGCGGCCGGCGAGGGCGTCGTCGACCAGCTCGAAGTCGAGCTCCATCTCGTCGTCGAGGGTGATCTCGATCGGCTCGAGGCCGTGGCCGAGCGCGGCCAGCCGGTAGACCACGAACGTCGGATCGGGGTAGAGCACGCCGGCCCGGGTGGCGCCCTTGCGCGGCTCGGCGAAGGCCGCGCACAGGAGCGCGATCAGCTCGTCGGAGCCGTTGCCGAACACCAGCGCGCCGGGCGCGACGCCGAGATCGGCGGCGATCAGCGCGCGCAGCTCGACCGGATCGGCCTCGGGATAGCGATTGAGCTCGACCTCGGCCAGCTCGCGACCGAGCGCGGCGGCGGCCTCGGGCGGCAGCGCGTAGGGCAGCTCGTTGGCGTCGAGCTTGGCGCGGATGCCCTCGGGACGCGGCACGTGATAGGCGACCAGCGGGCGGATGCCGCGGGTGACCAGATCGGAGATGCTCACGACCCACCTCCCTTGGTGCGGATGAGCGCCGAGCGGCCGTGGCCGTCGAGGCCTTCGACCGCGGCCAGCGCGGCGATCACGCCGGCGTCGGCGCGAGCCGCGGCCTCGTCGTACTCGACGATCGACGTGCGGCGCTGGAAGTCGTAGACCCCGAGCGGGCTGGCGTAGCGGGCGGCGCCGCCGGTGGGCAGCACGTGGTTGGCGCCGGCGACGTAGTCACCGGCCGCCTCCGCCGCCCACTTGCCGACGAAGATCGCGCCGGCGGTGGTGAGCCGCGCGACCAGCGCGTGGGGCGCGACGATGTCGAGCTCGAGGTGCTCGGGCGCGTAGCGGTTGGCGACGTCGACCGCCTCGTCGAGCGTCGCCACCACGACCGCGGCGCCGTGGCGCTCGAGCGCGGTCCGCGCGATGTCGCGGCGAGGCAGGGTCGCGAGCTGATCCTCGAGTGCCCGTTCGACCGCCGCCGCCAGCGTCCTCGACGTCGTGACCAGGATCGGCCGGGCCTCGACATCGTGTTCGGCCTGGGCGATGAGGTCGGCGGCGACCCACGTAGGATCGGCGGTGTCGTCGGCGATGATCAGCACCTCCGACGGCCCCGCCACCGAGTCGATGTCGACCTGGCCGAACACCCGCCGCTTGGCGGCGGCCACCCACTGGTTGCCGGGACCCACGATCTTGTCGACCCGCGGCACCGTAGCGGTGCCGTAGGCCAGGGCCGCCAACGCCTGCGCGCCGCCGATCTCGAACACCCGATCGACACCGGCGATCTCGGCCGCCGCCAGCGTCTCCGCCGACGCCCCCGGCGTCACCATGATGACCTCCGCGACGCCGGCGACCGTGGCCGGGATCGCGGTCATCAGCACGCTCGACGGATACCGCGCCGTCCCGCCCGGCACGTACAGCCCGACCCGGGCCAGCGGCTGCACTCGCAGCCCCAGCTTGATGCCGTCGCGCTCGACCTCGATGTCGCGCTCGCGCTGGTGGCCGTGGAACCACCGCACCCGCTCGGCCGCATGCTCGATCGCGCGCCGCACGTCGTCGCTCACCGCGGCGCGCGCCTGCCAGTCGCGCTTCGCGATCTCGTAGCTGTCGTCCACCGGCGCGCGGCGGTCGAAGCGCTCGGTGTATTCGCGCACCGCCGCATCGCCGCGCACCCGCACGTCCTCGACGATCGCATGGACCGCGCTCTCCACATCGACGGAGAACGAGGTCGAGCGATCGAGCAATGCCGCGAAGGCGGCGTCACCCGGGGACATCACGCGGAGCAACGACATCGGCGGAGGATGGCCGAGGTTGGCTCTCGGAACCAGTACCCAGCGGAACCCCCGATGCTCGACGCCGATTCAGGGCCTGGGAGGCCGCGGGGGAGCCGCCCGTTCAGCGGGTCACGGTCGCGTGCTGGCTGACCACGGGCCTGCTGCGTGGGCGGCACACGCCGGAGGTGGCGCCCTGGAACGGGTACACACACTCCGGGCTGCCCGAGCAGCAGTGCTCGGCGCTGTACGAGACCGGGTTCCAGCTGTAGCGGCAGGTGCCGCCCGGCGGCACGCACACCGGTGGCGGCGGCGGCGGCGGCTGAGGCGGCTGCTGCGGCTGACAGGTGCCGGTGGTGGCGCCGACCGCGACCACGCACGCGGGCGCGCTCGCGCAGCAGTGATCGGGGGTGATCCAGGTCGGGTCGTAGTTCGCGCGGCAGGCGTTCCCCTGCCGCCGGCACTCCGGCACCGGGCCGGGGCAGCCCTGCTCGCGGGTGGGCTCGTCGTGACCGTAGCGCTGCTCGGCGGCGGCCTGATCGGCCAGGCCACGGATGCACTGGCTCTCGATGCACCATCGCGCCGACACCTGATTGACCCCGGACTCGGCGCACGTGACCCGGCCGTCGTGGTTGGCGTCGTCGCCGTGGTTGCCGGTCGCCGAACCGCAGTAGGTGACGTTGCCGGCGGGGCCGGCGTCGCCCTCGCCGAACTTGACGAACTGGCCGCGGACCATGAGGTCGTGGGTGGCCGGCTGGCAGTTGTCGCCGACGGTGCCGCCGTGGAGATCGCCGGTGGCCGCGGTCGCGCCGCCGTCCTTGCGCTTGCGGTACACGGTGTGGACCTCGCAGTTGGCGCCGTCGCACAACCCGCCGCCGGTGTGCTCGGGTGGGCAGTGCATGTGCTGGTGGCACGCGACCCAGTCGGTGCCGGCCGGATCGCAGGTCTCGGCCGGTGCGGTCATGATCGCGCCGGGCCCGGACAGAACCGGCGGCGACTGGGTCTGTGACGGGCCGGGTGGGCAGATCGGCGGCAGGGTCGGCGCCGCCGGGGCGTCGGGCCCGGGATCGTCGGGATGGGGGTCAGGTGTCGCGCTGGCCAGGCCGGCGCCCGACGTCGGGGGTTCGACGAAGCAGGCGCTGAGGGCGAACGAGACCGCGACGACGGTGAACATCAGGGAGCGCGACATGCGCCGCCACGTTTGCAACCGATGGGCCGCGCGCAAGCGCGCGGATCGGCGAGGCGGCGGTCATCGTCTGCGTGCCCGGCCATGCAGCCTGCGGGCGGCCGCCTGCGGGGGCCGTGGCCTGGCGTTGCCGGCGAAGGGTTGTGCGCAGTACCTCGAGCTCGTCCCGGCCGTTCCTCGGCCTCGCGGTCAGCGCGCGCCGCCGGCCTTGCGCACGATCTCCCGGTACTCGTCGAGGCCGGCTGCCCACTCGGCCGGCAGCTCGCCGATCTTCAGGCGCGCCTCGAGATCCGTCATGGCCGCGCTCATCATCTCCACGCCCTCGGCTCGCCGCGCCGGGATGGCGGCCAGCGCCCGGCCGCGCATGAAGCGGCTGTTGGTGAGCACGCGCTGGAGCACCTTGTTGTCGGGATCGGCGGCGAGCAGCTGTTCCTGGATCACGACCCGCGCTTGATACTCGTCGGCGGCGCGTTCGGCGTGACCCTGGGCGAGGAGCACGTCGCCCAGGTACTCGTGGGCGACGCCGAGATCGCGGCGCAGGGCCTGGTTGTCGGGCGCGATCTCGCTGGCCTGGCGCGAGACCGCGACGGCGCGGGTCTGGGTCGCGATCGCGGCCGCGGTCTCGCCCAGCGCGAGCTGCATGTAGCCGACACGGGTGAGGGCGTTCGACAGATCCGACAGCCGCTCGACATTGCCGGCCTGGAGCGCGACCAGGCGCTCGGCGACGGCGCGGGCGGCGTCGAACTGGCGCAGGGCCGTGCGCGCATCGCGGGCTGACTCGGCGACGTCGCCGGTGCGCAACAACGCGACGAGCAGCTGGCGTGCCCAGTCGGCGTTGTCGGGATCGCGGGCGACCAGGGGTTCGATGGCCTCGACGGCGGCGGCGGCGGCGCGCGCCGCGGCGGCGGTGTCGTTGCGGTTGAGCGCGAGCATGTAGATCTTGTCCCAGCTGATCGACAGCCCGGCTTGCACGTCGAGCGCGCCGGGGTCGGCGGCGATCATCGCGCGCCGGGCGGCCAGGCCGGCCTCGGCGACGACGAGGGCGCCGGCGTCATCGCCGCTCAGCCGGCGCACGTCGACGAGGCGATCGTAGATCTTGGTGGCCTCGAGGGCGCCGGCGCGATCGGTGGGCGCGGCGGCGGCGGCGGCCTCGGCGCGCTCGAGGCCGCGCTCGAGGATGCCGCGGGCGCCGGCCAGATCGCCCTTGCTGGTGGCGATCACGCCTAGCCGGCGCAGGGCGATGGCGAGCGCGACGTCGCCAGCGGCGCCGCGGCCGATGATCTCGGTGAGCGCGTCGCGGGCCGCCGCCAGCTCGCGGGTCGCGCCGTCGAGATCGCCCTGCTGCATGAAGGTCACGGCCAGCTCGTTGCGGGTGCGGGCTTGCTCGATGATCGCCGCCGGGTCACCGGCCGCGACCTGGGCGGCGCGCAGGTCGATCGCGCGCTGGAAGGCGCGGTGGGCGCCGGCGAGGTCGCCGGTCGAGTCGAGGACCACGCCGAGCAGGTGGAGCGCGGTGGCTCGCCCGGCCAGGGCGGCGGCGTCGAGGCCGCCGTGGGCCAGGTCGATGCGTGCGTAGTACTCGTCGACGCGGGCGGCGACGCCGTTGAGCAGCGACACCCGGCCCACGCGCTCGAGCTGGGGTTGCAGATCGCCGAGCATGAAGCCGACCAGGGCCTCCGACGCCGCGCCCTGGGCCTCGGCCTGAGCGCGTCGCTCTTCGGCCTTGTGGCGGGCAGCGGCGGCAACTTGCTCGGCGCGATGGGCGGCGTCGCGCTCGGCGAGCACGCGCGACACGCTCACCGTCGCCACCGCCGCGATCGCCACCAGCGCCACCGAGCCGGCGGCGACCGCGGCGCGGTGCTTGCGCAGCCAGCGCCGGACCAGCATCGCCGCCGAGTAATGATGGACCGCGACGAGCTGGCCGGTCAGGTAGCGGCGCAGATCCTCGGCCAGCTCGCGGGCGGTCGCATATCGATCGCCGGGCTCGCGGCTCATCGCGGTCTCGACGATGGTCGCCAGCTCGCGGGGCGCGTCGGGCGCCGCGGTCGCGATCGGCGCACCCGGGCCCTGCCGGACCTGGGCCAGCAGCTCGTCGGAGCTGTTGGCGCGATAGGGCGGCTTGCCGGTGAGCAGGTGGTAGAGGAGCGCACCGATCGCGTAGACGTCGGCGCGTTCGTCGACCGACTCGCCGGCCGCCTGCTCGGGCGGCATGTACGCCGGGGTCCCGATCACCGAGCCGTGACGGGTCTCATGGCCAGAGCTGCTGGTGCCGTCCGCCGACGAGGACGGGTCGTCGCCGTCCAGGCCGAGGTCCTTGGCCAGGCCCCAGTCGATCACCACCGTCTCGCCGAACGCGCCGACCAGCACGTTGTGCGGCTTGAGATCGCGGTGGATGATCCGGTTGGCGTGGGCGTAGGCCAGGGCGTCGGCGACGGCGAGCGCGTGGGGCAGGAGTGCGAGTCGCTGGGGCAAGGTGGTGGCGCGCTCGATCACGTCGTCGAGCGGCTTGCCCTCCACCAGCTTCATGGCGAAGAACGGATGGCCGCTGGGCCAGCGCCCGGCCTCGTGCAGGCCGACGATCGCCGGATGCTGGAGACGAGCAGTGATGCGGATCTCGCGCTCGAAGCGGGCGGCCAGCTCCGGGGCCTGCACCAGCAGCTCCTTGATCGCGACCTGCCGGCCTAGCCGGCGATCGGTGGCGCGGAAGATCTTGCCCATGCCGCCCTTGGCGATCACCTCGGCGAAGACGTAATGGGTACGGTCGACGACGGGCAGCCCGTCGAGGTTGTCCTGGAACGCGCGGGCATGGCCAGGCGCGGTCGCGTCGCTGGCCTCGGCGGTCACGGTCGCGCCCAGCGCGCTGATCGGCTCGTCGCCTGCCATTGCTGGCGAGTCTAGCGCGATCGTAGGATGCGTTGGCATGCGCTCGGGACGTGGCGAGACCCTGTCGATCGTCGACGGTGGCGGCGAGGTGACGCCGACTCGGGGCGAGCCACATCTGTTCCTGGTGATCCAGTCGGCGCGGCCGGCGGCGCCGCCGGCGCGGGTGCGGCTCGGCGGACTCGACGAGCTGGTCATCACCCGCGGCAGCCAGCGCCGGATCGAGGACGGCGCCGGCGGGCGCCGGCTTCAGCTCGTGGTCGCCGATGCTCGCATGTCGTCGAACCACGCGACGTTCCGCCGCGGCGAGGACGGCTGGCGCGTCGTCGACGGCACGTCGAAGAACGGCACCCGGGTCGAGGGCGCTCGGGTCGATGACGCGCTCCTGCGCGACGGTGATCAGATCGAGATCGGGCAGACCCATTTCGTGTATCGCGAGGCGTTGCCGACCCGCGCCGACGCGCCGGTGGTCCTCGACGGCGGCGAGCTGGCGTCGTCGCCCGGCATGGCCACGATGTTGCCGGCGCTCGCCGAGCGCTTCGCCGAGCTGTCGCTGCTGGCCGCGTCCAAGACGTCGCTGGTGATCCGCGGCGCCAGCGGCACCGGCAAGGAGCTGCTCGCGCGGGTCATGCACCAGCGCTCGCGGCGGGGCGGCCCGTTCGTCGCGGTCAACTGCGCGGCGTTGCCCGAGGGCCTGATCGAGAGCGAGCTGTTCGGCCATGTGCGCGGCGCGTTCTCCGGCGCCGCCCGCGCCCATGACGGGCTCATCACGACGTCGGCGGGCGGCACCTTGTTCCACGACGAGATCGGCGACCTGC
>SXJR01000585.1 GCA_005779305.1 Myxococcales bacterium
GCTATTACTCGCGCGCCCGCAACCTGCACGCCGGCGCTCGCTGGGTCGCAGCCGAGCGCGCCGGCGAGCTGCCCCGCACCGCCGACGGCCTTCGCGCCGTGCCCGGCGTCGGGCCCTACACCGCCGGCGCGATCGCGTCGATCGCCTGGGACGAGCCGGCGCCGCTGGTCGACGGCAACGTGGCGCGGGTGCTGGCCCGGGTGTACGCGGTCGAGGACGACGTCAAGGCCAGCGCCGGGCAGAAGCGGATCTGGGCGCTGGCCGGTGAGGTCATGGGCGCGCTCGCCGGTGACGCGCAGGCCGGCGAGCTCAACCAGGGCCTCATGGAGCTCGGCGCGACGGTGTGCACGCCGACCTCGCCGGCCTGCCTGACCTGTCCGCTTTCCGGACAGTGTGCAGCGCGGGCGAGCGGCCGCCAGGACGAGCTGCCGCGGCTGCCGCCGCGCAAGCGCGCGGCCGAGCTGCGCGAGCTGGTCTCGGTCGCGCTGTGGATCGAGCGACGCGGGCGCGTCTTGTTCGCGCAGCGCGCCACCGGCGGCCTCTACGGCGGCCTGTGGGAGCTGCCCCCGGGCGACGACGCCGCTGCCGCGGCCGCGCGTGTCGGCGTGCGCCTGCGCGGCCAGGCCCGCGCGCTCGGCGAGCACCGCCAGGTGCTGTCGCACCGCCGCCTGCGCATCGCGCTGGCGAGGGCGACGGTGACGGGCGAGCCTCGGGCGGTCGGATACACCGCGATGCGCTGGTGCACGCCGGCGGCGGCGGCGGCGCTGGGCGTTTCGTCGGCGACCTCGGCCCTGCTGGCGCTTGGCAAGCGCCGGCCCGCGCGCTAGAAGCTTGCGTCCCGGCAACGCGCTGCGAGCGCCGCTCACGACGGAGATCGCGATGGACCCCGACCCCAAGGCGCTGGCGCTGTTCCAGGAAGGCTACGACAAGATCCTCGCCGGCCTCGGCGTGCTCGGCTACAAGGTGACCGACGAGAACTTCGCCGGCACGGCGGCGCGCGCCGCCAAGGGCTTCCACGAGCTGGTGGTGGGCGACACCGCCGTCCGCAACGAGATCGCGACGCTCCTGGCCAAGACCTTCCCGGCCAAGTACGGCGAGATGGTGATCAGCAAGGGCAACACTGCGTTCGGGGTGTGCCCGCACCACCTCTTGCCGGTCGCCTACCGCATCTCGCTGGCCTACATCCCGACCCGCAAGGTGCTGGGCCTGTCCAAGATGTCGCGCCTGGCCCGCCTGATGGCGCGCGGCCCGCGCCTGCAGGAAGACCTGACCCACGAGCTCGCGCTCATCCTCCACGAGCAGCTGGATAGCCAGGGCTCGGCGGTCTACGTCGAGGGTCTGCACCTGTGCATGGCGGCGCGCGGCGTGGGCGCGCACGAGGCGCGCCTGGTCACCAGCGCGGTTCGCGGCGTGTTCCTCGAGCTCGCGACGCGCGAGGAGTTCATCAAGCTGGTCACGACGCCGAACACCGGCATCCTGTAGCCGGCCAGGCTGGATCGAGTAGGGGGCGCCGCCGCGGTGCCGTGGGGGGAGGAGGCTGGGGGAGGAACGGCAAGGAGTGGCAGGAGCGAGCGAGCAGCAGCGCGGCGGCGCTTGCCGGCTCGCTGTGCAAGGCCGGCACCAGCGGCCCACACCGCGCAAGCCGCGCCGATCGCGACGGCGCGGTGTCTAGTCCTCGACGATCTGTCCGCTCCTGTGCGCAGGCCGTCGACGGTTCGACGTCAACGGAAGACCTCGACCAATGCCGACGTGTCGACGCCGTCGCGCTGCTGCCGCAGAAGCACGTAGGTGGTGGCGACCAGGGCGGCGACCAGCGGGCCCAGCACGACCGATCGGATGAGGTCAGACACGGGGAACAGGTACGCACGCTCGGGACCGAAGCCGAAGACGACGCCCTGCACCGCGACCGTGAAGATCATGCCGACGACGAACGCGAGCACGATGAGGCCGAGGATGCGAAGCCGATTGCCGGCGGTAAGCGCGCGGCTGCGGCGGAGCGCGCCGATCACGCCCGGCCGCTCGATCACCGACGCCGGCACCGCGACGTGCACCATGCACATCACGATGATGCCGGGGATGACGAGGAGCAGCCCGGCGACGAAGGTGGCGAGGCCGGCGACGAAGGTGACCGCCGCCGCGGGCAGGAAGCGGCGCAGGCCGGTGACCACGACGCGAGCGATGGTGGTGGGCCGACGGTCGAGCTCCATCACCACACCGTAGGTGACGGCGGCGGCGAGCAGCGAGTTGATGACGTGGAGCCCGAGTGCATTCCAGCGGTTGAAGCGCAGGTACGCCTCGAGCGGCGCGTCGAGGGTGAGCAGGGCCACGGCCCAGATGATGAGCGGCGCGTGCAGCACCAGCGACAGCACCGTGAAGGGCACCAGGTTCTTGCCCCAGACGCCGAGGCCGCGGCGGAGGACGTCGCGGATGCGGAAGCGGTTGCGGCGGAGGTGGAACGCGTCGGCGCGGGTCTCGATGGTCCTGTATTCGGTCATGCCGCTTCTATCGGCAGACCGGCCAGAAGTTGCGTCGAAACGTCCGTTCCGCAGCGGCCCGAAAATCAGATGCGATTACAGGGGCCTGCGACCCAGGAGCCTGTCCCCACTCAGATCCGGTAGTGGACCTGGAGAAGGCTGAAGCCCGACGCGTCGCCGCCGGAGCCGAGGCCGATCATCTGGTAGCGGGTGGTGAGGATGAGCTCGAGGTGGGAGAGGGGGAAGAAGTGGATGTTGACGTCGACGGCGTCGCGCTCGTCCTTGGCGATGGCGGTGTCCTCGTCGAAGTGGCCGAGGGCGACGTCGATGAAGAGGCCGGGGCGGGCGAAGTAGGTCGCCATGAGGTTGCCGACGAGCTGGACGCGGGTGGGTGCGTCTTGCTTGAAGTTCTGGCGGATGCCCTGGAGCTCGGTGGAGAGCAGAAGCTTCTTGCCCTCGAGCCACATCTTGCCGGTGACGCCGCCGTGGAAGCGAGTGTCGGTAGCACTCGTGGTGTAGCGATCGACCAGGCCCACTGACTTGTTGCCGAAGCGTTTCTCGACGTAGAAGGCTCCGCCGTCGCCACGCTCGATGCCGTCGATGAGGGGATCGGCGACGAAGATGCTGGCGTGAGCCTCGAGATCTGGCTTGATCCAGCCGAAGTTGGCGCCGTAGGTCTCGGAGAACAGAGGAGTCCCGCCGAAGCGGCGGGCGTAGAGCACGTGCTCGGGCTGCCGGAGTCCCTGTACGGGCATGAAGCGACCGGCGCGGACATAGAGTCCTTCGCTGTCGCTTTTTCGCCAGATCAGGTAGTGCTCGCGCGAGAACGGGACCAGGGAACGCGAGTCCATCGAGCCGCCCTCGACCGTGGCGCCGCCGATGAGATACAGCCCCACGCCGCTCTTCTCCGCATACGCGTAGAGTTCGGACTGCATCGGGAAGGCAGCGCCACCGAGACCGTCGCCGCGCGTGTGCACGCCGCCGGCCGCGCGCAGATCACCTCCGACCCGAAGGACGTCGGGGAGCGTCAGCACGCCGTGAAGAAAGGCCGGGTTGCCTCCCCACTGCGATTCTTCCTCGGCGGTGAGCTCGCCGTAGTCGTTGAGGAGACCGCCCCCCGACGGTGAGACGTGACAGGCGACGCAGGTCTGCTCCTTGGACATCTGGTACTGCGGATATGCCAGCGCCGTGCCCGCCGACGCTCCGAGGACGAGGAACGCGGTGATCGCGATGAGGGAGCGCATCAGTCGTTCTCTCCGCTGTCATCGATCCAGCGCCCGATGAGGAGAATGTCGGTTTCAGGTAGTGGTGAATCGAGCGGCATGCGGCCAGCCTCCGGCAGGACCTCGGGATCCAGCTCGGTCTCCCCGCCGATCTGCGCGTAGATCGTTGAGAGCTCCTTCCGGCTCGCGCCGCTCCAGTGGTTGTAGGCGCTCTCTCGATCTTGCATGTCCACGCCGGAGATGTGGTTCTGCGTGCTGTGGCACACGGCTGTCGCACACGATGGCAACAGGATCGCCTCGTGGATGTAACCGAAGGTCGCCGGCCGATCGTCGATCTCGCTGCCGCACCCGGCGGCGGCGACGACGGCAAGGAGTAGCCCGGTGAGGTGCCTCATCGCGAGGACGGTACACCGGCCGCCGCCGCTGGTCATGTTCGCGACCGTCGGTCAGCATGTCGGCCATGTCGACCGAGCGCACCCGCACCGTCACCTGGGCCGACCCCCGCGTCCTGCTCGACGCCTTCGCCGGCAAGCCTGGCCTCGAGCTGCTCCAGGGCATCGTCGCCGGCACCTTGCCCAGGCGCCGATCAGCGAGACCATGAGCTTCGCCCTCGTCGCCGCATCGCAGGGCGAGACCCGCTTCCGCTGCGTGCCCGGTGAGTTCCACTACAACCCGCAGGGCACGGTGCACGGCGGCGTTGCGGCGACGCTGCTCGACTCGTGCATGGGCGCGGCGGTGATGTCGACGCTCGACGCCGAGAGCGCGTACACCACGACCCAGCTGTCGATCTCGCTGGTCCGTCCCACCCTCGCCGACACCGGCGAGCTGTTCGCCGATGGCAAGGTGATCCACCGTGGCGGTCGCCTGGTCACCGCCGAGGGCAAGCTCACCGACGGCAGGGGCCCGCTGCTCGCCCACGGCACCACCTGCTGCGTGATCCTGCCCCGCGGCTGAGTCGCGGCCACCCGCGCGATCAGGCCTGGGCGCCGCCGGTCGCGCCGGCGAGCTGGCGGCGCAGCTCGAGCTGGAGGCGCCACAGCTCCTCGAGCGGCACGTCGCGCCGGCTGCGCTCGCCCACCGGTGGGCCCTCGGCCCACAGGAACGGCACCACCGAGATCGCCCGATCGGGGGCGAGCGCCGCCACCTCGGCCTCCCAGCCGGGCCAGCGCACGGTCTCGTAGAAGGTGTCGAGGTCACCGGTCAGCGCCCAGTGCAGCCAGTCGGCGTGGCCCAGGTCGAGGCACTCCCACTCGAGGGTGTCGGGGGACATGTACCAGACCCGGCCCGGCGTGCCGCCGAAGGCGCCGCCGTCGATGGCGAAGAAGCCGCCGAGCACGTCGTCGCCGACCAGCATCGCGCCCGGCAAGCGCACGCTGGGCGCGCCGATCTGGTTCCAGGTGGCGAGGCTGCGCTCCATCCGCGGCGAGCCGCCGCCGAGGATGCGCAGCCAGCCGCCGTCGACGAGGATGCCGCCGGTGTGGAGCGCGAGCGCGCCCAGCGCCGAGCGGGTCGTGACCTGGAGCGCCACCAGCGTGGCCTCGGCGGCGGCCTGATCGACCGGCAAGACTTCCACGTCGGACGACGCGTCGTCGATCCAGTCCTCGAGCAACGGCAGCGCCGGATCGGTGGCATCGATCAACTCATCGAGCGAATGCATCGGTTGATCCTAGGAAAAGGTCGGGACTCCGTCCATTCGACCGGTCAGAGGAAACAGACCCCTGGCGCGACCTGTGACCCCGTACCTCTGAGTCACTGTTGAACGCTCGCTAGTCGCTCGCTTGGCCTAGCGCAGGCATTCGTGACGTAGAGTCCCGCCATGAAGCTCTACGGAACCACCACCAGTCCGTTCGTCAGGCGCGTCAGGATCGTGGCGGCCGAGGTGGGCGCGACGTTCGAGATGGTCAACACCGCGCACGACGAGGGCCAGGCGGCGCTGCGCGCGGTGTCGCCGATCTGGAAGGTGCCGGTGGCCGAGGTCGGGGATCGCGTGCTCTACGACTCGCGCGTGATCATCGAGTGGCTGACCACCTTCCACGGCTGGGGCGATCTACGCGCGCCCTCCGATCGCTGGCGCGAGGCCAACCTGGTCAACGCCATCGACGGGGCGCTCGAGTCGGCGATCGAGCTGTTCTACCTGCGTCGCGAGGGCATCGACGTGAGCGGCATCCCGTTCGGGCAGCGCCAGGTCGAGCGCATGGACGCGATCTTCGCCTGGCTGTCGTCCGAGCTGGGCCAGGACGGCTTCGGCGCGGGCCTCGGCCTGCCCGAGATCTCGCTGTGCGCCACGCTCGACTGGATGGACTTCCGCGAGACCTACCCGACCGCCAAGCTCGAGGGCGCGATCCCCGCGCTGCGCGCCGCGTACCGCGAGCGGCCGAGCCTGGTCGAGACCCGGCCGGTCGTGTCCTGACTCAGTCGATCACGTCGGCGAAGAGCGCCGGGAACACGCGCGACACCTTGGCCAGGAGGTACTCGCCCCAGGTGCCGTCGTCGCTGACCCGGGCGTCCCACGCCGGATCGAGGAAGAGCGGGAACGAGTAGCGATCGCGGCCCGACAGGTTGCGGACCCGGTGCGGTGTCGAGTGGAAGCGACCCGCGGTCATGCGATCGAGCATGTCGCCGAGGTTGCACACCAGCGTGCCCGGCACCGCCGGCACCGGCAGCCACGCGCCCCGTGACTTCACCTCGAGGCCGCCGACGTCGTCCTGCAGCAACAGCGTGAGGAGCCCGTAGTCGGTGTGTTCGCCGACACCCCAGCCGTCGTCGTCGGGCGGCGCCGGCGGATAGTGGAAGATCCGGAACAGCACGGTCGGGTCGTGCATCGAGCAGCGGGCGAAGAAGTCGTCGCCGGCGCCGAGGCCACGGGCCATGGCGGCGAGGACGGCGTGGCCGACCTGCTCGACCGCCGTCATCCAGTCGACCACCGCGTCGCGCAGCTCGGGCACCGCTGCCGGCCACAGGTTGGCGCCGTGGAGCGGCACACCGGCCTGAACCCGCGGGTGATCGGCGGGCAACTCGCTGCCGATGTAGAGGCCTTCCTTCCGATCAGGCGTACCCGAGGTCAGCTCGCCGCCGACGGGGAAGTAGCCCCGCCAGGCGCGGCCACCGCGCGCCATCGCGATGGTCTGCTTCTCGTCCTCGGCCAACGCGAAGAACGTCGCCGCCGCCGCGCGCAGCCGTGTCTCGAACGCGGGCGGGATGCCATGGCCGGCGAGGAGGAAGAAGCCGTGCTCGGCGCACGCGCCGGCGATCGCGGACGGTGCGTCACTCGACGAGAGCTCGATGATGGGGATGGTCGTCATCGCGGGCGATCGAGTGCGGTCAGCGCGAGCCGACGTCGACCGAGTAGCCGAGCACGCCGCCGACGAACTGCTCGCCTTCGGCCTCGCGGTACGAGACGCCGACGAAGTAGCCGTTGCCTGACGGGAACCCATACTCGCGGTAGCGCCGGCCCAGGCGTACGCCCAGCGTGCCGTCGACCTCGTCGGTCCAGCCGAAATTCGGCGCCCCGTCGGCGCGACCGCGCGCCGCGCCCAGCCAGACCGCGCGGCCGCGAGCCAGGAGTCGGACCCGCGACCCGAGGCCGAGCTCGAGGAAGGCCTCGACCGGCAGCTCGACGCCGTCGTCGAGTGTGCCCACCGCCCCCGATGCCCCGATACCAGTGCCGACGCCAGCGACGCCGAGCTTGCCCAGCCGCACGCCCATGCCGGCCAGGTACAGAGCGGTCTGGTAGGCGAAGCCGCCCGGGAGGGTCGAGCCGGCGTGCAGATCGATCCCGACCAGGTAGCCGACGGGCAGCTTGCGGCTGACGAAGCCCTTCAGGCGCAGGCCGACCATGGCCAGGCCGCTGCCGGCGGCGGGCGCGATCGCGTCGTCGGTGCGATGCACGTACGACGCCTCGTAGTGGAGGAGCGCACCGCCCTTCCAGTCGTCGGGTCCGGCGGCGGCCGCGGCCGGTGCGATGGCGACACCAACGAGCGCGAGCACGGCGACGCACACCGCGGGCCTCATCGATCACCGAATCCCAGGCGGCCCGAACCGATCGGGATGAGCAGCGCCGGCGGCCACAGGTCCAGCCCGATGGCAACGCCGATGATGTGAACTTCGATACCCTCCTTGAGTCCCATCCGCAGGCCCAGGCCGAGGATCGCGGTCTCGACCTGGAAGCCGGTGCCCTCGCTGGTCCAGCTGGCACCGAAGAGCCCGCGGTAGTCCTTGCCGATGGCGTTGGCGGGCAGGCTGGCGTGCAACCCGCAGCGACGCAGCATGACGTCGCCGAAGGTGTTGCTGTTGGGGCCGGGCCACGCCCGGTAACGCAGGGCGCTCTTCCACGCCGGGGCCTCGCGCTCGAGGCACACGATGGCGCGCTCGGCCTCGGCACCGCGCCACACGCCGTGCAGCACCGGCTCGAGGTACGGCGAGTTGTCGAACGGATCGTCGGTCTCGCCGCCACCGCCGACCTCCCAGATCCGCCACGTCGTCCCGCCAGCGTCGCGCACGGCGAACCACGGATGGCGCGCGATCTTCTCGATCGGCCGGCCCAGGCCGCCGCTGAGGAGCAGCACGGTCGCCTGGTCGTTGGGCGGTGCGCGCAGCTTGCGGGCGAAGATCTGGCATCCAGCCAGCGCCGCGACGATCACGCATGCCAGCGCGAGCCTCATCACTCGCCACTCACGCACGAGCGCCACCAAGGATCTCCACGATCACCGGGGCTCGACCTCGACCCAGACCCCGCCACGCGGCCGCAGGGTCACCAGGGGCTCGGGCTCGACCGGCGCGGGCTGGGCCAGGCGGAAGCGGAAGCGCTGGGCCCAGCTGGCGAGGATGAGCTGGGCCTCGACCAGCGCGAAGTGATTGCCGATGCACACTCGCGGGCCGCCGCCGAACGGCATGTAGCCGGGGGCGGTGCGCGCCTTCTTGTCGGCGAAGCGCTCGGGCCGGAACTCCTCGGGCGCGTCCCAGTAGACCGGACAGCGCTGCATGCCGCGGATCGAGATGAGGACGATGTCTCCCGGCGCGACCGTCGCGCCGCCGAGCTGGACGGTGCGCTGGGCCATGCGACCGATCACGTAGGCCGGCGGGTAGAGGCGCAGCGTCTCGTCGAGGATCTGGGCGGTGTAGGGCAGCCTCGGCAGGTCCTCGAACGTGGGCGAACGGCCGGCGAGTACGGTGTCGAGCTCGGCCTCGAGCTTGCTGCGGATCTCGGGGTGGGTCGCCAGCAGGTACCAGGTCCAGGCCAGGAGGTTGGCGGTGGTCTCGTGGCCGGCCAGCATGAGCACCATGATCTCGTCGCGGAGCTGGCGGTCGGTCAGCCCGCCGCCGTCGTCGTCGCGGGCGGTGAGCAGGATCGAGAGCACGTCGCCGCGGTCGCCCGCTCCGGTCGCCAGCGCGGCGCGGCGGTCGCCGATGATGCGCAGCACGGTCTCGTCGAGGCGGCCCACCGAGGTCTTGAGTCGGCGGTTACGGGGGAGCGGCAGCGACGCCGGCAGCAGCCACATGCCGGCCTCGACCATGTACTCCATGGCGTCGGTGAGCGCGTCGGCGATGGCGCGGGCGTCGCCCTCCAGATCGACGTCGAACAGGGTGCGGCCGACGATGTCGAGCGTGCAGCTCATCATCGCCGACGAGATGTCGATCATGCTGTTCGGGCGCAGAGCCTGGGCGGCGACCACGGCCCGCGCCGCCATGATCTGGCCGTAGCCGGCGATGCGTTTCGGCGTGAACGCGGGCGCCATCAGCTTGCGCTGGCGGCGGTGCTGGTCCTTCTCGGCGGTGAGCAGGCCGTTGCCGAGCAGCGGCCGGGCCACCTCCGACAAGGCCGGCCCCTTGATGAAGCAGTCCTCGTCGGTGACCAGGACCTGCTGGGCCAGCTCGTGACTGCCGATGCACCACACCGTCCGCCACATCATGCGCAGGCGGGTGATATCGGCGGTCATCACCGACCGCAGCTGCAGCCCGAGCCGATCACGGCGGAACTCGAGGAAGTTGCCGAGCAAGGGCACTCCGGGCTGCTTGCCGACCGCCGCGCGCATCTCCATGCCGCCGAGTATGCACCTCCGGCCCTTGCCCTTGCCCTTGCCCTTCTACGTGTGCCGATCCGGCTTCACGACCTTGTCATCCACACGCCCCACACCTCAAACTCGCCCCTCCCCGGTGAGCCCGAACCTCGGCACCGACGTCGCCCACGCCGCAGGCATCCTGCGCAGCGGCGGGCTGGTCGCGGTCCCGACCGAGACCGTCTTCGGCCTCGGCGCCGACGCGTCATCTCCGGCGGCGGTGGCACGCATCTTCGCCGTCAAGGGCCGGCCCCGGGTCCACCCCCTGATCGTGCATCTCGCCGACGCTGATCACCTCGATGCCTGGGCCGAGGCCCCGGGCAACGCCGCGCGCGCCCTCGCCGCCGCCTTCTGGCCCGGCCCGCTCACCCTCATCGCGCGCCGCAAGGCCCACGTCCTCGACGATGTCACCGGCGGCGCCGCCACGGTCGGCCTGCGCGTGCCCAGTCACCCGGTGGCGCAGGCGCTCCTGCGCGCTTTCGGAGACGGCGTGGCCGCGCCCAGCGCCAACCGCTTCGGCGCCGTCAGCCCCACCACCGCCGCCCACGTCCTCGCCGATCTCGGCACCGACGTCGACTACGTGCTCGACGGCGGTGCCTGCGACGTCGGGGTCGAGTCGACCATCGTCGACATCTCGGGCGCCGCCCCGGCGCTGCTGCGTCCGGGCGGCGTGTCGCGCGAGGCCATCGAGGCCGTGCTCGGCCACGCGCTCGCGATCGGCTCGTCGACTCCGGCGCCCGGCACCCTGCCCTCACACTACGCGCCTCACGCCCGTGTCGTCGCCGTCACCGCCGACAAGCTGGCTGCGACCACTGCAGCCGCGGCGAGCGACGGCAGCACCGTCGCCGTGCTGGCCCCGGCAGCCGCGCTGGCGAGCCTCACGCTGCCGCCCGGCGTCACCGTCGTGGCGTTGCCCGACGACGCCGCGGCCATGGCCCACGGGCTCTACGCCGCGCTCCGCGATCTCGATGCCACCGGCGTCGCCGTCATCGTCGCCGCACTTCCCGACGAGGCCGGCCTCGGCGCCGCCGTCGCCGACCGCCTCCGCCGCGCCGCCGGCCCCCGCCGAGATGAGGACGATCATGGCTGACCCGACCACCTCCGCCGCCGCGCCCCTCGTGGGCATCATCATGGGCTCGAAGAGTGACTGGGCGACGCTCGAACACGCCAGCAAGATCCTCACCGAGCTGGGCGTGCCGCACGAGTGCAAGGTGGTGTCCGCCCACCGGACGCCCGATCTGCTCTTCGAGTACGCCTCGACCGCCGAGGAGCGGGGCCTCGAGGTGATCATCGCCGGCGCCGGCGGCGCCGCTCACCTGCCGGGCATGACCGCCAGCAAGTGCGCGCTGCCGGTGCTGGGCGTGCCGGTGCA
>SXJR01000586.1 GCA_005779305.1 Myxococcales bacterium
CGTGGAGGATATCGGGATCGAACCGATGACCCTCGGCTTGCAAAGCCGATGCTCTCCCACTGAGCTAATCCCCCGGCGGGTCCGATGGTGTAGCAGGAAACAGAGGCGGCGGGCGAAGGTAGCGGGCTTCCTCGGCGAGGCGGCCCCAGACCAGGAAGATCGAGATCCACGCGGTCGGCATCCACAACAGGTACTCGGGGAACATCTGGGCGAAGCCGAGGATGTAGCCGCTCGCCACGCAGATGAGGAGGAAGACGGTGATGGCCTTGCTCTCGGCGGCCGCGATCTTGAGCATGCGCAAGGACGACACCATCAGGAAGGCGCCGACCATCATGGCGCCCGGGATGGCCAGCCACACGCCGCGCGGGGTGGTGACGCTGTCGCCCAGGAGCTTGGCGCCGCCGAAGGTGCGGCCCGGCTCGCTGTACTTGAGGAAGGCCAGGAACCACGTGATCAAGAGGCCGCCGGCCAGCGTGGTCGGCACCCCGAAGTAGAGCCGCGTCGGGATCTCCTTGTCGGTGTTGACGTTGAAACGAGCCAGACGGAAGACCGCGGCCAGCACCCAGACGATGCAGCCGGTGATGAGGTAGACGCGGGCCGCGCCGTGATCGTAGGGCAGGTCCATCGGTCCCTCGACCATGCCGGGCGAGCTCATGAACGTGTACATCAGGAACGCGGGCGCCACCCCGAAGTTCAGGAAGTCGGCGAACGAGTCGAGCTGGACGCCCAGCTCGCTGGTGGCGCGCAGGCGGCGGGCGACCAGGCCGTCGAGGCGGTCGGAGAGGACCGCGTAGATGATGAGCCAGCCGGCCAGGCGCCAGTCGCCGCGGTGGGCCAGGCCGATCGAGATCAACCCGAAGACGATGCTCGCCCCGGTGATCAGGTTCGGCGGCAGGTACCTCGCGCGACTCACAGCGGACCTACTCTCGCACGACGAGCGGATCGCGTCAGCCCGAGCCGGGTTTATCGCGCGACTGATCCATCAGCTTCGAATACAGGCGCTGGCCCAGCGAATCGACCATCAGCCGTTCGACGACGCGGTCGATCTCTTCCTGGGTCGAGCCCTGGCGGTAGGTGAAGCGGATGCCCATGCCCGGCTCGCCGCCCTCGGGCGCGCGGCCCTCGGCGACGTCGGCCTCGGTGATGATCCACTGCACCTCGCCCTGCACCCGCAGCGGCTCGCCCATCTGGGGCACGAACAACTTGAACAGAAACTCGGTGCCGATGGGCAGGGGCCGGGTGGTGCGGATGAAGGTGCCGCCGCGCGAGATGTTGCGCGTGTAGTCGGCGAAGAAGGTGTTGAGCCGCTTGTACTCGACCTTGAGCTCGATCGGCGCCCGGATCTCGTAACGCCGATCCCCCTGGCTGGGCTCATCCATGCGCGATCGAACTGTAGCAGGTTGCGCAGCAACCTGGTGCAGTGCCCGTACCCGTGCCCCTGCCCCGGCCCGGGTGATCTTGGCGTTTCCGGTGCGCAGCCTCTCGTCACCCGTCGACCCGACCATCTCCGGCGCCGCTCGCGGACTGCTCCGGTCCTGGCACATGCGGGTGTGGCTGGTGCTCTCGGCCCTGCTCACGCTGAGCCTGGTCCGGCTGCCGCTGTTCGGCGTGGTCGGCTTCGAGCTGGCGCTGGTGGCGGCGGCGTTCGGCTCGCTCGCCGGCCTGGCGCTCGGCGCCGATCTGGTGCGCCGGGCCCAGCGCGCGCCGGCCCGCCCGCTCGATCGCGCGGTGGTGCCGCAGCGCCTGGTGCTGGCCCTGATCGTGCGCGCGCCGCTGGCGCCGCTCCTGGTCATCGCCATCCCCTTCGCCGGCGCAGCCCTGCACGGCCTGTGGGCGCCGACCTGCGAGTGGGGCTACGGCATCGAGGCCTACGCCAGCATGGCGGTCGCTTCGACGCTCCTGGCCAGCGGCGGCGGCGTCCTGGTCGGGCTGGTCGTCGGCCCGCGCATCTGGCGCGTGGTCGTCGGCCTCGCGGCGGTGGTGGTGTTCTTCATCACCGTTGGCCTGGCCCGCTTCTACAGCGAGCCGGCGGTGTTCTCGTACAACCCGCTCATCGGCTTCTTCCCCGGCAACCTCTACGACGAGGACATCCGCCTGGGATGGGCGCTGTACTGGTCGCGGCTCGAGCAGCTCGCCACCCTGGCCGCGCTCCTGGCCGCGGTCGCCGTGCTGGTCGACGCACCATCGCTGCGCGTACGCCTGCGCCGGCGGCACCACCGGCCGGCGCTGGTCGCGTTGTCGGTCGCCGCGCCGGCGGCGCTGGTGGCGATGCTCCTGCGCTGGCAGGCCGCCAGCCTCGGCTACGCCATCGACGCCGAGGATATCTGGGCCGAGCTGGGCGGCACGCGCCGTACCGAGCACTTCGTCATCCACTACGCCAACCGACCCGACATCGCGGCCGACATCGAGGTCTACGCGCTCGATCACGAGCTGCGCCTGGCCCAGGTCTGCCGCGTCCTCGGCGTCGACGTCGCCCGGGTCGGCACCATCCACTCCTACGTCTTCGCCGACGCCGAGCAGAAGGGCCGGCTCATGGGCGCGCGCCGGGTCGAGATGGCCAAGCCGTGGCGGCGCGAGATCTATCTCACCTACGAGGACTTCCCCCACGCGTCCTTGCGCCACGAGATCGCCCACGTCGTCGCCGGCACCTTCGGCAGCGACTGGTTCCACGTCAGCGCCCGATCGCCGCGACTGTTCGGCATCCCGCTGCGGCTGCCGCTGTTCTTCAACCCCGGCATGATCGAGGGCCTGGCCGTCGCCGCCGACTGGCCGGGCGGCAGCCGCTCGCTGACCCCGCACCAGTCGATGCGGGCCATGGATCAGCTTGGCATCGCGCCGAGCGCCGCCGACGTGCTCGGCGTGCGGTTCCTGACCCTGTCGTCGGCCAAGAGCTACACCGCGGCCGGCTCGTTCATGCACTTCCTGCTCGAGCGCTACGGCGCCGAGCGGCTACGCGCGCTCTACCGCAGCGGCGGCGACTTCCAGGCCGCGTACCACCTGAGCCAGCGGACGCTGGTCGACGAGTGGCGCCGCATGCTCTCGACCGTCGTCGTGCCCGCGTCGGATCTCGAGGCCGCGCGGGAGCGCTTCCGCCAGCGCGGCGTGTTCCAGCGGCCGTGCCCGCACGCCAACGCCCGCCGCCTGCGCCGCGCCGCCACCGCCCGCCGCGAGCAGGCCATCGCCATCCTGCGCACGGTCTGCACCGACGCGCCCGACGAGCCGTCCTACCAGCTCGAGCTGGCCGAGCGCCTCGTCATCGGCGGAGCCGGCGCCGAGCTGGCCGAGGGCCGTGCCATCTTCGAGCGCTTCGCCGCTGGCGAGCGCGGCGCGATCCTCGCCGCGGAGGCGCTACGCGCGCTCATCCAGGTCGAGGCCAACCAGGGCCACCGGGCCGAGATGCGGGCCCTGGTCGAGCGTGGCCTGGGCCTGGCCCTCGACGACGAGCGCCGCCGCCCGTTCGAGGCCATGCGCGCCGCGCTCGAGGCCCGCGGATTCGCGGGCCTCGCGCTGCGCACATACTTCTTTGATTCTGGCTTCGAAGACGGCGAACCGCTCGCCGCCGCCTTCCTCACCGCCTTCTTCGCCGACGACGGCCTGGGCTGGTACCTGGTCGGCCTGCGCGCCGCTGAACGCAACCACCACGCGCTGGCCGCGTTCGGCCTGGCCCAGGGCTTCGCCCGCGGTCTGCCCAGCCGGCTCTTCGTCCGCAACGGCGCCCGCCGGCTCGCCGTCGAGGCCTACCGCGCCGGCGACCGCGCCGCCCTCGACACCGCCATGACCGCGCTCGCGGCCAGCGACTACGAGACCGATCGGGCGCTGGCCGCCGACTGGCGCGAACGCGCCGACGGCCCGGCCGGCGTCACATCCCGCTGACGAACTTCCACTTGTTGTCGACGAACTCGAGCACGAGCTCGTTCTGGTCGCGCTTGTCGGTGCGGCGATCCTTGCCGCGGGCGTCGACCACGGTGAAGCTGGCGTCGATCATGACCTCGACGAAGGCGCGACAGCCGACCTCGGCCTCGGCGGCGTCGGTGCAGGTACGGCGGATCGAGACGTACTTCATGGCGTAGCGGATATCGCGGGCCATGAGGAAGCGGCCGACCAGCACATCCTTGAGGCCGTCGTAGCCGTAGTCGTCCGAGCCGACCGGCGTGCCGCTGTCCTCGCGGTAGGAGGGCGACGCGAGCAGAAACAGGCTCTCGGCGTCGGCCTTCTCGACCGACACCCGGTAGTTCTCGATGGTCTCGATGATGCTGCGGTTGATCTTGTCGTCGGCGATCTTGGTGCCGGAGATGTTGCTGGCACGGCCGGCGCACCCGAGGGCGCCCACGACGAACATCGCGACGAACAACCAGGACAGACGCATACGAGGGCTCAATGCAAGCTCCAGGCCGGGGCGATCCGGCCGTCGCAGGCTACACGACCGAGCCAAGCCGGCCAACTCCGCCGCCTCGCCAGTGCTCCACCCTTGCCAGAAAGGCACGGAAGTCCTTGTCGGGGTTGTCAACCTGGCGAAGGTGGACATCCGTGATGCGGGTGATGGTGAAGCGGGCCGCCGCGGCGCGCAGCTCGACTGGCAACGCGGCCCGGTCGGCGGCGGTGAGCGGCCGCCTGCGATCGTAGGCGGCGATCATGGCCTCGGCGAGGTCGTCGCGCAGCGGACCCCGCCCGTCGGCGGCGCGCGCCGGGTCCCAGCACCAGTCGTTGACCGCCACAGCGAGGTCGTAGGCGAAGCTGCCGCGCGAGGCCTGCTCGAAGTCGAGGATGGCCACGAGCCGGTCGCCGTCCCAGAGCACGTTGTCGCGGAACAGATCGTTGTGGATGACGCCGTGGCCGGCGGCGTGGCGCACCGCCTCCTGGGCCGTGAGCCAGGTCAGCTCGTCGCCGAGCACGTCGATGGCGTGAGCGAGGGCTGGATCGTGCGAGCCGCGGAAGCCGGCGTAGCGCTCGACGATGGCGTCGAATTGATAGATGCCCTCGCGCCAGGTGTCGACCGGCCGCGCGCTGGCCGCCACGTGCAACCGCGCGAGCACGTCGCCGATCGCCGCCGCGTCGCTCGCGCTGACCTCGGCCGGCGCGCGGTGGGAGCCCGGCTGCCAGGCGAACACGCTGACCAGAAGACCGTGGTGCTCGACGTAGCGGGCTCCGTCGGCGGCGGCGCGCGGCTCCGGCACCGGCAGCCCGGCGGCGGCGAGCTCGACCACCAGCGCGGCCTCCCAGGCCACGTCCTCGGCGGCCTTGCCCTCGTTGACGCGCACGAACCAGCGCCCGCGATCGGTGTCGAGGGCGAAGTTGGAGTTGATCGTGCCGGCGGCGATGGGCGTCAGCGCGCGCGGCGTGCCGAGGTCGAGCGCATCCGCGATGGCGCGGGCGTCGTCGTCGGTGAGGCGCGTGAAGGTGGCCATGCGGGCTTGCCTGCGAGGGCCGGCGAGGTCGGCGTGCGCCGGCGAAGGCCGGCCAAGGTACCAGGTCGTTCATCGCGGGACTCGCGGATCGAGCATCATCCGCGGTATCCTCGAATGGTGAACGTGGATCGGTCGGAGCTGGCCGCGCGCCACCTCGACCTGGCGAAGCGGGCCGCCGCGCTCTATCACCCGCGGGTCCGCGGCCACGTCGGGCTGGACGATCTCGTGGCCATGGCCAGCCTTGGGCTCGCCGAGGCGGCCTCACGCTACGATCCCGGCCGGGGCGCCAGCTTCGCCACCTTCGCCTGGTATCGCGTTCAGGGCGCGATCCTCGACGGACTACGCCAGCAGTCCACCCTGCCCCGCGCGGTCTGGACCCGCTTGCTCGCGCTCCGCGCCACCGCCGAGTACCTCGAGGCCCAGGCCGAGCGCGCCAGCGCCGCTCGTGATCGCGCCCAGGCCGCCACCACCGCCGACAAGCTGCGCGAGGTGAAAGCGGCGCTCGGCGCGATCAAGACCATGTACGTGGTGTCGATCCACTCCGTCGAGCACGAGCCCATCCCGGCGCCCGACGAGGAACCCGCCGACCGCTTGCACTGGGAGCGCCGGCGGGCCGCGCTCCGCGAAGCCATCGCCGCCCTGCCCGAGCGCGAGCGCGAGCTCCTCCACAAGCACTACATCGAGGACAAGACGCTCCTCGACGCCGGCGCCGAGCTGGGCATGTCGAAGTCGTGGGCCAGCCGGCTCCACGCCCGCGCCGTCGATCAGCTACGGGCGCGACTCGACACCTCGTGAGCGCGCCGGCGCAGGCGTCGCCATCGTGCCGCTGGACTGGTATCGATCGAACAGGCGGCCCCACTCGGTGGCGCCCTTCCACTCCTCGAACACCTTCTTGTCCTTGAGCGGCCAGCGGTAGTAGTCGTGATAGGCCTCCGAGCCCATCACGAAGACGTTGACCAGCGGGGTGTGGAAGAACAGCTTCTGGAAGCGCTTGAGCGGGCCGAACCACATGACGTCGCCCACCCGCGACGCGCCGTTGTCGCCGACCGAGAAGCCCCAGCGCTGGTCGGCCAGCTCGGGCTGACCGACGACCTCGATGTTCTCGCGCCGGCCGTTGCCCAGGCCCTGCTCGTCAGCCAGGCGGATGTAGGGCAGGCTCATCGGATCGAAGCCCATCATCGACGCCGCCACCGCGTCGATCGCGACCTGGTCGGCCGAGGCGAGCATGACGTCCTTGATCACCGGGCGCATGGTGCGGGGCCCGGGGCCATCGCCGGCCGTCGTGCCATCCATGACCGCGTAGAGGCCGCCGTGGATCTCCTTCTGGATGGCCAGGAGGTCGACCAGGGTCTCGTGGATCCACGAGTGGGTGTAGTGCCGCTTGGTGTTGAGCAGGCCACCGAACGCGTTCTTCATCGCGCCCGTGGTGGTGGTGTAGATGTGGCACTTCACCGTCGGCAGGTGGACGATGTTGGTGCCGTGGAAGGCATCGGGGATGAGGATGCCCTCGGGGAAGATGGTGTCGAGGACGTTCATCTTCGCCCTGGGTCGGTACACCGACCACGACATGTCCTCGGGCTTGAAGTTGTAGCGGACCGGGATGTCGTACGCCTTGAAGATGGGGACGTAGCCGTTCAAGTCCTCACCCTTGAAGGCGTCGGTGACCACGGTCTTGTTCTGGACGCAGACCAGGTCGTCGAAGCCGCGCTCGCGCAGCGCCCGCACCGTGCCCTCGAGTTGCCACGGCGTCGTGTTGGCGCCGGGGAACGGGTAGTGCCAGGAGATGTTGTCCTTGAGGATCGTCTGCGCGCCGGCGGTGAACGCCGCCTTCACGTCGGCGAGGTCGTGCAGCCGACCGATGTCGTTGAGCACGGAATCGGGACGCACGCGCAGGACGGCGACCTTGGAGCGAGCCATGGCCGCACCCTACTACATCAATTCGCGGTGACACCCACCTGGAGCGCGTGCCAGCGGCGGACGGCCTCGATCTTGGCCGGCTCGATCAGCTCCGCGACTGCGGCCACTTCCTCGGGGTCGCCCGACGGCGCGAACACCTCGGGCGGACACAGTACGAAGGCGAGCACATCCCGGGCGCTGGCGGGATCGGGTGTGAAGCCGCTGGCGAACAGGGTTTCGGCCGACATGTTGGCCCACCCTCACACCCGCGATCAGGCCGGGCAAGTTTTCGATCGAGTCCGGCTCAGGCGAGCTTGAACTCTTCGATGCTCTCGATCGCGCACTCGACCTTGGTGAGCTTCATCTCCTCACTGGTCGCGTCGCCCTTCTCGGCCGAGACGTTGAAGATCTGGAGGCCCATGAGCTTCATCGAGCCCTTCTCTTCCTTCTTGTTGTTGTGGAAGGTGAGCAGGGCGGAGCGGCCGGCGACGCCGGGCTTGCGCTCCTGGCCGGCCATTTGCTGGTTGTGGAGCAGGCGAAGCTTCTCGGCGTCGACCTCGGGCACGTAGAACACCAGGTTCGGCCACTCGATGCGACCCGGCACCTTCAGCGGCTCGATGCGATTGCCGTGGTGGTGCTCGATCGTCTTCACCTTGATCTCCATCGGGTCGACCTTGGTGACTCGGATGGTGTCGAAGCCCTCGAAGGTGAGCGTGAAATTGCAGGCAAGGATCTGCTTCTGCTTGGTCTCGCTCTCGGACTTGGGCGTGATCTTGTTGTCCTCCGCCTTCTCGAACGTCACCTTCTCGACCGCGAGGGTGATGGTGATGTTGGCCTGCTCCTTGGCGTTGGCGTCCCACTTGGGAAAGCCGACGCCAACGATCATCGCCTGCTCGAACTTGCGCCGCGCCCGCTCCTTGTAGTTGTAGTCGGCCGCGATGATCGCACCGTTCTTGCGCGTGGGCGTCCCCTTGAGGGTCTCGCTGACCCAGGACCAGAACGGAGTCGCGTCGGCCAGGCCGAGCGTGAGCTTGATGTCGGCGTACTTGGGCTTGCCGAGCTGGCGGAAGATCTCGCCGTAGACCTCGGTCTGGACGCCGATCTGGTGGCCGATCACCTCGGCCTGGACTCCGCCACCGTCGACCGAGCGGAGGGTGGGGAACTCCTTCCCCATGCCATCGATGTCGATGCTGAAGTGCGCCGACGAATAGATTGGCTTTTCGTAGCGTGCGTCGGGCTTCTTCAGCGTCATGTGACCTCTGGATTCTACACGGCCCAACGGGGCCGGACGCGGGCTCGTTCAGGCCATGATACGGTGATCGCCGTGGATTCCTTCCTCGGACGGGCGGCGCGCGAGGGCGGATGATGGAGTCCGAGATGCCCACTCCCGACGCCGGGGCCGGGCCGCGAAGTGGCCGTGCTGACAGGAGAAAGGCCAGGGTACCCCGACACGCCTTCTGGAAGGGGGCTGGCGCCGGCATCCTGGTCGTGATCCCGGCGGTGGCCATGGCGGTGTGGCTGGCGCCCTATCTGGGCATCACGGGCCATGACGCCGGCATCATCGCCTGCTTGCGGATGACCGTCGTGTTCGCCGGGCTCGCCACGGTCCTGACCGCGGGCGGGGTGGGCCGGCTGGCGGCCGAGGCCAGCACCGAGGGCGGTCGACCGCGCGCGGTCCTGGTCGCCGCCCGGGCCATGGCGCCCGGCGGCGCAGCGCTCACGCTCATCGCCGCCATCCCGCACGGCGAGCTGCCCATGACCCCGGCCGGCTGGGTCGCGCTGACGGTGGTAGGCGCGCTCTGCGGCGCAGGTGCC
>SXJR01000587.1 GCA_005779305.1 Myxococcales bacterium
GTGATGGTTGCGGCGGTCGAGCAGCGTGATCTGTACGGGCGATCTGGCGAGGGCCTTGGCCGCCCACAGCCCGCCGAAGCCGCCGCCCAGGATGACCACGTGAGGTCGTCGCGTCACGGATCTTTGATGCGCCCGGTCAGCGCTTCGGCGCAAGCCGTTCGGGTGTCCTTCCGGAGGCCGGGCCCGGGCAGTTGAGTACCATGTGGCTGAGCCGGCCCTTGGAGGCCGGGCCCACCGCCACCTCGTAGCGCAGGGTGCCGGCGCCACGAGCGCAGTACTCGAGCTGCGGATCGGTGGTGTCGCCGGCCCGGGCGACCTCCTTGCCGGTCGCGTCATACAGCGTGAGCGACAGCGAGCGGTGACCGTCGCCGCCGGCGGCGAACACTCGCACGCACTGCTGGTCGGCCACCGGCATCAACCTCGACACGCTGCCGGTCGCATACTGCTCGGCGATGCCGCCCAGCGGCTGGCACCCGCTGGCCGCGAGCTGGGCGCGGAGCTGGGTCAGCCGTCCGGCACCTGACTCGCCGAAGCCGAGCCGGGCCGGCAGATCGAACACGGTCACCGCGATGATGGTGGGCGCGAGCAGGATCGCGAACAGCGACATCAGGCGCATGCCCCAGCGCCCGCGCCGCGCCTCTTGCTTGTCCTCTTTCCGCTGCGCCTCCTCGCGGGCCTCGCGTCGCACCTCTCGCTCGGCCTCGGCACGGGCCTGTTCGGCCAGCCGGGCCTCGCGTTGATGTTCGAGGAGGAGTCGGCGCCGCGCCTCCAGATCGGGCACGGCCTGGGTGGCGTTGCAGTACGGACAACGCATGGTCGTGGCCTCGAGCTCGGCGGGCACCGGCATCGCGGCATGACACTCGACGCACTTCGCCGACGTCATCGTGGTCAGAGGGGCTCACGAGGCCGACCGGCCTGGACCCAGCCCTCTTCGAACTCGGCGTGCGACTCGTACCACTGCTGCATGCGGCGGCGGATCTCCATGTTCACGTCGCGGCCCAGCTCGGGCTCGAACCAGGCCCGCGCCGCCAGGTACTTCTGCCAGTACGCGATCTGAGTCAGCTCGACCGCCTTGACCGGTGCCAGCGCGCGCGGCGGACGGATCGCGTTGAGCGCGCGCTCGGCGGCGCGCATCGCCCGCCACTCTCCGGTCGCCTGTTCCTGCGACATCGGGTGGGTGCCGATGGTGGCCACGCTCACCATCAGCTCCGGCGGCTGCCAGGTCGTGGTGGCGTTGCAGTTACGGCAGCGCAGCTCGAGCGCCCGGAACGACACCGGCGCCTCGAGGCCGGCGCCGCACCCGCTGCACGGCGGTGGCCGGTGCTGGGCCACGGCGTGTTTGTACCGCTGCCGGGCGAGGTCGGCCATGATGCGGATCATCAGCTCCTCGCGCTCGTCGTCGAGCCGGTGCTGGAGCGCCTCGCCCTTCTCGCGGGCGGCGGTGCGCGCCGCCTCGCCGTGGCCTTCGGCGCAGATCGCGTCGTCCACCTTGTCGTGCCAGGTGTCGATGATCTTGCGCTCCAGCTCCTGCAGGCGGTGCTCCACCGCCGACAGCTGGTGCGACAGCGGCAGGTAGTCGCCGCCGGCACAGAGGCCGGCGACGGCGTCGAGCGCCATCGCCGCGGCCTCGGTGCGCACCTCGCGGTGGCGGCCCTCGATCTGGGCGAGGAACCCATCCCATCTCGCCAGCGACGACATGGCTCAGAACGAGATGTCGACGTCGGCCTTCACGCCCGGGTACTTGGCGGCGTACTTGGCCTCGACCCGCTTGTGGATCGCCTCGTACTCCTTCCACTTGAGCTGCGACGTGCGCTCGAAGTGGTAGCCCATGTACGTCGACAGATCGGTCCAGTCGACGATGGTGAGGCCGCAGGCCTTGAGCGCGTCGACCGGGTTCTTGCCCTGCTTGGTCGCGTACGACTGCTCGTACATGATCTCCCAGTACTGCTCGTGGGTCATGGGCGGCGGCATGGCCAGCTCGCGGTTGGCGGCGCGGGCGGCGTTGGCCTCGCGGGCGAGGTCGCCGAACTTGCCCTTGGACGCGGCCTGGAAGGCGGCACCGTAGACGGTGGTGATGGCGAAGGTGGTGTCACGCGCCATGCGCGCGTTCCACTCGGCCGACGCGCGATCCCATCGCGCCTTGTCGATGCCGGCGCCCTTGAGCAGGCCCTCGGTGGCCGAGCCGCCGACGATGGCGGCGTTGATCGCGGCCCACGCCTCGAGGCTGATGCCCTCGACCGGGTTCATCTCGCCGCTCGCCGCCGCCTTGGCCTGGTTGCCCTGGATCATCTTCTGCATCTGACCCGAGCGCCAGTTCATCTCGTTCTGCGAGACCTGGTTGCTCGAGCCGTGCTTCTGCACCAGCGCCGAGTAGACCGAGTCCTTCACCGTCTGCCAGTGGCTGCGATCGCGGATGCCGTAGCGCTGCATGATCTCGGCCCGCGACTCGTCGGTGCCGCCGTACTGGCCGTCCGACTCCATGTGGAGGACGGCGTTGAAGAAGGCCTCCTCGTCGTCGGGATCGAAGCCGGCGAGGTCGAAGGCCTCGTCATCGCCGTCGCTCCCGCTGCTCGATCCGGACGCCGACGGCGCGTCGTCCTCGTCGGCGTCGGGCTCGGTGACCGGCGGCGGCGGCGGCGGCGGCGCCGCGTCGTTCATCCCGAGCTTGCTCTTGATCTTGTCGAAAAAACCCATGGCTGGCTCCTTGCCGGCGGCTCGGGAACCCCCCCGACGAGCTCTGCGGCCTCTGGAATGTAGGCCCGGCTCGCCACGACTGTCCTTCGCGCAGGGCACGATTCGGCATTCCGGATTACGGAGCCGGGCGATGCACCGCGTTATGATCGCCGGGTGAAGTACCAGCGCCTGGGGGCCGCGCTCGCGATCGTCTGTCTATCGAGCGCCGCCCACGCGGGAGGCTTCGGCATCCCCGAGATGGGCACACGCCGCACCGGCATGGCCGCGATCGTCGGTCGCCCCGACGAGCCGGCGGCGGTGTTCCAGAACCCGGCCGGCCTGACGACGATGCACGGCGTCCGTCTCTACGCCTCGTTCGGGCTCGCCTTCGTCTCGACCGAGTTCCGCCTGCGGCCGTGGCAGGACAGCGATCGCTTCCTCGACGATCCGGTCGACAGCGAGGGTTACTACCCGGCCCAGAAGCCGACCCGCGCGATCGGCGCCATCCCGATGCTGGTCGCGACCGCCGATCTCTGGCAGGGCAAGCTGTTCGGCGCCTTCTCGCTCTACGTCTCCAACGCGACCGGCGCGCAGTTCCGCCGCGACGCGGTCACCCACTACCACCTCATCGACGGCTACGTGGTGGCGCCGCAGGCGTCGATCTCGCTGGCCTACAAGCTCTCGCCCAGACTCTCGGTGGGCGGCAGCCTGGGCGTGGTCAACCCGCGCGTGCACGGCCAGCGCTTCGTCTTCCCCATCATCAACGGCATGGACGCGAGCGTGCTGGTCGGCACCGAGCCCGAGCTGACCCTCGACGGCAGCGACTGGCGGCCGACCTGGAACCTCGGCGTCTTCGCGGCGCCGGTCGAGGGGCTCACCGTCGGTGCGTCGATCACCAGCCGCGTCAACGCCAACCTGCAGGGCCCGGTGGTGGTGCAGTACAGCGCCGACGCGCCCCGCCCCGATCGCCTCGAGGGCCGGCACTCGACCGAGCTGATGCTGCCGTGGACCTTCCTGGCCGGCGCCAACTACGACGTCACGCCCAGGGTCGAGGTCGGGGCCGAGCTGCGCTACTGGCTCTATCGCCAGTACGATCGCCAGTACACCGCCGTCGAGAACATCTTCCTGGTCACCGAGCTCGAGACGGTGAAGGACTACCACGACTCGCAGCAGGTCTCGGGCGGCGTGCGGGTCCACGACCTGGCCCGCCTGCCGCGCGTCGAGCTCATGCTCGGCACCCACTACGACCGCACGCCGGCCCCGCCGCGCACGGTCACGCTCGATCAGCCGACGTTCTCGCACATCGGGTTGCACTCCGGCCTGCGCTGGACCCGCGGTCGCTACCGCCTGTCGGCGACCTACATCCACTACTGGTACGACATCCCTCGCATCGAGGACAGCATCACGTCGCCACCGTCGAACATCCAGGGCGACGGCAACAACGACATCTTCTCGCTCTCGTTCGAGGCCACGTTGACGGAGGGGTCATGACCACATCGCTGGACGAGCGGCTCGCGGTGGCGCGCGCCGCCACCAAGGAACGGGCCTGGGTCACGCAGCGCATCGCCGACGCGCGCGCCGATCGCGAGCGCATCGCGGCCCAGCTCGTGGTCTCGGCCGAGCTGCTCGCCTCGGAGAAGGCCGACGTCGATCGCCTGGCCAGCGGCGTGGGCGGCTTCTTCCGCCGCGTCGTCACCAGCCGCGGCGAACTGCCCCGCGAGCAACAGGAGCTGGCCGCGGCCAGGCTCCAGCACGAGGCGCTCACCGACGAGCTCGAGGCCATCGACGTCGATCTGGCCCAGCTCGCCACCCGCGCCGCCGCGGTCAAGGACGCCGACGCCCAGTACCAGCAGGCGCTCGTCGAGGTCGAGGCCAAGGTCAAGCAGGGCGGCAGCCCACACACCGAGCAGCTCGCCGATCTGGCCCAGGTCGACGGGCAGCTGCGCGCGGCTCGCCGCGAGCTGGCCGAGGCCGTCGCCGCCGGCCGGGCCGCCCACGACGCGCTGATGGCGGTGCAACAGGCCCTCACCAGCTCGCGGCGAGCCTCCTACGCCAGCGACCTCGGGTCTTCCTTCGCCAGCGATCTGGGCGCCGATCTCGTGACGGCGACGGCGGTCGATCTCTCCGAGCACGTCGTGCACGACGGCCTGCGCGCGCAGCTCGCCGCGGCCCAGCGGGCCATGGCCACCTTCCAGCGCGAGTGCCGCGACGTGGCCAACGACGCCGGCATCGACGGCGTCGACGTGACGCCGCTGCCAGGGCTGGCCGCGTTCGTGGTCCGCGATCTGCTGTGGACGACCGCGCACGTGATCGACGACGTCGGCGCCGAGGTCGAGATGCTGTCGTCGTACGTGGCGACCACGACCATGGAGCTGCGCGGCCGCGATCGCGAGCTCGAGTCCGGGCTGGCCGACGTCGTCGCCCAGCGCGCCGCCATCCTCGATCCGAGCCGCGAGCGGCTGTGAGCGCAGGCCCCGGAGCCGGTACAGTCGGCCGCATGATGCGCGTCTTCCTCGTCACCGTGCTCGGATGCGCCGCCCTGGCCTGCGGTGGCGGCAAGCCGCCAGCTCCGATCGGCACCGCCGCGAACCCGGCCGACGCGCCCGCCGACGCGCCCGCGCCGCCCGCGCCCGAGGAGATCACGTTCCCCGGCTTCGACGACGTCCCCCTGTCCGGCACCTACTACGCGCCGATCAGTCCCGAGTCGAAGGCCTGCTTCATCTTCGTCCACCAGCTCTCGTCGACCCGGGCCGAGTGGCAGCCGATCATCGATCGCCTGCGCGGTCGCGCCCATCTGTTCGCCTTCGACATGCGCGGCCACGGCGCCAGCACCAAGGGACCCGACGGCCCGCTGTCGTGGAAGACGTTCGAGACCGCCGACTGGGCGAAGGTCGAGCACGACGTGGGCGAGGCCAACGTCCTGCTCTCCGGCAAGGGGGCCAACCGCGCGTGCACGCTGGTGGGCGCGTCGATCGGCAGCTCGGCGGTGCTGCGCTACGCGGGCATGTACCCCGGCGGGGTGCGGGCGCTGGTGCTGCTGTCGCCCGGGCTCGGCTACCGCGGCCTCACCACGCCCGACGCGGCTCGCGCCTCGATGGCGCCGGTGTTGATCGTGCACAGCCAGGAGAACGGCGCCGCCGACGCCGCCGGCGCGCTGGCGGGGATCTGGCGCGACGCCAAGGTCGAGGTCGAGGTCATCGCCGATCCGGGTCAGGCCCACGGCATGAAGATCCTCACCGGTGATCCCCAGGTGCTCGAGCGCGTGGTCGCGTACCTGATCGAGGTCGCGAAGTGAGCGCACCGCCCGGCCCGCGCGTCCTCATCCCCGCGGTCGGTCGCGCCGCGACCACCGTCCTCGACGAGCTCGCCGCCATGAAGACGCCCGACGCCGACTGGCGCCGCGGCCGCGTGTTCTCGCTCGTCTACCACGCCGGCGAGGAGCACGAGCGCCTGCTGCAGCAGGCCCACGCGCTGTTCGCCAGCGCCAACCTGCTCAACCCGATGGCGTTCCAGAGCCTGCGCCGCATGGAGGCCGAGATCACCCAGATGGTGGCTGGCCTGTTCCACGGCCCGCCGTCAGCGGTCGGCACCGTCACCTCGGGCGGCACCGAGTCGATCCTGTGCGCGGTGGCGACCTATCGCGAGCTCGCCCGCGCCAAGCGGCCGTGGATCCGCCGCCCGCAGATCGTCGCGCCTCGCACCATCCACCCCGCCTTCGACAAGGCCGCCCACTGGTTCGGCGTCGAGCTGAAGAAGGTCGACGTCGACGACGATCAGCGCGCCCAGCCCGAGGCCCTGGCCCGCGCCATCGGGCGCCGCACCATCGCGCTGGCGGTTTCGGCGCCGCAGTATCCGCACGGGACGATCGATCCGGTCGCAGAGGTCGGCGCCATCGCCGCGCAGCACGGGCTACCGTTGCACGTCGACGCCTGCGTCGGCGGCTTCATGTTGCCGTGGCTGGAGCGGCTCGGCCGCCCCATCGCGCCGTGGGACTTCCGGGTGCCGGCGGTGACCTCGATCTCCGCCGACCTCCACAAGTACGGCTACGCCGGCAAGGGCGCCTCGACGCTGACCTGGCGCGACATGACCTGGATGCGCCACCAGTTCTTCGTCGCCACCGACTTCCCCGGCGGCATCTACGTGTCACCGACGATGATCGGCACCCGGCCGGGCGGACCGCTGGCCGCGGCGTGGGCCGCGCTCCAGACCCAGGGAGAGGACGGCTACGTGAAGCTCACCGGCGCTGCCATCGACGCCGCCGATCGTATCCGCGCCGGCATCCGCGCCATCCCGGGGCTGACGCTGATCGGCCGTCCCGACACCACCATCGTTGCCTGGGGCGCGGCGCCCGGCGGCCCCGATCTGTACGCCATCGCCGATCGGCTGGAGGCGCGTGGCTGGTCGGTCGATCGCACCCAGCACCCGGCCGGCGTCCACCTCACCGTCACCGCCAACCACCTGGCCATCGCCGACGACTACGTGCGCGATGTGCGCGCCGCCGCCGACGAGGTCCGTGCCGATCCGTCGCTGGCGCGGGCGCCGGTGGCGGCGATGTACGGGATGATGGCCAAGATCCCGGTGCGCGGCCTGGTCAAGCGCGGCGTGCGCCAGCTCTTCGAGCGCATGTACGCGCCCGGCGTGATCGTGCCCGACGCGACCGCGCCCGCCGACGACGCGGTCGGCCGCCTGCTCGACAAGCACGGTGCCAAGGTCGACGCCGTGCTCGACGGCGTCGGCAAGCTGCGGGCCAAGCTCAAGCGAGGGACCCGCCGGTGAAACGCTTCGCCTACGCCCGCATCATGCAGGAGACCAACGCGCTGTCGCCGGTGAAGACGGCGCTGCCCGACTTCGAGGGCAGCCACTACCTGACCGGCGATGCGCTCGCCGCCGCGGTCGGCCCCGGCGGCCACGAGATCGCCGGCTTCTTCAAGAAAGCGGAGCTGGCCGGCTTCGTCGAGGGCGTCGCCCGTCACGGCGGCGGCGAGCCGGTGCCGCTGTTCTCGGCGTGGGCATCGTCGAGCGGCCCCCTGACCCGCGCCTGCTACGACACGCTGCGCGAGCGGCTGGTCGACGGTCTGCGCGGCGCCCGCGCCCGCGGCCTCGACGGCGTGTACCTGTGCCTGCACGGCGCCATGGGTGTCGAGGGTGTGCGCGATCCCGAGACCCAGTTGCTGCGAGCCGCGCGCGAAGCCGCCGGCGGCGTGCCGGTGGTGACCACCCATGATCTGCACGGCAACCTCACCCGCGAGCGGGTGGCCGCCGCCGATGCCATCGTCGCCTACGGCACCAACCCGCACCGCGATCATGCCCGCGTCGGCCGCAAGGCCGCCGAGATCCTGGGCGGCGTCGCCGCCGGCCGGCTGCGCCCGACCACGGCCTGGCGCTCGCTACCGCTCTTGCTCGGCGGCGGCCGCACCATCGACTTCCTGCCGCCGATGCGCGCCGTCTTCCGCCGCATGCGCCGCGCCGAGCGCAAGGGCGAGGCCCTGGCCGCGTCGACGTTCATGGTCCATCCCTGGAACGACGACCCGGCCCTGGGCTGGTCGACCATCGTCACCACCGACGGCGATCAGGCCGGCGCCGACCGTCTCGCCGACGAGCTGGCCCAGATGTGCTGGGAGCGGCGCCACGAGCAGCCGCCCACCTTCGCGACGCCCGCCGACGCCATCTTCCAGGCCCGCAAGGCGCGCCTGCGCCGCAAGCTCGGCGTGGTCACCATGTCCGACGCCTCCGACGTGGTCACCGCCGGCGCTCCCGGCGACTCCACCCACCTCCTGCGCGCCCTGCTCGAGGACGGGCGCGACCTCGTCACCTACGCCGCCGTCCGCGATCCCGACGCCGTCGACACCCTGTGGCCGCACCCGCCCGGTGACGAGGTGCGGCTCGAGGTCGGCGGCAAGCTCGATCCCACGTCGAGCACGCCCTTGCCCGTGCGCGGCACGGTGGTGTCGAAGCACCAGCTGGTCGGCTTCCTCAGGGTCGTGGTGCTCGCCGTCGATCACCTGCGCCTGGTCATCACCGAGGGACCGGCGATGGTGATGAAGCCATCGTTCTACACCGACGTCGGCCTCGACATCTGGAAGGCCGACGTGGTGGTGGTGAAGAACTTCTTCCCGTTCTTGCTGTTCTTCCTGCCTTACAACCGCAAGACCATCTTCGTGCGCACCCGCGGCGTCACCGACTTCGACGCCGCCTACCGCCTCACCTTCGACGGTCCCATGCACCCCCGCGACCCCGTCGACGACTGGCGCCCGCGCGACCGCGCCCGCCGCGAGCCATAGCGAGCGATGAACGACCGCGATCCGTGAGCCCTCACTCCGCGAAGCAGCGCGCGGTGCAGCCGTCGCCTTCCTGGAAGTTGCCGTCGTCGCACTGCTCGCCCGCGGCGAGCTCGAGGTCACCGCACTCGTCGACGGAGAGCACGTCGATGTAGACGCCCGCGGTCGACGACGTGGCCTGGCCGTCGTGGGCCACGTAGAAGAACGCGTCGCTACCGTGGAAGTTGCGCTCGGGCTGGTAGACGACGTCCGAGCCCTCGACGACGAGCTCGCCGTGCTCTGGATATCCGACGATCTCGAAGCTCATTCGGCCCGAGTCGACGTCGTCGGCGGTGAGCTTGATGCCGAGCGCGAGATCCTCGCCGGTCTCGGTCACGAGCGTGTGCGCGAACGGCGGATCGTTGACGGCGCCGACCTCGACGATCACGCCGGCGGTGTCGGTGATCTCGCCGTCGGAGACGGTGTAGCGGAAGCGGACCGTGCCGGCCATATCGAAGTCCGGCACGAAGCGGATCGCGCCGTCGAACAGCTCGACCGTGCCACTGTCGGGTTCACCGACCGCGACCACGCGGAGGTCGGCCTGCTCGCAGTCGAGATCGTTGGCGAGCAGCACCTCGGGATCGATGACCAGCGTGGTGTCCTCGGCGGTCACCACCTGGTCGGCGAGCGCCACCGGCCGGTCGTTGGCGGCGAGCACGGTCACCCGCACGGTGGCGGACTCGAAGCGGATCACGTCGACACCGCTCCAGTCGCGCTCGGGGTGGTAGACCCAACCGGCGGGCGCGGCGCGCAGGACGCCGTGGGCGGGTGTGGACCCTAGCGTTGTGCCCGCGACGCCCGGCAGCGCGAACGAGACCGGCGTGTCCTCGCCGGTCAGGACGTCGTGCTCGCTGATCACCGGAGCGTCGTCGAGCGCGGCGGGGTCGAACTCACACGCGCCCACGAGCCCGAGCAACCCGACGGACAGGGCGATGCCGCTGTTCATGCCTGCTCGGTTCGGCCGCACCTGGCCGCCGTGAAGGGGCGTTTTGCGGTCCCTGCGCTATCAGCTCGTCGGGGACGGCGCTAGCGTCGGCGCATGTCGCACAAGTGGCACTTCTTCAGGGCGGGCGGGGTCGACCAGGTCAGCCTGCGAACCGGCGCCGATCTCCTGGCCTTGCCGGAGCTCGATCAGAAGCTCTGGGTGGCGCTCGCCATGCCCAGCGACGGCGTCGACATCGACCGGCGCACCCTCGAGCTCCTCGACGACGACAAGGACGGTCGGGTGCGCGTGCCCGACATCCTGGCAGCGGTGACGTGGATCGGCGCCACCTGGAAGTCAGCCGACGACGTGCTCAAGGGCGGCGACTCGCTGGCGCTGACCGCGATCAAGGACGCCAGCGTGCTGGCCGCGGCCCGGCGCATCCTCGCTGACCTCGGCAAGGGCGGCGCCACGTCGATCGGGCTCGAGGAGGTGGCCGGCGTGGTCAAGGCCTTCGCCGACACCCGCCTCAACGGCGACGGCGTGATCATCCCCGAGACCGCGGAGGATCCAGACGTCAAGCAGACCATCGAGGAGATCATGGCCGGCGCCGGCTCGATCGTGGATCGCGGCGGCAAGCCGGGCATCGATCAGGCGCGCACCGACACGTTCTTCGCCGACATCGACAAGCTGGCGGCGTGGCGCGCCGGCGGCGACGCTCACCGCTCGCTCGGTGACGGCACCGCGGCCGCGGCTGACGCGCTGGCGGCGGTGCAGAGCAAGATCGAGGACTTCTTCACCCGCAGCCAGGTCGCAGCGTTCGACAGCCGCGGCGCGGCTGCGCTCAACGGCCAGGAGGCCGTCTTCACCGCCATGGCCGGCAAGCTGCTCTCGGCGAGCAGCGACGACATCGCCCGCTTGCCCCTGGCCAAGATCGAGGCCGGCAAGCCGCTGCCGCTGCGCGGCGCGGTCAACCCGGCCTGGGCGGCGCGGGTGGCCACGTTCGCCGAGGTGGCGGTCAAACCGATCTGCGGCGCGCGCGACGTGCTCTCCGCCGACGACTTCGCCAAGGTGGCGGCCAAGCTGTCCGACTTCCTGGCCTGGCGCGGGGGCCGTCCAGCGACCACAGCCGACAAGCTCGACGAGGCTCGGCTCGCCGCGCTCGCCAGCGGGTCGCAGCGGACCCGCGTCGCCGAGTTGATCGCCGCCGACAAGGCGCTGGCCGGCGAGTACGACGCCATCACCTCGGTCGAGAAGCTCCTGCGCATCCAGCGCGACTTCGGGCGGGTGGTGCGCAACTTCGTCAACTTCTCCGACTTCTACTCGAAGCGCGACGGCACCTTCCAGACCGGCACCCTGTACCTCGACGGCCGCGCCTTCCGCCTGGTCGTGCCGGTGGCCGACGCCGCCAAACACGGCGCGCTGGCCGCGATGTCGTCGTCGCACCTGATCTACTGCGATGCCGTGCGCGCCGGCGCCAAGCGCGCCATCGCGGTGGCGGTCACCAACGGCGATGCCGACAACCTCTTCGTCGGTCGCAACGGCGTCTTCTACGATCGCCACGGCGACGACTGGGACGCCACGATCACCAAGATCGTCTCCAACCCGATCAGCATCCGCGAGGCGTTCTGGTCCCCGTACAAGAAGCTGGTGCGGCTGATCGAGGAGCAGGTCGGCAAGCGCGCTGCCGAGGCCGACGCCAAGGCGAACGCGAAGATCGAGGGCGCGGCGGCCAAGGTCGCGACCGTCGATCAAAAGCCAGCCGCCGCCGCAGCAGCGCCGGAGCCGGCCCCCGACGCGGCGGCCACGGCGGCCCCTGCGCCCAAGAAGGGGCTCGACATCGGCATCATCGCGGTCATCAGCCTGGCCATCGGCGCCGTGGTGGGCGCGGTCGCCGGGCTGGTCGCGATGCTGGTCGGCATGGGCGCCTGGATGCCGCTGGGCATCGTCGCCTTGCTGCTGGCCATCAGCGGCCCCTCGATGCTGATGGCCTGGATGAAGCTGCGGCAACGCAACCTCGGCCCGATCCTCGACGCCAACGGATGGGCCGTGAACACCCGGGCCCGGGTCAACGTTGCCTTGGGCGCCTCCCTCACCGATCTGGCGTCGCTACCCAAGGGCTCCACGCTGTCGTTGGACGATCCCTTCGCCGACAAGCGCCGACCGTGGTGGCTGTACATCACGCTCGTCGTGATCGTGGTGCTCGCCGGAAGCTGGTACGCGGGCAAGCTCGATCGATATCTCCCACAGCAGGCCAAGAGCGGTCAGGTGCTTGGGAAACACGCGCCCATCAACAACCCGTGAACGTGGGTCCTCGTAGGCCAACGTCTCACGCCGTGCGTTCTGGAGAATTACCGTGATCCGATCGAAGACGACGCTTCGTGGCGTGGCCCTGGTCACGCTGGTCCAGTTCCTCGCCCTCTCGTGCGGCGGCAAGCAGACCCCGATCACCGGCGGTGGCGCCGGGACGACGGTCGCGCAGCCGGGTGGGCAGCCGCTCATCCAGACCGGCGACGCACCCAAGGGTTTGACGCTCCGGTTGTCGGA
>SXJR01000588.1 GCA_005779305.1 Myxococcales bacterium
CTAGCGCTCGCTGGGGGCCGCGGCTGTGACCGCGGCTTCACAGTCCGGTCAGGACCGTTCTGGACCGCCCTCTACCAGAGCGTGCGATCGCGAACCGGCGCGCCGCGCCGCTCGGGCCGCTTGCCGCCGTCGGCATGCGACATGCGCTGCGGCCGCACCGGATCGTGGCGATCGACGCGCAGCGACTGCACGTCGGCGGCGAGCTCGAGCACGGCCACGCGCGCGCGTTCCGGATCGTTGCGCTGCAGCTCGGCGACGTGCATCGCCAGCGACGGATCGACGGCGCGGCCATCGAGGCGCACCTCGAAGTGCAGGTGCGGCCCGGTGGCGCGACCGGTGGCGCCGACGCGACCGATCTGGACGCCGGCAAGGATGGGCGCGCCGGGCCGGGTCTCGATGCGCGAGAGGTGGGCGTAGCGCGTGACCAGGCCACCGCCGTGATCGACGTAGATGACGTTGCCGTAGCCGCTCTGGCGGCCGGTGAAGGCGACGAGGCCGGCGCCGGCGGCGTAGACCGGCGTGCCGCGATCGGCGCGGAAGTCGGTGCCCTTGTGGAACTTGCTCCGATGGTTCATCGGGTCGCGACGCCAGCCGAACCCCGAGCTCTCCACGCCCGGCACCGGCGATGCGGTGAGCGGCGTGAGGTCGGGCATGGTCGGCACCAGGTCGTACGGGAACATCTGGGCCACGAGCGCCTGCGACTCGGCGACCAGATCGCGCAGCCCGATCTGGAGCCGCGCGCCAGCGGTGAGCGCGAGCGCAGGGGCCTCGCCGATCCAGGCCATGATCTCGGCCGTGGCCAGGCGGCCGCGCTCGACCAGCGCGGTCCAGTCGGCCGGCGCGACCAACGGTTCGTCGCTACGGGTCTTCGCCCGGGCGGTGCCGCCGGAGCCTGCGGTGGCTGCCACCAGGCAGAACGCACCAGCGAGGACACATGGACGCAACGACATGAGCGTCCAGTCTTTGACGGCGCCCCGGTCGCGATCAACCGTCCCCGGCAAGATTCGACCGAGGCGATTTCAGGTTGCGCCTACATCCACCTCCTCCAGAATGCGCCCGAGGTTTCCCCCGATGGCCCTACCCCGACGACTCGCGACCATCGTTCTCGCCATCATCGCTGCGGGCTGCTTCGCCCTCGCCGTCCAGGGCGGCTACTGGTGGAGGATCGGTGAGATCGGCGTCGGCCCTGTGTCGACGCAGCGCTGCTTCGACGGCCGCTGCGAGGCCGGCACGCTGGCCTGGGCCGGCGGCAGCGAGGTGTGGGAGCGGGCCGGCATCGCGACCTGGGCCGCGGGCATGGTGTCGGCGCTGGTGCTGGTGGCGCTGGCCGGTGCGCTGGCGGCGCGCCGAGGCGGCAAGCTCGCTGCCTCGGTGGTCATGATCGCAACCGCGACCGCGGTGGTGGCCGGCGGCGTGTTCGTGACCCAGCGCCCCGGCGTGCCCGGCCTCGAGGTGGCACGAGGTACGTGGTTCTACGGCATCGCGACCCTGGCCGCGATCACCGCCGCGATCTCGACCCTGCGTGCGCCGCAACCCCAGGCGTGACCGACGAAGCCGCGCGCACGCGCCATGGCCGCCGGCCAGGCACGCTACCATCGTTCCGGTGTCGCAGCTCGGCAAGCTGATCGCGCTCCTCGATCGCGACGACGTCAGCGAGGTCGTGATCGCGACCGGACGACCGATCGCGATCCGCCAGGGCAGCGAGTACCGCGCGGTCAGCAAGGCCGACGTCTCGCGCTCGCAGCTCGGCCAGCTGGTCGCCGGGACGCCCATCGCCGAGCTGGTCCACGAAGGTCACGGCAGCGCGCCGTCGCTGTCGGTGGCCGAGCACACCATCGCCGTCGAGGTCCAGCCGCTGGGCGCCGAGCTGATGGTGCGGATCACTCGCGCCACCCGCGCCCGCCGCTCGACGCGCGCGCGTCCGCCGACCCAGTCGCCGCCGGCCGCCAAGAAGGGCAGCACGCACAGCAAGCCGCGCATCAAACGACCGACCCGGAGCGCGGCCGCTCACGCCAGCTCCGCGGGTGGTTTCGGCGAGCTGGTGCGGGAGGCGCGCGGGCGCCGCGCCACCGATCTGCACCTTGCCGCCGAGCGCGAGCCGCAGGCCCGCGTGCTGGGCGCGCTGGTCAGCCTGGGCGAGCCGATGTCACCGGCGGCGGTCGAGCAGCTGCTCCTGCCGCTCCTCGACGCCGGCCAGCGCGCGCAGCTCGAGGCCCGCGGCTACGTCGACTGCGCCCTGGACGTCGACGGCGGCGGTCGCCTGCGCGCCAACATCTCGCGAGCCCGGCTGGGCATGAAGGGCAGCTTCCGCCTGGTGTCGCCAGCGCCGACCTCGCTCGAGGAGCTCGGCCTGCCCAAGGAGCTGGCCCGGGTCACCAGCTACCACCAGGGCCTGGTGGTGATCGCCGGCCCCAGCGGCCACGGCAAGACCACCACGCTGGCCGCGCTGGTCGAGCTGATCAACACCTACAAGGCCCATCACATCCTCACCATCGAGGATCCGGTCGAGATCATCTATCCGCGCCGCAAGTCGGTGGTGTCGCAGCGCGAGGTCGGCACCCATACCAAGAGCTTCGCCACCGCGCTCAAGGCGTCGTTGCGCGAGGATCCCGACGTCATCGTGATCGGCGAGCTGCGCGATCGCGAGACCGTCGAGATCGCGCTGACCGCGGCCGAGACCGGCCACCTGGTGATGGCGACCATGTCGACGCCGTCGGCGGCCAAGACCCTCGACCGCCTGATCGACATGTTCCCGCCCGACGATCAGCAGCAGGTGCGCACGTCGCTGGCCGCCGCGCTCAAGTTCGTGGTGGCGCAGCGGCTCCTGCCCTCGGCCGACGGCGAGGGCGTGGTCGTGGCCGTCGAGCTGCTCACCGGCGTCCTGCCCCTGGCCGCCCTCATCCGCGACAACAAGCTCTACCAGGTGCAGAGCCTGCAGCAGCGCGGCCGCGCTTTCGGCATGATCCGGCTCGACGACTCGCTGGCCGAGCTGGTGCGCTCGGGCAAGCTGCTCGAGGACGTGGCCATCCGCCACGCCGAGAACAAGAAGGAGCTGGCCGCGGTGCTGCGCCCGCAGGCCGCCGCGGCGCCCGCGTCCCCGCCCCAGAGCGCCGCCGCCAAGGGCTTCCAGAAGTTCGGTGGCCTGTTCAAGAAGGGCGGAGACGATCGATGAGCGCGACGCCGCAGCTCGGCAAGCTGTTCGATCTGCTGGTCACCCGCGGCGCCAGCGACCTGCATCTGTCGCCAGGGTATCCACCGATGCTACGGGTGCGCGGAGAGCTCGAGCCAGCGGTCGAGCGCGTGCTCGACGCCGACACCATCCACACCCTGACCGACGAGCTCCTCAGCGAGGAGCAACGGGCGCACTTCAGCGCCAACCACGATCTCGACTTCGCCTACGCCCACGGCGACAAGGCCCGCTTCCGCGCCAACTACATGCGCAAGACCACCGGGACCGGCGCGGTCTTCCGCACCATCCCGACCCGCATCCTCACCCTCGACGAGCTCGACGTGCCGGCCGGCATCCGCCGCCTCACCGAGCTGACCGCCGGCCTCTTGCTGGTGACGGGCCCGACCGGCTCGGGCACGTCGACCACGCTGGCCGCGATGGATCGACCACATGAACCGCAGCCGGCGCGGCCACATCCTGACCATCGAGGATCCGGTCGAGTTCGTGCACCAGCCCCGGCAGTGCCTGGTCACCCACAAGGAGGTCGGGGTGCACGTGCCGTCCTTCCTCGAGGCGATCCGCTCGGCCGGCCGCGAGAACGCCGACGTGATCCTGGTCGGCGAGCTCCGCGGCGCCGAGACCATGAAGCTCGCGCTGCAGCTCGCCAGCTTCGGCGTCTTGATCCTCGCCACCGTGCACACCAACTCGGCGGCGGCGACGATCGATCGCTTCGTCAATGCCTTCCCCGCCGAGCAGCAGCCTCAGATCCGCGGCCTGCTCGCCGACTCGCTGGTCGGCGTGGTGGCGCAACAGCTCCTGCGCAAGGCCGACGGCGGCGGCCGCGTCGCCGCCCACGAGATCCTGATCGGCAACCAGGCCCTGGCCTCGCTCATCCGCGAGGGCAAGACCTCGCAGATGGCGAGCTTCATGCAATCCGGCCTCGCCGACGGCATGCAGACCATGGACGCGACCCTGTCCCGGCTGGTCCAGCAAGGCCTGGTCCGCGCCGGCGACGCCCTCGAGAAGGCCAGCGAGAAGGACGCCTTCAGCAAGCTGCCTCACGTCGCCCGCGAGCTCGGCACCGAGGACTGAGAGCCCAGCTCCAGGGCTGCACGATGACGCCGGTCGGTCGACCTACCGATCGTGCCCTGCCGTGTCGCCGTTGCCGTCGCCCTGGTCGCTTCGGTTTCCGGGTGTGCGAAGTCCTACACGTCGTTCGGCTACGACGTGACCCGCAGCACCAGCGGCACCGTGGCCGCCGCGGTGGCGGGCGGCGAGTCGAGGAGCGGCCGCGTGGCCATCGGCTTCACCAGCGGCACGACCTCGATCGAGGTGGTGATGAACGGCCAGGATCTGGAGATGGGCAGCGACGCCTGGATCGCCGGCAGCGCCGGGCTCGAGCTGTCCCTGCGGCCGCTGCGGGTAGGACCGGTCCAGTCCGTCGTCCACTTCGGACCCATGCGCGGGCTCTTGATCGATGCCTCCACGCTCGACGTGACCTGGGGCGCCGGCCTGGCGTACGGCGCCGGCCTGATCATCGGCCACGGCGGCGTGAACGTCCTCATCGACGCCCACGGCGAGGAGCAGTACTTCGCGGGTGTGGAGGGCTCGGCGACCGGTGGGGCCTGCTCGGTGAAGGCGGTGTCGGTGGGCCTGCACTTCGGACGATGATCGCCGGCTTTGCGGCGTGCACGCGCGGCGGATTTGGCTAGGATTCGCGGCATGAGAAGCACCCGTTTCCTGTTTGCCTTCCTGGCGGTGATCGCGATCGCCAGTTGCTCCAAGGCCGACAAGGACAAGAACCAGAGCGGCTCGGGCAAGAGCACGGGCACGGGCTCCGCCAATGTCAGCGTCCCCGACGAAGCCGAGGACATCGACAGCAAGGACATCCTCGCCCGCACCAAGACGGTCGACGAGGCCGACGTCAAACACGTGCTCCTGGCGTGGGACGCGCTGGCGCCTGCGTTCGGCGGCAACCTCGACAAGCGGGCCGCCGCCCGCACCAACGCGCAGTCGGCCAAGCTCGCCCGGGAGATCCTGGCCAAGCTGAAGAAGGACCCAGGCCAGATCGACGCGCTGGTCAAGGAACACTCCGAGGACCCCGGCTCGCTGCGCGGCACGCCGTACACCGTGCGCGCCGACGGTCAGATGGTCCCCGAGTTCGAGAAGATGGCGCTGCGCCTCGAGCCCAACGAGGCCGGCATCGTCAAGACCCGCTTCGGCTACCACGTGATGATGCGGCTTGCGCCGCCGCCGCCCGATCCGCTGGCGTCGAACGACATCCTGGCCCGGCCGGCGGGCAAGGGCCCGGTGCAGGTGCAGCACGTGCTCATCGGCTGGAAGGGCGTGCCGGCGGCCCGTCCTGACCAGGACCCGCGCGCGGCCGCCCGCGACAAGGCCGCCGCCGACAAGGTCGCCAGCGAGGTCTTCGCCAAGGTCAAGGCCGGCGAGGACATGGCCAAGTTGATGAAGGAGTTCTCCGAGGACCCCGGCTCCAAGGACAACGGCCGCATCTACGACGTGTTCGCCAACGGCCAGATGGTGCCGTCGTTCAAGGACCTGTCGCTGCGGCTCGAGATCGGAGAGGCCGGCATGGTGATCTCGCCGTTCGGCTGGCACGTCATCAAGCGCGTGCCGCCCCCGCCGCCCGACAACCTGGAGTCGGCCGCCATCCTCAAGCGCGAGCCGGTCACCCAGTCGAGCAAGGTCAAGCACATCCTCCTCGGCTGGAAAGAGGTCAACTCAGGCGACCCGCGGGCCACGGCCCGCAGCCGCGCCGATCTCGAGAAGCTGGTCAAGAAGACCGTCAACCTCCTCGAGAAGGGCGAGAAGATCGAGAAGCTGATGAAGGAGCTGTCCGAGGATCCCGGCTCGGCGGCATCGGGCGAGGGCTATCCGGTCACCCCCGACGCCGGCCTGGTTCAGCCGTTCAAGGATCTCGGCCTGCGCCTCAACGTCGGCGAGGTCGGCGTGGTGAAGTCGCAGTTCGGAATGCACATCATCCAGCGCACCGAGTAGCGACCACGCCGCTACGGGCGCCCGTCCGCTCCCGCGTCAGCGGCGGGCGGCGGCGACTCGACGTCCCACTCGTCGGGAGCACGGAATCCCGGGGGCGGTCGGCGGATCGCGTCGACGACGATGAAGGCGACGCCGGCGAGGATCAGGACGATGGCGGCGAGGCCGAGGTACGAACGTGGCGGCTGGTCGACCGCGGGCTCGAGGTCGGGATCTTGGATCAGGCCGCGGAGCAAGCCGCGGACCTCGGCGGCGGTGGCGGGGCGATCGGCGGGGCGGGCCGCGAGCAGCCGGCCGACCAGCTCGCGCAGGGGGGCGGGCACGTCGTCGATCTTCGGCGACGGCGACGTCTTCTGCACGGCGAGCTGGGTGTACGAACCACCGTCCCACAGCGCGCCACCAGTGGTGAGCTCGCCGAGGATGACGCCGAGCGCGTACAGATCGCAGGCCGGCGCCGGCGGATCACCGGCGATCTGCTCGGGCGACATGTAACGCGGCGTCCCCACCACCAGCCCGCTCTCGGTGAGCCGGGCGGCGTCGGCGGCGAAGGAGCGCGCCAGCCCGAAGTCGAGCACCTTGATCAGCTCGCGGCCGAGTGGCTCGTCGGGCGGCTGGTCGGGCGGGTCGAGGACGATGATGTTCGACGGCTTGAGATCCCGGTGGACGATCTCCAGCCCGTGCGCGGCCTCGAGAGCGTCGCACAGCTGCACGCCGACCCCGGCGGCGCGCGCGACCGAGAACGGTCCGTCGATGGCGAGCACCTCGGCGAGCGTGCGACCGCGCACCAGCTCCATCGCGAGGTAGAGCCGGCCGTCGGCGCTCTGACCGACGTCGTACACGCGGATCGTGTTGGCCTGCGACATCTGCCGGGCCAGCCGGGCCTCGCGCAGGAAGCGGCGCACCGCCACCGGATCCCGGCCGAGCCGCTCGTCGATCACCTTGATCGCCACCTCGCGTTCGGCCGCCGTCTCCCAGGCCCGGTAGACCGCGCCCATGCCGCCCTCCCCGATGCGGGCGCGGATCTGGTAACGACCGTCGAGGGTCTGGCCGATCAGCGCATCCGGGGTCGAGGCCGCGAAGTCGTCGGCGCGTCCCACGTGGTCAAGGCTACCCCAGGCGGACGGTCTCGGGCGTAGCCTTTGAACATGGGATCCACGCCGACGAACATCGCGGTCGGGCTCGGGCTCGCGGTCGGGCTCGCCGCCTGTGGCGACGACGGCGGCGACGGCGCCTGCGCCCTCACCGATGGCACCAGCGAGACCGCGACCGTCCATCCCGCCGGCTGCCACGTGCTCGAGCGCGACACCAGCGCGTGCGACGCGGCCCGCGCGGCCGCCGGCCTCGACGGCTACTGGCTCCAGTTCTCGTGCCGGGTCGAGCTGGGCAAGACCAGCACCGAGGTGACCGCGTCCGCCGACGGACGGCCCGACTACCTCAGCAACTACTTCGCCACCGGTGACCGCTGTCACGAGGACTACACCGACGCCATCCAGAACCCCAACACCATCTCGGCCCAGAGCTACCAGCTCCAGTTCCCGCTGGTTCCCACGACCACGGCCACGTCGATGCGCGGCACCGCCGTGGTCGGCCTCGCGCTCAACGGCGTTCCCATCTACGGCAACTTCGCCGCGCCCGGCGACGACATCTTCGAGGAGGCGCTCACCTTCGATCGCTGCGGCGCCCATCCCCAGAACCAGGGCAAGTACCACTATCACTCCGAGCCGTATCCGATCTCCTACGACGACGCGCGCTTCATCGGGGTCATGCGCGACGGCTTCCCGATCTACGGCCGCCGCGACAGCGACGGCGCGCTCGCCACCGGCCTCGACAACAACGGCGGCCACACCGGCACCACACCCGACAGCCCGTCGACCGCCGTGTACCACTATCACGTCAACCTCCAGACCAGCACCACCACCGGCACCGCCGGCGAGCAGCAGTGGTTCCTCACCACCGGCCAGTTCGCCGGCGTCCCCGGCGCCTGCACCGGCTGCCAGTGACCAGAAGTTGCGGTCGTCAGACCCAGTAGCTACGGTGGTTCGTCGCGCGCTGGGAAGAAGATCTCCGCCGTGAGCATCCCGGCCGCGAATTCTGCTTCGTCCACACCGACATGGCCGAGCTGGACATCCTCGAGAGGCGTTGGGTGGGCGTGAGGGGTCGAGATGAGCTCGCGACAAGAGCCTGATCGTCCACGTCCAGGTCCACGCAGGTCCACGCAGGTCCACGCCGACGATCACGTCGACGATCACGACCACGATCGTGGGCGTGATCGTTGACGACGTGGACGATCCGGATCTTCTCTGACCAACGCGTGCGCTGGACCACGGCTACGCCCTGAGCAGGGCCTCGGCCTCGGCCAGCGCGGCGTCGAGGGTCGCTGGATCGGTGCCAGGGGCGATGCGAGCGCGCAGGGCGACGAGCTGATCGCGGGCTCGCGCGGCGGCGGCCCGGGCGGCCGGAACGTCGCCGAGATCGGTGAGGGTGCGAGCCAGGCCCAGCTCGGCGCGCCAGCGCAGGTTGAGATCGATGCGGGTGAAGATCGCGACCGCGCGCTCGAAGTCGGTGCGAGCCGCGGCGGCCTCGTCGCGGCCCTCTCGGGCCTCGCCGAGGAGCATGTAGGCGATGCCCTCGTACTCGATGCGCGACGTCGACGCGCACATCTCGGCGGCGCGCTCGAGCATCGCCACCGCTTCTTCGGCCCGGCCCAGGGCCAGGAGCGCACGTCCGACGTTGACGCGGCAGTCGCCCTCGCAGGCGCGGTCGCCGATATCGACGAAGATCTGCAGCGCCGCCGCAAAGTGCTCGTGGCCGCGGCGGGCCTCGCCCAGATCGACCCATCCCTCGCCCAGGTTGGCCAGGCAGATGCCCTCGCGCCGGCGATCACCGATGCGCCGCGCCATCACCAGCACCTCCTGCGACGCCGCCATCGAGCCGGCGTTGTCGCCGGCCTCGCTGCGTACGGCGGCCTGGGTGGCGAGCGCGCGCAGCTGCAGCTCCTGGCGACCGGCGCCGCGGGCCAGATCGCCGGCGGCGACCGCGTCGGCCTCGGCCGCGTCGAAGGCGCCGGCCTTCACCCGCTGCCACGCCCGCACCAGGAGCGAGCGCGCACGCAGCGACGCCGGTGCGCC
>SXJR01000589.1 GCA_005779305.1 Myxococcales bacterium
ACGACAACCCGCGCTGCAACCTAGGTGCAAGACCCGTCCGGCCCCGAAAACGACGATCAACGACGATCGCCGGCGCCAAGAACGCGAAACGCCACCCTCTTGCGAGAGTGGCGCTAGCGGAGCGGACGGGACTTGAACCCGCGGCCTCCGGCGTGACATGCCGGCGTTATAACCAACTTAACTACCGCTCCAGTTTTCAGGCTCGTAGGCGGAGCAGGGTTCGAACCTGCGACCACTGCCTTGTAAGGGCAATGCTCTTCCGCTGAGCTATCCGCCCGCGTCTCGACGCGGAGTCCGGTGTTTCTAGTCGACCAGTCCGGAAGTGTCAATAGCGCGTGTTCACGGTGAGAGCGTGCGCGCGATCGCATCTGCGGCGGCCATGTGCAGGGGATTGCTTGCACTCCCGCTGGGGCCGCCTAGGGAGTCGGCCTAGCCCGAGCGGGATGATGCGAGCTCAGACGGAATGCCTTATCATTTTTAGTTGTGTCCGATGACACCCGGTACTCCATCACCCGGAAACCGCAGCCGCGGTTGACGCGGGACCAGGTCGGAAGCCCGTCCGAGGTCCAGCCGTTGCCACTTCCGGCACCGGCCTCGTCCCAGGACGACGAGCCGCGCATCGCCCTGGGCAGTCGACCCGGACTGCCGGTGCCCGCGATCGACGGCAACCGTACGGTGGCCGTGAAGGTGGAGTACGGTGACTTCCACCTGATCATCGAGCACCGCGGCGACGAGGTGGCGATCGTGATTCCGGGCGCGCTGCGCCTGAACGCGCCGCGGGCCCAGGCGATGGCGCTGGTCGCCGCGCTGATGAAGCGGCCGTAGCGCGGCGCGGGGGAGCCACCGGCATGTGCTGCTTCTCGCGACCGGTGTCGCACGTGGGCAGCACGCGCATCTTCGCGCGCCAGCTCGGCGGCGGCCGGCAGGCGCTGGTCTACTCGATGAACGTCGAGGTCGACGAAGCCACGGCCATGGTGCTGCCGGTGCCGACGGCGGCGGGCGGTGAGGACGCGCTCGCGTTCGTCGATCTCTCGGGCTACGCCGGCTTCTTCGAGGACCTCGGGCGCGCGTTCCCCGAGCCGCCGCGCTACACGGGGCCGTACGCGCCGGCCGCGCTCGGCGGCGCCGGACGCCTGCGCGTACACCGGGTCGGCGCGTTCGAGGCGTCATTCGCGCCGTCGGTCGCGGATCTCGATCGGCTCGATCCGCGGTTTCGCCTCACGCCCGCGCTGTTCGCGGCACGGCCGGCGTACCGCGACTGGGGCTTCGCCGTGTTCCAGCTGGCGCCGCGGCAGCGGCGGTGGTGGTCGTGGTCGCGCTCGAAGGCGCAGACCATCCACCCCATGGCGTTCAGCTTCGTCTCGCGCGAGCCCGACGCCCTGTTCTGCCCGACCGTGCACGTCCATGACGGCACGGTGCCGGCGCAGGCCCGCTTCGATCACGAGCTGTTCGCCCAGGTCGACGCCGCCGGTCTGGGCAAGACCCTGGGCTGGGCCGAGAGCCAGGGGCCGGCGTCGCGCTGGGTGAAGGCCGGGCGTTGCCACGGCCTCGTCGACGGCGCCGCGCCGCTGCGGCGGCTGCGGCTCCAGCGCCAGCACCGCAACGTCGATCTGTGGGTGCGGCCGGCGCGGTTCACGCGGCCGCTCGCCGCCGCTGGCGAAGGCTGGCGCTGGACCCTGGCCGCGCGCAGCGTGCACGGCGCCGAGCTGCGCGAGGACACGCCCAGCCTCACCACCATCACCATGCGTACGCGCCTCGACGACCTCCACGACGCCATCGCCGGCGGTGTGGCCGCGCTGCTCGCCGAGCAAACCGCGGCCTGGCAGCTGGCGCCGCTCGACGAGCGCGCGCCCGAGTGTGTGCGCTGGATCGATGGGCCGTGGGGACTGGCCGACGGCCCGCGCACTGGCGGCGGCGCCGCCGTGCGCTGCCGGGCCCGCGCGCAGCTCCGTGGCGAGCGCATTGATCCCCAGGAGGTCGAGCTCGGCTTCGCCGTGGTCCCGTCCCGCGAGCGCATGGACGAGATCGAGCGGGCGATCAGCGCGCGGGTGGCGTCGGCGCTGGCGTGACCGGTGCCGGGGCGGCGGCGGCGCAAAGGCGCGCGCGGGCCTCCTCGGCGCGGGCGGCGGGCACCCGCACCGCGATCGGCGCCAAGGCGGCGGTGAAGCGCCAGGTAGCCGTTGCACAGGCCATGGCGGCTGATCATCCGGCGCCAGCCCGCGACCACGGGCGAGCCGTCGAGCACGAGGCGGACCTCGAGCTGGGCGCGCGAGGTGAGCGCGCTGGCCACTCACTCTTCCTACTCGACGTCGGCGCCGATCACCTCGACCCGCACGCCCTGCACCGACGCCGCCGGCGCCGCGATCGACCCGGGGCGCACGTCGTACGCGTGGAGCCGCGCCCGCCAGATCTGCTCGATCGCCGCCGCCGCCTGCTCGGCCAGCACCTCGTCGGGCACGGCGACCTCGAACACCAGCGGCGGCTCGGCCAGCGTGCCGGTCACACGTTCGGCGCGCAGTCCAGTCGCCAGCAGGCCGGCGACCACCGCGGTGGCGGCGCCCAACGCGACTCGCGCGGGGTCGACCATGGCCGTCATCTATCACGTAGACTGAGGTCCATGCCGGTCTTCCGGCTCGACAAGCGCCTGGTGTTCCCGTCGGTGGAGCTGGCCGAGGACGGCCTGCTCGCCGTCGGCGGCGATCTCACGCCGCAACGGCTCTTGCTCGGCTACTCCAAGGGCATCTTCCCCTGGTACGGGCCCAAGCTGCCCATCCTGTGGCACTCGCCCGATCCGCGCATGGTCATGGACACGCGCGACCTGATCATCAACCGCACGCTGCGCAAGGCGATCCGCCGCAAGCCGTATCAGCTCCGCATCGACACCATGTTCGCCGACGTGCTCGCCCGCTGCGCCGAGACGCCGCGGCCGGGGCAGGACGGCACCTGGCTGGTGCCCGACATGCTGGCGGCGTACAGCAAGCTCCACGAGCTCGGCTTCGCCCACTCGTTCGAGGCCTGGCAGGGCGAGACCCTGGTCGGCGGGCTCTACGGCGTGTCGCTGGGGACCTGCTTCTTCGGCGAGTCGATGTTCGCGCACGCGCCCGACGCGTCGAAGATCGCGTTCGCGGCGTCGGTGGCGCAGCTCGACGCCTGGGAGATCCGCCTGATCGACTGCCAGGTCCACACCGATCACCTGGCCCGTCTGGGCGCGACCGAGATCCCGCGCGCCGAGTTCATCGAGCGGCTCGATCGCGCGCTCGACGGACCGACCCGGCGTGGAACATGGACGTTCGAGATCGATCTCGACGCCTGGGCCGAGCGCGGTGGCGACTGGCCGGCGGACAGCTCAGCCGGGTAGAGCGCATCTCGATGACCAGCGTCGAGCGAGACCGAGCGATGCGAGGCGGATCGGGGCGCACGCCCGAAGCGCAGTGAGGCGCGTGGTTGCTCCACGAAACGAGCGAGCATCGGACGTACGACCCGAGGCGCCCGCAGCGCGACGGTCGCAGCCGGCGGTGGTCATCGAGATGCGCTCAGGGTGCCCGGACAGCGCTCGAAGTCGTCGCCGGCCGGACGGGCGTAGAGCGGGACCCGACCCCACCAGGTCCCCCACTCCCAGCGCGCCCAGCGGCCCCGGATCCGGCGAGCGTCGCTCTGATCGACGAGGATCACGCCGACCAGCGGGCCGTCCGGGCGCGCGTAGAGGCACACGCCGGCGCGCAGCAGGACGCCGTCGCTGTCGCCGGGCACGATCTCGCTGCTCGATACGATGGTGCCAGCGCCAGCCAGCCAGCCGGCGGTGGGGACGAAGCCGGTGATCGAGAGGAACTCGGTGTCGAGCTGGACCCGATGCCAGCCCGGCGGCGCGCCGGAGTGCTCGAGCGTCGCCGACAGCCGTCGCTCGGCGCGGGCCAGCACCTGTCCGGCGAGCGCGGGCGCGTCGCGCACCTCGGTGCCCTTCATCACGGCGCCGGGCGAGCGAGGGCGGGTGACGTCGTCGGGCACGCCGGACGCGCTCGGGGTGCGCCAGACGTCGGCGATGGCGTCGCCGGCGATGGTGGCGAAGCCGGTCAGTTCGCGATCCTCGACGGTGACCCGGGCGCCGTCGCCGCCACCGCGTTCGAGGATCAACGGCGCGCCGACCCGCACCGTGATGGCCGCACCGGGGGCGATGGCGCGGGTTTGACCGCCGGCCACGACGTCGCGGCCGAGCGCGGGCCGGAGCTGATCGCGCTGCACCCAGACCAGCACGCGCACCCAGGGATCGTCGACGCGCAGGCGCACGCGGTCGTCGCGCTCGTCGACCACGACGTACACGTCGTTGTCGAGGCCGGCGCTGTCGGGTCGCTTGGCGATGGGCGCGCGATCGTCGAGCCACACCCGGTCGAAGCGGGCGAGCCGGGCGCGGCCGTCGATCGACGCTGGCAGCGCGTGGGCGAGCAGCGGCAAGACCGACGGTTCGGCCGGCGTCGTGACCGGGACGCGCTGCGACGGCGGATCGACGACGGGCGCCGGCGGCCGGCCGCATCCGCCGATCATCACGGCCAGGGCCAGCGCCACCATCGATGCCAGGAGGGCCTGCGCGCGCGCTGCGATCGGTGCGGCCAGCGCCTCCGCCAGCGCCAGCGCGACCTGGGCCAGCCCGCGCGGCGCGAGCCGCTGC
>SXJR01000590.1 GCA_005779305.1 Myxococcales bacterium
GCCACAGCCGCAGCCGGATTCGGGTTCGGGTTCGGGTTCGGATTCGGGTTCGGGGTCGGGTTCGGATCCGGATCTGGATCCGGCCGCGGACCCGGAACCTGTTCCGGCTCCGGTCTCCGCCTCCGAGCTCTACCAGCGCGCCGAGGCCGCACTGCACTACGGCGACACCATCCTCGCCGACGAGCTCCTGGCCCGGATGGTGGTCAATCATCCCGACAGCCCGCTCGTCGACGATGCCCTCTTCGAGCGCGCCCGGCTCGCTTACGCCAACGAGGCCTGGGGCGCGGCCCGGGCCAGCCTCGATCACCTGCTCATGCTCGGCCCGTCGCCGCTGCGCGAGCCGGCGCGCGCGATGCGGTGCCGCATCGCCGAACGAACGGGCGATCGCGACGCGCGCCGCTGCTTCGACGAGCTCAAACACCCCCAGCGATCCGAGGAGGCCCCGTGAGGCGATTCCTGATCATCGGCGCGTCCCTCGCCGCTGCCGGCTGCATTCGCATCGTCGAACTTCACGGCGACGACAACGATACCGACGCGGTGCCCGTCGACGCGCCAGGGATCGACGCCGACACCTCGGCGCCCTGCTCGGTACCACTGGCGTGTCTGGCGCCCGACGCCGGCAAGGTGTCGCTGTGCGGCTGGATCCACGACATCGAGACCGACGCCATGATCGCGGCCGCCAGTCCGTTGCGCCAGGCCTGCGCGGCGACGACCGCCGACGGACCGTGCTCGTTGCGGGTGCGCTTCTTCGACGCGCTCGACTTCGCCATGTACCCGACCGGCGCGGTCCCGTCCGCGCCCCAGTCGCTCACCGTCGACGACTGCGGGCGCTTCGTCGCCCACAACCTGCCGCGCGCCGCCTTCGGGTTCATCTCCATCGTGGTCGACAACGGCGCCGGAACCGCCGATCGCTACGTGCCGACCGCCGTGCCCTACGCCAACGCGGTCGCCTCGCCGGTGCGAGCCTACGCCACGCGTCGCACCACCGACGCAGCGTGGACGACGAGCGCCAGCCTCGGCGGGCCGAGTTTCGTCGAGCGCGGCGTGCTGGTCATGGCCTACGTCTTCCATGGCGTGCCCCACGCCGGCGTCCAGGCTCGCCGCAACGGCGCGAACATCCCGGGCGACGACTTCTACTTCGGCGACAGCATGAGCACCCGCAACACTGTCGATCCGGCGCGGACCAACACGGGCCCCAACGGTTCGGTGCTGGTGATCAACAGCGCCAATCCCATCGCCCACGATGGCGTCGGCAACTCGCCCGCCGGGTGCCAGTGGCCGTCGCGGCTGGGCGCGTCCCCCCCGGGCGTGGTGTCGGTGCAGCGCTTCGAGGCCGAAACCACGGCCGGCGAGCTCTGTCCCTGATTCACGCGGTGCGGATCGGCCACGTCGTCCCGGCGGCCTGCAGCACCGGCTCGCTGCCGTCGTCGCCGTCGCCGAGCCCGGCCTCGACCCGCTCGAGCACGACCTGCTGGGCGGCGGTGGACAGGCGCGCGCGCAGGGTGCCGCCACGCACGCGACAGCGCAGCCCATCGTCGGCGCCGGCGGTGAGCGTGGCGTAGTCGAGCTCCTCGGTGGAGCCGTCGTCGAGCGAGAGCTCGACCCGCTCGCCGTTCCAGCGCGCGGACGTCGCGCGCAGGTGCTCGGCGGCGACGTCGATGTACGCGTAGCGCGTGTCGTCGAGGCGGACGATGTCCTTGCCGTCGGCTCGCACGTCGAGCCAGCGCAGGATCGCCTGGCGCAGGCCCGGGTGGGTCACCTCGCTGCCCTGGTGCCAGAGGTGTCCGGAGGCGTCGAGGGAGAGCCCGATCGAACGAAAGCGCTCGATCTCTTCGGGCGTGAAACTCACGCCGTGGCGCGCAGGCGGGTCAGGCGATCTTTGGCGCGCAGCTTCTGTTTCTTCAGCTGCGCGTACTCGACCTGCTCGGCCGCGGTCAGGAAGCGTTGCGTCTCCATGCTGCGGAGCCGTTCGTCGAGCTGGCGATGTTCTTCGATCAAGGCGGCGACAATCTCGTCACGAGAGTCAGCGGCAATTGCCTTCACGAAGTCCTCCGGCCGGTTGAATCGGCCTGTCCCTCCACGCTAGCCCCCGGCACATCGTCACGCAAGAAACTTGCCTTCAGCGTTTGCGCACCGCTCCAGGTACTCCCTCCGGGTACAGCACCTCCGCCTCCGCGAGCCGTAGGTACGCCGGGGCCCCGTGGGCGAGCCCATCCGCCCGATCCCCCGACGCCGCCAGCGCCGCCACGCCCACCGCCGACGGTGTCGCTCGTGACTCCAGCCGCATGAACTCCACGTCGAGCGCGGCCAGTGAGGCAGCATGGGCGACCAGGGCGTCGCCGCCGAGGGTGACGGTCTCGTCGCCGAAGCGCACCGCGGCGATGGCGGCGGCCAGCTCCCCAGGCGGCATCACCCGCTCGGGCGCGACCGCGCGCGGGACCGCGCCGTCGTGGCGATAGAACCCGGCGTAGAGCTCGCCCCGGCGCGCATCGAGGATCGGCACCCGCAGCGCCGCGACCGGCGCGGCGTCGTCGCCGGCTTCCATCGACCACGCCAGCGCGCCCAGCGACGACACCAGCCACAGCGGCTTCTCGGCGGCGAAGGCCAGGCCCTTGGCGGTGGCGAGGCCGATGCGCAGCCCGGTGAACGAGCCCGGCCCGGCGCCACACGCGATGGCGTCGAGGTCGGCGAGCGCCAGCCCGGCGTGGGCCATCACCTCGGCGACGAGCGGCATCAGCCGCTCGCTGTGGCTGCCGGTCTCGGCGTCACCCTCGGCCATCACCTCGAGCGACTCGCCGGGCGTCACCCGCACCACCGCCGCGCTCGCGGTGAGCGTCGACGTGTCGAGGGCGAGCAGCCGCAGCGCGCTCACGAGAACACGTAGCGGGACAGGTCGTTGCGCAGGGCCATGATGGTGATGAGGCCGATGAAGACCAGGCCGGCGAGCTGCACGCGCTCGCGGGTCTGCGCCGACAGCGGCTTGCGCCGCACCGCCTCGATGGCGAACACCAGCACGTGGCCCCCGTCGAGGACCGGCACCGGCAAGAGGTTGATGAGCCCGAGGTTCACGCTGATCAGCGCCAGCAGGAGCAGGAAGCTGTCCCAGCCCTGCTCGCCCGACACCGACGCGATCCGGTACATGGTGAGCGGTCCGCCCAGGCTCTCGCTCGGCGAGTCGCCGCCGAGGATGCGGACGAAGCCGCTGGCCATGAGCGCGATGGTCTCGCCGGTGCGCTCGACCGCCTTGGACACGGCGTAGCCGAGGCGGCCCTCGATCGGGATCATCGTGCCCTGGCCGCGCTCGACGTCGTTGCGGGCGCCGAAGACCAGGCGATCGACGGTGTGACCGTACTGGTCGAGCTCCTTGCGCCAGACCTGGGTGACCGGCACGTCCTTGAACTCGCGGATGGTCTTGTCCTCGGCGCGGCGCCAGGTGAGCTTCCAGGTCTTCTCGGGCGCGCCCAGCAACCGCTGGTCGAGGGTCGACCAGTGCTTGAGGGGCTGGCCGTCGAGCGCGACGATCAGGTCGCCGGCGCGCAGGCCGGCGAGATCGGCGGGCGTGCCCGGATCGACGTGGGCCACGAACATCTCGGCGTTCTCGATGCCCGAGTACGTGGTCTGGGTCAGCGTGTCCTGGGTGCGCGGCATGAGCCGCGCGATCCCCGGCGCCAGCAACCGCACCTGGGGCACGCCGGGGATGGGCTGGCCGCGGAAGTAGACCACGTCGGACTGGCGCGCCACCCGGCCCAGGCGGGCGATGTCGCTCCAGTTGTCGACGGCGCGCCCGTCGACGCTGATGATCAGATCGCCGGTCTGGAGCTGGGCCTGGCCGGCCGGCGAATCGCCGTCGATGATGCCGACCATGGGCAGGAAGGGCGAGCGGGTGATGCCGATGCGGCCCTGGACCTCCGAGGTGCCGTCGCGCTTGCGCACCACCTCCTCGAGCGGCACCACGTACTTCTCGAAGACCTTGCGGCCGCGCTGGAGCTTGAGGTGCATCTCCTTGCCGGCGCGGCGGCGGATCGTGTGCTCGAGCTCCTCCCAGTAGCGCACGCTCTTGCCGTCGACCGCGAGCACCGCGTCGCCGGCCTCGATGCCGGCCCGCGCCGCCGGCGAGTCCTCGTAGACGTCGCCCACGACCGAGGCCGGCAGCTCGGTGTGGCCGGCGAAGAACACGAAGTAGATCGCGATGGGCAGGAGCAGGTTGGCCGCCGGCCCGGCGAAGATGATGATCAGCCGCTGCCACAGCGGACGGGTCGCGAACGAGCGTCCGCGGTCGCGCGGATCGGGATCGTCGTCCTCGACCCCGAGGATGCGGACGTAGCCGCCGAGCGGGAAGATGCCGATCTGGTACTCGGTCTCGCGCGCCTTGACCCGGACCAGCGGCCGGCCGTAGCCGATCGAGAAGCGCAGCACCTTGACGTCGAGCACCTTGGCCGCGACGTAGTGGCCGAGCTCGTGGATGACCACGAGCACGCCCACCAGCAGGAGGAAATAGACGAAGGACATGGGGACAGGACGCCGGGCCCGCCGCAGCTCTCTACTTGGGACGCGCGTACCACGTCTGCTACCCTCCATCAACGTGGCGCTGAAGTCGACCTACGCGGCGGAGGAGAAGGGTGCGGAGATCGAGGAAGCACTCGATCTCATGGACAAGCTCGTCGACCGCGTGAAGGTCATGTACGAGCAGTACTTCATGGGCATCCAGAAGGTGGCGCCCGCCCACCTCCACAGCGAGGCCGAGCGCCGCCTGCGCGACCTCACCCAGCTCAACATCCGCAACACCGCGTTGCGCTACCGGTTTGCGACGCTCCAGCAGAAGTACGGCGCCTACAACACGTACTGGAAGCGGACCCTGCGCGAGATCGAGGGCGGGCGCTACATGCGCAACCTCAGCAAGGTGCGCCGCCAGGCCCAGCAGACCGGCGAGGACATCCCCGAGGAGATCCTGGCCAAGATGCCCAAGCGCATGCGCGAGGCGGTGGCCCGCGATCGCGAGGTGGCGCTGGCCAAGGCCCGGCGGGCCGGCCAGCTCGCGCCCGACGCGCCGCCGCCGTCGGACATGGTGGTCGGCTTCGACGACGACGACGCGGCCCCGAGCGACACCCAGCCCGACGTGCAGCGCTTTCCGGCGCCGGCGCTGGCCCGGCCCATGCGCGGCACCGACTCGCACCGGCTCGAGGATCCGTTCGCCGGCGGTGGCGGCGGCGACGGCGACATCGCCGATATGCTGACTGCGCTCGCCGACGAGGCGCTGTCGGCGCTGGAGACGCCCGCGCCGAAGCCTGTGGCCAAGCCGCCGCCGCGCCCAGCGGCGAGCGTGACCCCGCCGCCGCGCCCAGCGGCGAGCGTGACCCCGC
>SXJR01000591.1:0-7500 GCA_005779305.1 Myxococcales bacterium
CTCGTAGAGCCGGCAAAGTTGCTGGCAGCGGGATGCGCAATTGTCAAGGGTCTTTGTAAGCTCCACCTGCCTTTCAACGCATGGAACCCGCGAACTGAATGCAAACAAGTGCTCGCGATTCACCTTAGCCCTTCTCGTGTCCGAAGAGCTCGCTCTCGATGAGGGTCTCGGTCAGCGCCGCGCAGTTGACCGCGACGCAGGGCCCCTGGGCCCGCCGGCTGGCCCGGTGGATCGCCCTCGACACCATCTCCTTGCCCGAGCCTGACTCGCCGCCGAGCAGGACCGTGGCGTCGGTGGGCGCCACCCGCGAGACCAGATCGAGCAGTTGCAGCGCCGCCGGCGAGCGACCGATCAGCTCGCCGTCGCCGAGACGCTCCTCGAGCGCGGCCTGGCCGCGGACCAGCACGCCCTGGGCGTCGGCTGCGGCCAGCGCGGCGCCGGCGATCTGGGCCAGGCATCCGGCCGCCATCATGTCGAGGCTCTCCCATGGCGTGGCGCCGCGCCGCTCGGCCCACAGGATCGCGACGTCGTCGCCGATGGCGAGCGGGACCGCCAGAGCTGCCCGCGCCCCGCCGCTGCCGCTGGCCTCGACCGCCATGGCCTTGCCGTGGCCCAGCACCTTGTCGACGATGTCGCGGGGCAGGGCCAGGCTCGAGCCCGCCGGATCACCGGGGACGACCGCGGTGGCGATGGGCGTGGCGCGGCCGGTCTCGCGACCGGTCTCGCGCGCGGCCTCGCGGACGATCACGAAGCCACGGTCGGCGCCGAGCACGGCCAGGCAGGCCTCGGCGGTGGCGCGGGCCACCGCGTCGCGGCCGCGGGCGATCTCGCTGCGCAGGCGCTCGCCGAGCGCGGCCAGGGACGCCAGGTGGCGGCGGGCGCGGGCCTCGCCCGGCGCCCCGGCCAGGGACATCAGCTCGCGGGTGCCGACCTCCATCGTCACCCGCGCCGGCGCCGCCGGTCGCGTCATGGCCACGCCGTCGGCGGGCAGGAAGGTGAGGCGGGTGTGGCCGACGACGATCTCGTCGCCGGCCTCGAGGCGGTGCACGGCGACGAGCTGGCCGTTGACCAGGGTCTTGTTGCGGCTGCCCTCGTCGACGAGGCAGAGGGCACCGTCGCGCTGCTCGAGCGAGCAGTGCGAGCGCGACACCGCCGGATCGCTGAGCTGGGCGGCGTTGTCGTCACCGCGCCCGATGCCGCCGCCGCGCGCCGGGATATCGAACTCGCGGCCGAGATCGGGGCCGTCGATGACGATCAGTCGAGCCGGTGGCACGTACGAATCGTACCGCAGCGTCTGATAGCATGGGCGAATGCGCCGACTTCTCGTGGTCTCGATCATCGCGTTGCTCGCCACCGCGTGCGGGAAGAAGAACACCCCGGGCCCGGTCGTCCCCACCAACAGCGGTGGTGGCGTCTACCTCCCGCCCGCCGGTGTGGCGCTGTCGGAAGACTCCCTCAACGACTACTTCAAGCAGCGGTTTCCCGAGGCCGTCGCCGACGGCACGCTGAAGATCGAGTACGGCTCCGCCGGCGTCGATCGCGAGATCATCGACGAGCTGGGCATCATGAACATCAAGACCACGGCGGAGCTCGCGGCCATCGTGCCGGTCGACTTCCACACCAAGGGCTTCGCCGCGGTCAAGGCCTCGGAGTCGCCGACCACCAACGTCGCCGGCCTGGTCCGCGACCTGCTGATCATGCACGACGTGCGTGGCTACTTCACCAAGGCCTGGCGCAACACCTGGGTGTCCAGCGGGCGGCAAGACTTCCCGGCGCCGGCCGCGTATGGCGTCGACTTCGGCGTGATGGAGGAGCTGGGCGTGTTCGGGGGCGGCGGAGGCGATCCCTGCGAAGACATGAGCGGCGGCGACGGGGATCCTTGTGGCGACCCGTGTGGTGATTGAGCGCGCCCGCAGATCGCGCTACACCACCATCATGCGCTCGACGGTCCTGGTCGCGACGATAGGTCTCGGGCTGCTCGCCTGCGGCGGCAAGAAGCCGACCTCCACCACGCCCGGAGATGGCGACGGCTCCGGCTCGGGCTCGGGCTCGGTGATCACCGCGCAGATGCTGATCGGCTGGGGCGCTCAGGGCTACAACCCCGAGTCGCAGTCGCCCAAGACCAGCGTCTTCCTCGCGGTCACCGATCATCACGGCGCCACCCAGAGCTACCCGCTCGGAGAAATCCCCGCGCCGTGCCAGCCGACCGCAGGCAACGGCTCCGACATCATCACCGTGCTGTCGTGCCTGCAGGGCGGCGCCGGCGCCGAGTTCCGCGCCGTCTACCGCGGCGGCGCCGAGATCATCGTGCTCCGCCGCTGGGTCTCGCCCACCGACGATCCTGGCGACATCGAGCTCTCTTTCCAGGAGGTCTCGCGCGTGACCGTGCCGACGGGGTCCAAGGTCAAGCCGGCGGTCTGAGAAGCTGGCTCAGCCCTTCGCCAGCGCGTCGACCGTGTCGCTGAGCTCGTCCAGGATCGCCTGGGCCTCAGCTTCGGGGATCTCGAAGGCGTCGGCGATCTTGCCCAGGACCAGCAGCTCGTCGTCGTGGACCTCGAGATCGCAGAGGGCGGTCACGCAGGCCAGCTTGTAGGCCACCTCGCGCGAGGTCGGATCGAGGCGAGCGGCGGCGTGGGCCAGGCGGGCGGCGAAGCCGTGCTCGGCGAGCAGGCCAGCCAGCTCGGCGAACGTCGCGACGAAGAACTCGTCGTCGAGCTCGGACTCGAGCCAGACCATGAGGTTGGCGGTCAGGTTGCGGATCTCGTCGTCCGACAGCTTGCCGTCGGCGGCGGCGGCGAGGAACGCCACCTCGAGCATCGTGTGCAACCGCGCGGCCTCGGTGGCGAGGTCATCGGGGAGCGCTTCACCCAGGACGCGCCGGCGTTCGTCGAGCGTATCGGCCATCGAAGGACACTACACCGATTGCCGAGCCACCGGAGGAACAGACCCCGTGCTGCGACCGCGACCCCGCACGTCCGGAGTCATTGTTGAACGCTCGTTGATCGCTCGCTGGGGGGACACTACACCGAACGGTCAGCGCGTGATCGACGCCGGACCCTTCCGGTGCCGCTCGAGGATGAAGAACGAGTAGGTCGGGATCCGCAGCGGGCCGGCGGCGTAGTAGGCCTTGCCCAGCAGCACGTCGGGGTCGCCGGCGTCGACCTGGACCAGGTAGTCGCGCAGGCCGGCGCTGGGATCGAGGCGCGGGTTACCGCCCTGGCCGTAATCGAGGAGCAGCGCGTGCAGGTAGCGGTTGTCGCGCGCGGTCGCGTCGACGGCGGCGACGGTGTAGAAGCCGAAGCGCTTGGGGTTGGCGTCGTCGGGCCTGGCCACCCAGGGGCCGGTCACGCGGTTCTGCTCGACCGGGCAGTTGTAGCCCCAGGTGGTGCCGCCCTCGCTGTAGAAGCCCTTGATGAACTTCTTGATGCCGAGCAGGCGGAACCACGGCGGCGTGTTGAGGCCGCGGAACTCCCAGCCGGCGATCGACGACAGGGCCGGGGTCGCGCCGCGCAAGAAGACCTCCTCGAGCAGGGCGTTGCTCAGGCGCTCGAGCGCGAGCACGCGCTCGCCGGCGCGGTTGGGACGGAGCGCCGCGGCCGGCGCGGCGGCGGTGGTCGAGACGGGAGCAGTGGACGTCGCGGTCGCGGTCATTGGTACCTCGAGAGGTTGTCGAGCACGTGCGCGGCCGAGCGGGTGGCCAGCGCCATGATGGTCTCCATCGGGTTCACGCCGATCGGCGTCGGGAACAGGCTGGCGTCGCACACCATCAGGCGATCGGCGTCGTGCACGAAGCCGTGGCCGTCGGTGACCGAGCGGGTGCGGTCGCTGCCCATGGCGGCGGTGCCCATCATGTGGACGGTCACCACCTCCATCTGCGAGCGCTTGATGGTGCGGGTGTACAGGGCGCGGGTGTCGTCGTGGCCGCGCAGCGCCGGCACGCCGGCGAACGGCGTCTTGATCTCGCGGGCGCCGGCCGCGAACAGGAGCTCGGACAGCAGCGCCACGCCGCGGATCAGCTTCTCGGCGTCGAGCTGGGCCAGCTGGTAGAAGGCCTGGGGCCGGCCGTTGATGGTGCGCACGCGCCCGGTGTTCGAGTCCTCGCACAGCATGCCGGCGATCACGGTGCGGTCGTACTCGGCCATCATGCGCCCGAGCTCGGCGCCGCGCTCGTGCGCGGTCATGGCGATGACGCCGGGCGGGATGTTGACGGCGGCGAAGAGCAGGCCCTCGCCCTCGAACTCGCGCACCTGGTAGGCCTGGTGCACGCCCTCCCAGCCGCGCACCGGCTCGTCGAAGACGGCGGCGAGCTTGACGTTGGGGTGCAGCGACAGGTTCTTGCCCAGCCGGCCCGATGGCGAGCGTACGCCCGAGCGGGCCAGCAGGGCCGGGGTGTGGATCGCGCCGCAGGCCGACACCACCAGCTTGCCCCGCACCACCACGCGGTGACCCCGCTCGCCGTCTTCTCCGACGACGTGGCCCTGGACGCCGATGGCGCGCTTGCCGTGCATCAGGATCTTGTCGACCCTGACGTCGCTGAGCAGGCGAGCGCCGTAGTGCAGCGCGCGCGGCACGTAGCTGACCAGCGCCGACTGCTTGGCGCCGGTCGGGCAGCCGAAGGCGCAGTTGTTGCTGCCGGCGCAGTGCACCTGGTTGCGCAGGTTGGGGATGATCTTCCAGCCCTTGGCGTCGGCGCCGCGCTTGAGCAGGGCGTTATCGACGCCGATGGTCTCGGGATCCTGGTGGCGCACGTTGATGCGGCGCTCGACCCGCTCGAAGTGCGCGGCCATGTCGGGCATCTCGATGTGCTCGAGCCCGGCCTCGCGCCGCCAGCGCTCGAGGATGCGCTCGGGCGTGCGCCACGACATGCCGCCGTTGATCACGGTCGATCCGCCCACGGCGCGCCCTTCCTGGAACATCACCGGCGGATCGCCGATGGCCATCGACGCGCCGCCGTCGCGGTAGAGCTGGCGGGTCATCGCCGAGGCCTCGGCGGTGAAGTCGCGGGTGGTCCAGTAGCGACCCTCCTCGATCATCACCACGTCCAGGCCGGCCTCGGCCAGCTCGGCGGCCAGGGTGGCGCCGCCGGCTCCGGAGCCGACGATGACCACGTCGGCATCGAGCACGGTGTCGCCGTGAAGGGTCGAGCGCGTGGAGACGCGGTCGGGGATGCGGCCTTGCGAGACCGCGCTCTTGGGTAGCGCCACCATCAGCCCAGCTCCTTCTTGCGGATCGGCGGGCGCAGCGGATCGGGCGCGAGCACCGCGGCTTCGGCCTTGCGGATGTCGTCGCCGTACACCTGGAGGCGGCGGCGCTTGACCTGATCGATCCACGCCGCCGGCGTGTAGCCCAGGCGCTCGAGCATCACCGGGTGTTCGTAGCAGCCGAACTTGAGCAACTGGGCGACGGCCTTGGCCAGCTCGCGCTGCACCGGTGTGAGGCCGTGGTGCCAGCGCTCCCACCAGCGCTCGGCCAGGTCGGGCGGGAGCTGGTGAGCGCGGCGGCCGCGCGCCGGCGGCCACGCCATCGCCGTGAGGTCGTAGGTGGCGAGGCCGAGCACCAGGCCGCGCCGGAAGAGCGGCGGCACGCTGCTCATGGTGAGCGCCACGTGGTCGACGATGTCGGCGCCCAGTCCCAGTTCCATCGCCTCGGGTGGGCAGATCACCGGCACCAGGCTCTCGAGCACGCGGCGGGTCGGCTGCGAGTGTTGATAGGTCACGCGATCATCTCCAGCCCGCGGGTGAGCGCGGCGTCGTGGCGCTCGAGGTAGGCGGTGACCAGCTCGGCGGCCTTCTCGCCGTCGCCGCGATCGATGGCGTCGAGGTACGCGTTCGACGACTCGACGTAGTCGTCGGGGACGCGGACCTGGTTGGTGATGGCCGCGGCGATCTCGATGTAGACGCCGGCCACGCGGTTGAGCATCCACACCGCGGGCAGGAATCCGGCCGCCTCGACCACCGCGCGCATGACCAGGAAGTCGTCGCGCACGAACGCGGCCGGGGTGTGGCGCGCCGCCCACGCGCGCGCGAGCTGGACCCGCGCGGTGACCGTGCCGGCGCCGCCGACGAGGCGGGGCGCGACCAGCTGGACGACGTCGCGGATGATCACGCGGCGCAGCGCGAGCAGATCGAGCAGCAGCCGTCCCGTCGTAGGCATCGTCGGCGACGGCCGCGCGTAGCGCAGGTACGCCGGCAGCACCTCGATCGACCAGTCGGCGAGCGGGCGCACCACGATGCCGGAGCCGCGGCGCGGCTCGACGAGCTGCCACTCGCCGAGTCGGCGCAGTGCCTCGCGCAGGGTCGGTCGGCTCGCGCCGAGGAGCTTCGAGAGCTCGCGCTCGGCGGGCAGGCGCGCACCGGGCGGGTAATTGCCGCGCATGATCTCGGCGAGCAGCGCCTCGAGGACGCTTTCGATCGCGGTGCCGTGGCCGCTGCTCGACGCGGTCGTGGTAGTGTCAGTCGTGAGGGTCATGAGTGGTCTTACCAACTGGTAAGACCACTTTAGGTCTGTGGGTGGTGTAAAGCAAGGGGCATGTTGCGAGATTCGCAAAGGCTCGTCCTGGCAGCGCTCTTTTGCGGCGCGTGCGGCGGGACGAAGAGCCCGGCGCCGACCGACGAACCGACGCCGGTGACCATCGCGCCACCGCCGGCACCACCGACGACGCTCACCACGAAGGTCGACGAAGCGCCGCCACCCGGACCACCCGTGCCGCCGTCGCCGCCGGAGCCGACCACGTGTACGCCGGCGCACCTGGCGACGACCGGCGCGTGCAGCGACGGGCTGCGGTGCCTCTTGCTCCTCGAGGTGAACGCGACGTGCAAGGTCGCCGTCGCCCGCGAGCTCCCGTTGCCCGACGACCTCGATCCCGGCGAGGGTGTCCTCGATCTGGCCTGGCCCAGGCGCGACGGCTCGCTCTTCCTCGTGATCGGCGGCGAGACCTGGCGCTGGGGCGAGCTACCGGCCCCGCTGACCGCGCCGGCCGATGCGCTGACCAAGCTCACCTGGAACAAGGCGAAGGTCGGCGTCATCGAACCCGAGGGTTACCAGTTCGGCCTCGAGACCGACGGCAAGAGCGTCTTCCTCGTCGGCTGCGCGGCGTGGGACGACGGCGGTGGAGAAGAGTCGGAGGAGTGGGACTGCACGAAGACGCTCTTCGTCGATCCCAAGACCAAGAAGAAGGCGCGGCGCGCGCCCACGCCGCCCTTCATGGTGCCGTTCGAGCGCGAGGTCGCTCCGGTGATCGCGCTGACGATGATCGGTGGGGAGGCCGCGTGCATCTCGGGCAGCGATCCGCCCGAGACCTTCGAAGACGACCTCCCCGACGCCTTCGTCACGCTGGGGCCGAGCGACTGGCTCGGCATCACGTACCGCGCCGGCTCGCGAATGCACGCCAGGTGGCGTGCCGACGCCGATTACTACAGGGGCTGCGAGCAGGACGGGAACGTGACGGGGATGATCCGTGTTGGTCCGGACGGGTTCTGGGCCCGCAGCACCGAGGCTGGC
>SXJR01000592.1 GCA_005779305.1 Myxococcales bacterium
CGCCACCGCCGCCGCCGCCGCCATCGCCGTTGACCAGCGTGCCCGAGAGCTGGCCGCCGGCGAGCGTCGACGTGCAGCCGTTGGCGACGTTCATGTTGGTCGCCGGATCGACCTGGGTGAAGTTGATGCCGGTCAGCTTCACGGTCAGCGGCGTGCCGAGGGCGCCGACCGCGATGACCTGCACGCTGCCACCGGAAGCGACGTAGACCTGATCGGCGGTGCCATTGTTGCCGGCGCCGATCACGCACACGCCGCAGGTGTTGTACGAGGTCTCGATGCCGGTGATCGGATAGGTGCCCGCCGTCGCCGTGCGTCCGGCGAAGGCGCCGAGGCCGTCCCACAGCTCGACCGCGACGATCTCGTCGCTGCCAGGGATGGTCACCTGGGCGACGTAGTACTTGCGGGCGCCCATCGATCCGGGCTGGTTCTTCATCAGCGCGGTGGCGGTGATGCTGCCCATGTCGGGTGAGCTCTGGGGCAACGCGCACGCGGCGTTGCCGCCGGTGCCGGCGTCGACACCTGGCGACGTGCCGTCGTCGTCGTCGCCGGGCATCTGCGTGGTCTCGCCGCCGACCATGCAGCCGGCGGCGAAGGTGAGGGCGAGGGTGGGGCCGAGGAGGGCAGCGAGGCGCATGGCTCGAGACAGAGCAAGTCGCCTGCCAGCGAAATCACAGGCGTGTTACCGCGCGAACTCCGCGCGCCGGTTCGGGATTGTTGCGCGCAGGTGTGTGGCACGCAGACCGAGGTCGACACGCGCCGGGGACGCCGCCCCCGATCCGGCGTCACCGCCCCCCAGCTGATCAGCGGGCGCCCAGCTCGTAGAGGGCGGCGGCGGCCTCGATGCGGTTCGAGGCGTCCTCGTCGGCGAGGGCGCCCCACAGGCCGGGCGTGATCACGCGGGCGGCGCGGTGGGCGGTGATGACGGCGCGACGGACGCCGGGCTCGGTGGTGGCGGCCAGCTCCTCGAGGGTGGCCGCGCCGCGAGCGTCGCCGAGGTGGGCGAGCTCGGCGGCCGCGCCGACGCGGTCGTCGACTTCGGCGCTCGACAGCGCGGCGGCATACACCGCGATGGCGCGCTCGCGATCGCCCATGTAGGCGAGCAGACGGGCTGCGGAGATCTGCACGGCGACCGTCGGGTCCGAGGTGGCCTTCTCGGCGCGGGGACGGGCGCCCTCCGTGCCGAGCGCGGCCGCGAGCAGGGTCACCGCGCCGGCGCGGATGGTCCAGGCGGCATCGGCGAGCGCGCGATCGACGGCGGCGGCGCCGGCCTGGGGGTCCTTGAGCGCGCGCGCCGCGTACGCCGCGAGCATGGCGTCGGCGTGGGTGAGCAGCGGGCGCGCCGCCGGCCGGCCCCGCGACGCGACCAGCAGATCGACGGCGGCAAGGCGCACGCCCAGCGATTCGTCGGCGAGGGCGCGCTCGGCGACGGCGCCGAGATCGCCGCGTTTGCCCCGGCTGAGGGCGCGCAGCGCCGCGTTGCGGACCTCGGCCGACCTGTCGCCGGTGAGCTCGCTCAGCCGCTCGGTGTCAGCGGGATCGGCGAGGGCGGCGATGGCGAAGACTGCGGCCGCGCGGACGCGCGGATCCGGATCGACGGCGGCGAAGCGCAGATCCTCGGCGGCGTGTTTGCCGACCTTGCGGCCGATGCCCTCGACGGCGATGGCGCGGGCCCGCGGGTCCTCGCTCTTGAGCATCTCGGTGGCGACGTCGGGCGCCTGCGGGAATGCACGCAGGATCGCGATCGACGCGGCGGCGACCACCGCGTCGTCGTCGTCGCCCATGCGATCGCCCACGTCGTGGGCGAAGGCCTCGATCTCGAGGCGCTCGATGGCCTGGATGGCCTGGACTTGTACCTGCGCCGACGGCGAGGTCAGGCCCTGCCACAGCGTCGTCATCGCCATCGTCCGCAGCGCGGCCAGATCCTCGTCGGGACGGCCGGCGCGGTAGGTGCGGTAGCGCGCGACGGCGTCGCGGGCGTCGCCCATGCCCAGGGCGGCGCGGATCCGGATGCGGATGAGCTGGCCGTCGTTGGGGGTCTTGCCCAGCTCCTGGTCGGCGGCGTCGGCGGCGGCCTTGTAGTCGCCGCGGTCGAGCAGCGTCTGGGCGCGCTTCACGCCGGCGGAGGGGCCGCACGCGGCGGCGACGAGGACGGCGAAGGCGAGGGGGCGCAGGACGGAACGCACGGAACGCATGGATCCTCCGGAACGACGACGCGCGGCAGGGGTGAATGGCCGGGGACGTGAACCCCGCATGACAACGATGCTACGGCAAGGCACGAGTTGCGAGCCGCCGTAGAGCGCATCTCAATAACCACTGCCGGCTGCGACCATCGCGCTGCGGGCGCCTCGCGGCGTACGTCCGATGCTCGCTCGTTTCGTGGGGCCACCACGCGCCTCCCTGCGCTTCGGGCGTGCGCCGCGATCCGCCTCACATCGCTTGGTCTCGCTCGACATTGGTTATTGAGATGCGCTCCAACCAGGACAGTGCTCGACCGCTCGCCCGCGGTTACGTGCTAGACCCGGTCCGATGACGGTCCACGCCGTGCTGTTCGACCTCGACGGCACCCTGGTCGACAGCGAGCGCCAGTACTCCGAGGCGCTGGCCCGCGCCCTGCGCGCTGGCCAGGCCGTGGAGATCACGCAGGCCGACCGCGACTATTGTGTCGGTCGCTCCTGGGTCGCCATCCACGAGCGCCTGGCCGGCCTGTACCCGGTGATGACCTGGACCCGCGACGAGCTCATCGCCGAGACCGCGCAGGCCAGCCGCGACCTGTTCGCCGAAAAGGGCGTGGCCGAGCTACCCGGCGCCCGCGCGGCGGTGAGCCGCTTCGCCGATCGGCCGCGCGGCCTGGTCACCGGCAGCTCGCGCGCCGAGGCCGGCCACATGCTCACCCTGCTCGGCCTGGCCGACGCCTTTGCGGTCCGGCTGTGCGCCGAGGACGTACCGCGCAGCAAGCCCGCGCCGGACGGCTACCGCATGGCGTGCGAGCGCCTCGGCCTGGCGCCGGCGCGGGTGCTCGTCATCGAGGATTCGGCCTCGGGCGTGGCCGCCGGCCGCGCCGCCGGGTGCGTGGTCGTCGCCGTGCGCGCCGGCAACTTCGCCGGCCACGATCAGTCCGGCGCCCACCGGGTGATCGACACGCTCGACGACCTCACGCCGGAGCTGGCCGTGGCGGTGGCGGAGGCCGCCGCGGCTGGGTAAGGTGCCGTCTCCTCCCGATGAAGCTCCCCGAGCGCGTCACGGTGTACGAGGTCGGTCCGCGCGACGGCCTGCAGAACGAGGCGCGCAGCGTCCCGACCTCCGACAAGATCGCGTTCATCCACGCGCTCGAGGACACCGGGCTGCGCTACATCGAGATCACCAGCTTCGTCAGCCCGCAGTGGATCCCGCAGCTCGCCGACAACGCCGAGGTCGCGCGCGGCGTGCGCCGCAAGGAAGGCGTGACCCTGTCGGCGCTGGTGCCCAACCGCCGCGGCCTCGACGGTGCGATTGCCGCCGGCATGAAGGAGATCGCCGTCTTCCTGTCGGCGTCGGAGACCCACAACAAGAAGAACATCAACAAGACCATCGCCGAGACGCTGACCGCGTTCGGCGACGTGGTGCCACCGGCGATCGCGGCGGGCATGAAGGTCCGCGCCTACGTGTCGACGGTGTTCGGCTGTCCGTACGAGGGCGACGTCGATCCCAAGGCGTCGGTGTGGCTGACCAAGGAGCTACGCGCGATGGGCGTCTACCAGGTGTCGATCAGCGACACCATCGGGGTCGCCAATCCGTTCCAGGTCGAGCAGGTGCTGGAGCAGGTGCTGGCCGAGGCGCCGGTCGAGAGCGTGGCCGTGCACTTCCACGACACCCAGGGCACGGCGCTCGCCAACTGTGTCGCCGCGCTCCAGCTCGGCGTCACCACCATCGACGCCGCCGTCGGCGGGCTGGGCGGCTGCCCGTACGCGCCCGGTGCGTCGGGCAACCTCGCCACCGACGATCTGGTCGCGATGCTGCACTCGATGGGCATCCAGACCGGCATCGATCTCGACAAGCTGGTCGAGGCGTCGCGGCTCGCCGCCGCGTTCGTGGGCCATGATCTGCCGTCGAAGTATCTCAAGGCCCACCTCGGCAAGCAGGCGCGCGCGCGCCGTCGCGCCGAGCGTGGCGCCTAGCCAGCGATCAGCGAGCGTTCAAGAGGGACCGGGTTCTTCGCGCAACGGCCTACCGGCCCCCGAGTCGCGTCCCCGGCACGGCTCGTGGTAACGACGGCCATGTCCGAGCTGCCGCTGTGCGAGAAATCCGACGGCGTCGCGTGGGTGACGCTCAACCGCCCGGCCGCGCGCAACGCGCTGTCGCTGGCCGTGAACCACGAGCTGTTGCGCCTGGCCGGCGAGCTCGGCGCTGATCCCGACGTGCGCGTGGTGGTCCTCACCGGCGCCGGTGACCAGGCGTTCTGCGCCGGCGCCGATCTGCGCGAGCGCAAGGGCGTGCCGGCGTCGGGGGCCGGCCCGTACATCGACGCGATCAGCGGCGCCATCGACGCCTGGTCGAAGCTGCCCAGGCCGACCCTGTGCGCGCTCAACGGCTCGGCCTACGGCGGCGGCCTCGAGCTCGCGCTCGCCTGCGATCTGCGGGTGTGCGTCGAGGGCGCCGAGCTCGGCCTCACCGAGGTCCGCCTGGGCATCAGGCCCGGCGCGGGCGGAACCCAGCGGCTGCCGCGGCTGGTCGGCGTGGCCGCGGCCAAGGAGCTCATCCTCCTCGGCCGCCGCATCGGCGCCGCGCGGGCCAGGGACCTCGGGCTGGTGCTGGACGTGGTGCCGGCGGCGGCGCTGCGCGCCACCGTCGACGCGCTGCTCGCCGAGATGGCAGGCTGCGCGCCGAGGTCGCTGGCCAAGGCCAAGGAGGCGATCGATCGCGGCATCGACGTCGGCATCGACGAGGGTCTGCGCATCGAGCGCGCCTGCTACGACGTGACGCTCTACAGCGAGGATCGCGACGAGGGGCTGCTCGCCTTCGCCGAGAAGCGGCCGCCCCGGTTCACGGGTCGATGACACGACTGCGTCAGCATCTGACGCAGTAGAGTTGATCGCGGGCCTGCGGCCGGTCCAACCAACCATGACTCACCTCCGCTGGGGAACGCTGGTGTCCGCGGCGCTGGCCGCGTGCAGCGGCGGCGGCGACGGGCCTCGCGACGCCACCACCGACGCGCCGGCGCTCGACGTCGACGCCGGGCCGACCATCGTCGACACCGCCGCGGTCCACCTCGACGACTGCCGCGCGTTCAACCGCCGGTGCGAGGGCGCCGCCGCCACCGATCCGCAATGCGGGACCTGCCAGTACCGCGCGCGCTACCGCGGAGACGTCTGCACCGCCGCGGCCCCGTGCGACGACCTGTTCCTGTACTGGTCGGCGTACGACTGCAACACGCCCGGGCTGATCGACGCCACCACCGCGTTGCTCGCGGCCTACCCGCGCACCATCATCCTGTGCGCCCAGCCGATCTACCCCGGCGAGATCTTGCCGACGTCACTGGGCGCCCCCGAGCGCGACGACCGCGTGGTCACCGCGGCGTTGACCCGGCTGCGCCCGGGCGGCGACCTCGCCGCGTGGTCCGGCGCCAACGTCCTGATGGGCGGGTGCAGCATGGGCGCGACTCGCTATCCGGTGGTCGCCGCGCGCTACCCCGAGGAGGGCGGCTGGCTCGGCACCGGGAAGAACGCGGTCTGCATGAGCGACGGCGTGATCGACATCGGCGCCCAGGACGCGTTCGTCGGCGCCGGCACAGGCCCGAGCTGCGCCAGCCGCCATGGCCGGATCGCCCACGCCTACACACGCGCCGTGCCGACCTCGGCCCACGCGTGCAGCGACAGCGACGCTGGGCAATGCGCGTGCGACCCGGCCCACGCGGCGCTCGCCTACCCCGGCGACTGCGCCGACGGTGACTGCGTCGAGTTCGACACGATCGTCGCCCGCGATTCCGCCGGCCCGCGCTTCGCGCCCGGCGTGACCGCCGCCAGCTTCGCCGTGCCGCACTGGAAGCTGGTGACCGAGGGCGATCGCTGGCAGGACGATCTGGCCAGCCGCTGCGAGCGAGACGTGGTGCCGGCCGGTCCGTTCACCGAGCTGTGCGCGCTGCTCGACGCCGACCCCGCCCACGATTGCACCGTCGCCAACGTGCCCGACACGCCGCACTGCGCCTACTACAACATGCACCTCGGCGAGGTGTGCCTCGACTGGTTCGCGGCCTTGCCCTGAGTCACGCGGCGCCGCGCCGGCGCCCACGACGGCGACCATTCGATCCGGCGTGTAGGTGGGGGAGCCTTACTCGGGACGCCCGACCCCAGCAGGCGCCGCTACCCGAAGACCGCAGCGGCTTCACCGGGTTGCGCCCGAGATCGGGATGCAGTTTCGCCCCGGACGCTGGCCCGCCGCGTGCTTTGACCGAGGCCATGCCGGCCCTGGTGGATGAGCTCCTGGCGAAAGCCGGGTACGTGCGGCTCTCGAAATACGGGCTGATGCTGACCCCGCAGGGGCACATCATCTCGCTGCAACCGTGCGTCCCGGATGATGGATCCAGCGCCCGCATCGTCGGGTGGCGCGATGGCCGCGAGCCGGTCGGGGTGCTCGGTAGCGCCGATACGTTCGTGGTCCCTCCCACGATCAGTCGCCCAGCCATGGCGAGCGCAGGCGCCACGGCGGGACCCCGGGCTCCGGCTCGGCCAGCGCCGCCGTCGGAGCGACGAACCCCACCCTCGCTCCCCGGGGTCCGCCCGGCCGACGAACCGGCCGACGACGAGGCCCTGTGGGCTGCCGCCCTGGCCCGCGCCAAGGCCGCCGCCGAGACCACGGCCGCCGCCACTGCGCCTGCCCCGCCACCCGTTCCCGCCAAGGCCCTCCGCCCCGCCCCCAAGCTGGCGCTGGTCGCCCCGCCGTCCACTCCGCGTGCCGACTCGGCTGGCGACGCCGACGACAGCGACGAGGGCGACGAGTGGGAGTGGCAACTCGCGCTGGCCCGTGCTCGCGTCGCAGCCGAGGAATCCGAGCAGGCCAAGGCGCCCCCGCCTGCGCTGCGTCTGTCGCCGAAACCGGCTCCCCAGCCCCTTCCGCTGTCCGCCACCCGCCAACCCGCTCCCGCTCCGGGTCCCGCGCTTGCCGCGGCCCCGACCTCCACCCCCCGTCAACCGGCTCCGGTCCCCCGGCAGCCGGCCCCCGTTTCCCCCGCCCCTGTGTCCCCTCGCCAGCCGGCCCAAGCCCCCCGCCCGTCGGACCCGGTCTCCGCCCGGCCCGCTCCTGCCGTCCACATCCCGCCCAGGATCGATCGCGCCGATCGTCCCGCTCCGCCCATGCGCGCCAACGCCAGCGGCTGGAAACCGCCGGTGCCTCCGACTCGTCGCGGCGACACGGCGACCAACGTCAACGCGGTCGCGCCGTCCTTCGTCGCCGGTGCCACGAGCCGCGCGGGTCGCATGGCCCGCGGCACCGGTCCGGTCGACGACACCAGTCCGGGGGTGGCGCTGCCGCCGCGGCTGAGCGTCGTGTCGGCGGCGGCGTCCGTCGAGCCACGCCCGTTGCCGTTGCCCGTTCTCGACGAGGACACCAACGTCGATCTCAAGCCGGCGAAGTACCGAGACACGCCGGCAGCGTTGCCGCGGCTTTCGGCGCGCCGCTGAGAGCGCAGGTCAAGGTTCAGCAGCGCACGCGTAGAGCGCTGAGACGGTCACGGCCGCGACGGTGCACTCCCAGACGGGCCGCGGCCAGGCCAGGCATGGCTCGAGCTGCTCGGCGGCGAGCTTCTCGCGGATCTTCGTCACCTGCTCCTGCGTCGGCACGTACTCGGCGGGCTTCTGCGCGCGCTGCTCGGCCATCCCGATCTCGAGCACGTGATCGATCATCTGCTCGCACTCGGCCCGGGTGAGCGGCGCGTCGCTGCTGCTGCCGCTGCCGCTGCTGTTGCCGCCACCGCCGCCTCCGGTCGGCCCTTGCTTCGGCCCGCACGCACCGGCCACGAGGATCACCAGCGCCAGCGCCGGCCTCGACATCGAGCTCATGTCTCCTTCGTACCGCGGCCGCAGCCGCGGCGCCACGTGCTAGCGTGCCTGCCCCGTGTCGCTGTGGTTCGCGATCGTGCTGGGCATCGTCCAGGGTCTGACCGAGTTCCTGCCGATCTCGTCGACCGCGCACCTGCGCATCGTGCCCGCGCTGCTCGGCCAGCACGATCCGGGCGCGGCCTACACCGCCGTGCTCCAGCTCGGCACCCTGGTCGCGGTGCTGGTCTACTTCGCGCGCGACGTCTTCGTCGATCTGCCGCGCTCGCTGTTCACCGATCCGCGCAGCCCTGGCGGTCGCATGGTGCTCTATCTGCTCGTCGCCACCATCCCGATCGGCCTGGCCGGCGTGCTCCTCGAGGACTTCATCGTCGGCGACGCGCGCTCGCTGTGGGTCGTGTCGGCCACCCTCATCGGCGTCGGCGTCGCCATGGCGATCATCGACGCCCGCGCCCGCAACGCCCGCGTGCTCGCCGACCTGACCCTGGTCGATGCGGTGCTGATCGGCGCCGCGCAGGCGCTGGCCCTGGTGCCCGGCGTGTCGCGGTCGGGCGCGACCATCTGCTGCGCGCTCGTGCTCGGCCTGCGCCGCACCGAGGCGGCGCGCTTCTCGTTCCTCATGTCGATCCCCGCGGTCGCCGGCGCTGGCGTCTTCAAGATGAAGGACGCCGTGAACGAGCTCGGCGCCGATGCGATCACCCCGCTGGTGGCCGGCACGATCGCCGCGGGCATCACCGGCTACCTCTCGATCGCGTGGCTCATGCGCTTCCTCGGCACCCGCCGCCTGGTCGGCTTCTCGGCGTACAGGGTGGCGCTGGGTGTGCTCCTCGTCGCACTTCTCGCCACGCACACGCTGTCGCCGTTCGCCGGCGTGTGAATACCGGCGTCGAAAACCGCGTCCATACCCGGTTGGCCGGGGCGATCCCTGGTAACGTCGCACCGTCATGCAGGGGACTCGACCCATGAAATCTTTCCGCTTTTCGGTCAAGCCGTTGGCCTTCTTGCTGGGCGTCGCGACCTTGTTCGCGCTGCTCGTCGCGACCGTCGGCCCGGCCGACGCCCAGACGCACCCGCGCCTGGCCAAGAAGGGCAAGTACAAGATCCGGGTCGAGAGCGCGCCGCCGGGCGCGACCGTCTACATCGATCGCAAGGAGCTGGGGCCGGTCGGTGTGACGCCGTGGGACGCCACGGTGCTCAACGGTGAGTACGTCTTCATCGTCGAGCTCGAGGGCTACCAGCCGGCGCAGAAGATCGTGAAGGTCGCGCGCACCCGCACCCTGCAGCCGACCTTCATCCCGCTCATCAAGAAGCTCGATCCGCCGCGCATCGACGTGCGCGCCGACGCCGACAAGAACGTCTTCGGCGCCACCGTGTTCCTCGACGGGCAGAACCAGGGCTCGGCCCCGGTCCTGCTCACCACCGACCCTGGTCGTCACCTGGTCGAGATCAAGAAGGACGGCTTCGAGACTTTCTCGACCTGGGTCGACGCCAAGGAGAACGAGAAGGTCTCGCTGACCCCGTTCCTCAAGGAGATCGCCAAGGCCAAGGTCGGCACTCTGGTCGTCGACGCCGACGTGCCCGACGCCGAGGTGCTGCTCGACGGCAACAAGGTCGCGGGGACAACGCCGGTCTTCATCACCGACGTGATCGAGGGCCTGCACGTGGTCGAGGTTCGCAAGGAGCCGGCGGTGCCGTGGAAGCAGACCGTGCAGATCATCGCCGGGACCCAGGCCAAGGTGCGCGCCGAGCTCAAGGCCACCATCGGCGGCCAGGGCGGCGTGATCCGCGTGCTGTCCAACGTCGCCGGCGCCAAGGTCTTCCTCGACGGCACCGACATGGGCGCCGTGCCCATCGACATCAAGGACGTGAAGACCGGCGAGCACGTGCTCGAGGTCAAGGCGCCCGGCTACCAGCCGCGCGAGGAGCGCGTCACGATCAACGCCGGCCAGTCGGTGATCCTCAAGCTCGACCTCAACGCCGAGGCTGGCAAGGGCGAGACCGGCACCCTCAAGGTGGTCTCGCCCGTGCCCGACGCCGACGTCTTCATCGACGGCGCCGCCATCGGCAAGGCGCCGCAGGAGAAGGCCGTGTCGCGCGGCGATCACTTCGTCGTGGTCAAGGCCGCCGGCTTCAAGACCTTCGAGCAGAAGATCCGCATCGAGCCCGGCCAGGCCTTGACCGTGTCGGCCGAGCTGCGGGCCGTCGGTCGGGTCCGCGTGATCAGCAATCCGGCGGGCGCCGAGGTCTTCATCAACGGCATGCCGCAGGGCGTGACCCCGATCGATCTCAACGAGGTCGAGGTCGGCACCACCATCGTCAAGGTGGTGAAGGCCGGCTACCAGCCGTGGGAGCAGACCTACGATCTCAAGGGCGGGGCCAGCGAGATCGCCAACGCCGAGATGAAGATCGAGGGCCTGTCCGACGACCAGCTCGCCGCCGAGCAGCGGGGCCTGGCCTCGTTCGGCGCCCGCACCCTGCCGCGCGGCCGCTCGACGGTCGACTTCGGCATCGGTTACCCGTACTTCCTCGAGACCCGCATCAACGTCGGCGCCGGCAAGATGGCCAACTTCGGCTTCGACGCCGGCGTGGGCGTGCGCTCCATGGGCTCGCGCTCGGAGATCGGCCTCGGTGTGCGCCTGATGATGGTCGACAAGGATCCGTTCTCGGCCGGCGTGTTCGGCGATCTGTGGTGGGGCTCGCGCCTCATCGACGACAGCAAGCGTAACGGGCTCACCCTCAACGCTGGCGGCGTCGCGTCGCTGACCGCGTTCACGCGAGTGACCGTGAGCGGTCGCATGTATCTCAACGTCTGGAGCGACCGCCACTGTCCGGAGGTCGTCACCGGCGATGTCTTCGACGGCGACGCCATCGAGACCTGTGACAAGCACAAGGCCGGCACGTTGTCGGCCGAGGACCTGGCCCGGGTCGAGTCGCTGACCGAGCAGATGGGCAGCGACTTCTACGGCCGCGAGACCGGCCTGCGGCTCATGACCAGCGTGATCGCCGAGATCGCGGTCAAGCAGCGCTGGAACGTGTGGTTCGTGCTCGAGGGTGCGCCGTTCCAGAGCGAGCGCGCGCTCTTCACCGACCTGTTCTCGGCGCCGCTGTTCACCAGCGACTTCGGGACCTACGGTCGGGTCGGCGCGACGTACAAGTTCTAGACGCCGGTCGTCTTGCGCAGCGAGGCCGCGGTCTTGTCGTCGATCTGCAGGGCGATCTGCAGGCGGCCGATGAAGGACTTCTCGGCCGCGGCCACGTCCTCGTCCATCGCCACCACGCCCAGGGCGGCGGCGAAGATGTTGACGCGCTCGGCCGGCGGGATCTGCGACACGTTGACCTCGTCGAGGTCGACCTTCTTGGTCAGCCAGCCCAGGGCGGTGGCGCGCTCCTCCTCGGTGAGCTTGGCGATGTTGATCACCGCCTTCATGCCGTGCTCCTCGGCCTCGGTGATCACTCCATCGGCCCACGCGGCGGCGATCCACACCTCGAGCGCGAGCAAGACCTGCGGGTTCTGGTCACTCATGGCGCCATGATGCCCGAACTCGGGCGCCGCCGTCAGCGGGGGCGCCGCGCGAAGAAGCTGATCGTGGGACCGCCGGGGATGGGGGTCTCGGCGGCGAGCTCGAAACCGATGCGCCGGTAGAACGAGTGGTTCTTCGGGTTGGACGACTCGAGCCAGGCCAGGGCGCGGGCCTCGTCGCACGCGGCCAGCGTCGGGGCGAGTACCGCGACGCCGAGGCCCTGGCCCTGACGCGACGGATCGACGCCGAGGACGGCGAGGTAGTGATGGGGTTCCTTGGTGGTGCCGGCGCCCATGGCGCGGAAGAGGCGGAGCGCGGCGGGGACGCGGCGGCCGATCAGCCAGGCCACACCGGGGAAGAGGCGGAGCTGGGTCGAGATCGGGAGATCGTGCTTGCCCGGAGGCGCCCAGATCGCGGCGGCCGCGCCGGTGATGATGTGCGATGCGCCGAGCGCGACGTAGGGGTCGATCGAGCGGCGCAGCATCCGGGTCATGCGGGCGACGCGGGTGGCGTCGTCGGGGAACACGTGGATCCATCCCGGATCGTCGGCGAGGGCGCGGGCCAGGAAGGCGGCGGCGTCAGGCACGCCGGCGCGATCGAGCGCGGTGACGCGAGGAACGCTCATCGATGTTCGACCGTGACGGTCCCGGCCGGGTGGGCAGTTTCCAGGTACGCTTGGGCCCCGGCGTCGCCGCCGAGCGTGGCCTTGAAGAAGGCGGTCACGTACGACGCGGCGATGTCGCGGCCGGAGTCGGCGTCGAGGTACGTGAAGGCCTGGCCGTCGGTCTGGCGGGTGCCGGCGCCACAGCCGGGGGCGAACGCCGGCACCAGCCCGACGAGGTCGGACACCGACCAGTGCCCGGCGTCGGCGACCTCGAGCTTCCAGCTCCCGCCGGTGGCGCGCATGAAGTTACCGCGAATGAGCTCGTTGCCGAGCTCGCTGATCGAGTTGTCCTCCCTGGCGACCAGGAAGCCGAGCGGCGCCTCGATCTCGGTGATGGTGACTCCGGGCAGGAGCGGGTTCTCCATCGGGGCGGCGAGGCCGAACGCGGCGCCGACCTCGGGGTGGCGCTGGGCGTAGAGCCCGGCGGTCACCGAGCCGAAGGAGTGGCCGAAAACGCCGGTGCGCGTCGGGTCGAGCGCGGCACTCACGACCTCGAAGCCGACGCCGCCGCGGATCTGGTCGACCGCGAACGCCAGGTCGCCGACTCGCAGCTCGAGGGTGGTCGCGTCGAGTGGCAAGGGCGTGCCGTCGCGTCGATCCCACAGCGTGTTGCCGGTGTGGTCGACCGCGACGACCACGAACCCGTGACTGGCGATGCGCGTGGCAATGCTGGCGCCCGAGTACCGCGTGCACTCGTGACAGTGCGAGAACGCGACCAGCGGGAACGTCCCGGGCGCCGGAGCGGCATCACGCGCCGCGGTGAGGGTGCGGGTGGCGCACCCTGGATCGGTCTGGGCCAGGAGGCCCGCGTAATCGGTCCGCCGAGGCTCGGCCTCGAGCTCGGTGATCGGAAGCGACGATTCGACCGCCGTGGTCGGATACCAGACCTGGATCGTGAGCGGTCGCTGCCGCGTGCCGTCGGTCACCGTCTGCCAGCGCGTGGCGACGCCGAGCTCGCCCTGCGACTCCACCGACAGGTCCGGCGTCGGGCCATCGTCGCCGCCGCAGGCCGCGAGCGTGCCGGTGAGGGCCAGGGTGACGAGCAAGGCAGGGACAGCCAGCGCGGGACAACGGCTCATGTGGCCGCATCGTAACGAAGTATGAAGCGGCGTGCGCGGGAGGCGGGGGTGCGCTACACGGATGTCCGGTGCCAGGCCCGGTGGTCATCGCCACGTACGAGCTCTGCAAGCGATACCGCGGGCGCACCGTGGTCGATCGGGTGTCGATCACCGTCGAGCGCGGCGACGTCTACGGCTTCCTGGGGCCCAACGGCGCTGGCAAGAGCACGACCCTGCGCATGCTACTCGGGCTGGTCCGGCCCACCGCGGGCCGGGTCGAGCTGTTCGGGCGGCCGCTGGGCGATCGGCGGGTGCTGGCCCGGGTCGGCGCCATCGTCGAGGCGCCGTCGCTGTATGGCTACCTCTCGGGTCGCGACAACTTGCGCATGCTCAGCGACCTGTCGGGCGGGGCGCCGGCGGCGCGGCTCGACGAGGCGCTCGATCGCGTCGACCTGCGCGATCGCGCCGACGATCCGGTGCGGATCTACTCGCACGGCATGAAGCAGCGCCTGGCCATCGCCGCGGCGCTGCTCCCCCGCCCCGAGCTGATCATCCTCGACGAGCCCACCAACGGCCTCGATCCGATGGGCATCCGCGACATGCGTGCGCTGGTGCGCAGCCTGGCCGCCGACGACGGCATCACCGTGCTGCTGTCGTCGCACCTGCTGGCCGAGGTCGAGCAGGTGTGCAATCGCGCCGCCATCATCGCGCGTGGGGCGCGGGTGTGGGAGGGAGAGGTCGCGGGGTTGCTCGCCGGGCGCCGGCGAGTGCGCCTGCGGGCGCGACCGCTCGAGGCGGCGCGGGGGGTGGCGCGCGAGCTCGGCGCCGAGGCGCGCGAGGTCGAGGCCGGGGTGCTCCACGTCGCCCGCGACGGCACCGGCGGCGAGATCACGCCGGCGACGCTGGTCGCGCGGCTGGTCGCGGCCGGCGTCGAGGTCGACGAGATCGCCGAGGAGGCGCCGACGCTCGAGGAAGTGTTCATGTCGCTGGTGGCGGGCGCGGAGCCCGGCGCTGACCGGACCGAGGCCGCATGACCTTCGTGCGCCTCTTGCGCTGGGAGTTGTTCAAGCTCTACCGCCGGCCGTCGTCGTACATCGGGTTCGTTCTTTGCCTGGTGTTCTGCGCCGTCACCCTCTTCGGTTTCGGCTGGACCCAGTACAAGGGCCGCGAGGTGCAGGGGCTGAAGCTCGACCCGAGCCAGTACCTCAACGGGCCCTTCTACGCCAACTTCGTCCTCAACATCGCGTTCTTCGCGCTCCTGCCGCTGGTGGTCGCCACCGTCGCCGGCAGCCAGATCGCCGGCGAGGCCAAGGACGGCACGCTGCGCGCCTTGCTGGTGCGGCCGCCGTCGCGGGTGGCGCTGTACCTGGCCAAGGCGCTGGCCAGCTTGCTGTGGCTCGAGCTCGTGATCTTGTTCCTGATCGCGCTCGCGCTCCTGGTCGGTCACGTCGCCTACGGCGGCGGCGACCTGCTGGTCTACATCTGGGAGTTCAAGACCTCGGGCTTCTGGCGGGTGCCGGCGTCGGACTGGCCGCTCGTGTTCGCGCTGTGCGCGCTCGGCGCCGGCGTGTCGCTCGCGGTGGTATCGGCGGTGGCGATGATGCTCTCGGCGATGACCGACAACCCGGTGGTTGCGCACGTCGGCACGTTGGGCGGCTTCTTCATCTCGACCGTCCTCCAGCGTCTCCCCGATCAGGTCATGGGCAGCTCGTTCAAGGAGCTCCTGCCCACCACGCACATGAACTTCTGGCACGAGATCTATCGGTGGGCCGATCCGTCCGGCGACGGCATGAACCGCGGTCGCCTGGTGGAGGATCTGGCGTGGTGCGGGAGCTTGACCGTGGTGTGCTTCGGCATCGGCCTCTTGATCTTCGTGCGACGCGACGTCACCTCGTGACCCGTGGCGCCTCGGCCGTGTCATGATGTAGGTCATGCCCGAGGCGCCAGCCCCAGGGGACCTCATCGGGGGGCGCTATCGCCTGCTCGAGGTCGCGGGTCGTGGCGGGATGGCCGACGTGTGGCGAGCCGAGGTCGAGGGCGACATGGGGTTCCGCCGCGTGGTGGCGGTGAAGCAGATGCACCCGGCGCTGTCGGCGCAGCCCAACTACGTCGACATGTTCGTCGAGGAGGCGCGGCTGGGGGCGCAGCTCGAATCGCCTCACCTGGCCGAGGTCCGCGACTTCGTCGCCGAGGACGGCAACTTCTACATGGTGATGGAGTGGATCGAGGCGATCGATCTGGGGAGCTGGACGCGCTGGCACTACGAACGCGGTGAAGGTCCGCGCTGGGAGCTGGTGGCGGCGATCGGCGTCGGCATGCTGCGCGGCCTGGCCGCCGCCCACGAGCGCCACGGCCCCGACGGCGCGGTGCTGCCGATCGTGCACCGCGACGTGTCGCCGCACAACGTGCTCCTGACCACGCGCGGCCTGGTCAAGCTCATCGACTTCGGGTTGTCACTGGCGTGGGATCGCGAGACCGAGACCACCGACCCCGGCGTGGTGAAGGGCAAGATGTCGTATCTCTCGCCCGAGATCGTGAGCGGCCAGCGCCCCATCCCACCGTCGGATCAGTTCGCGGTCGGCTCGGTGCTGTGGGAGGCGCTGGTCGGTCGCAAGCTCTTCGACGGCGCCAACGACTACGAGACCTACGTGCGCCTGCGCGACTGCCAGGTCCAGCCGCTGCGGCCGCTGCGCCCCGACGTGCCCAGCGACTTCGCCGCGCTCATCCACCGCGCCCTCGCGCCCCGACCCGATCAGCGCTTCCCCAGCTCGCGCGAGTTCGCCCGCCAGATCGGGACCTGCCTGAGGAAGGTACAGCTCCGCAAGGACCTGCACTCGATGCTCTCCCGCAGCGTCAACGAGGCCCGCGCCGCCATGGGTCTCGGATTCCGCACCGGCGACCTGTCGGCGCTGACGCCGGTCGCCGAGCTCCGCCCCGAGGAGCCCGCCGCCATCGGTGAGCGCTTGCGCGGCCTGCGCCACAAGCTGCCCGGGCTGTTCGGCCGCAAGAAGGCGTGAGCCCCGCCTCAGGGCTCCGCCCACGCGCCACCGTCGAGCACCCGGCGCGCCGCCCGTCGGCTCTGCGGATCGTCGTCCGCGAGACGGGCCCCAACAGCCTTTCGTACGTCGGGGTGTCCGCGCAGTCCGACGTGCCCGTTCTTCACGGTCAGCCTGGTGAGCAGCGCCGGGCCATTGGAGGCGAACGGCGGACCTCCGTCGAGGCGCGGTCAGCCCGCGCTGCTTGAGGACGCCGGCGATCGCGCTCGCGCTCGGCACCTGGCCGGGGTTCGGCCACGGCCGCGACGTCGAGCTACGCTGCCGAGGCCGTCGACGATCGCGGGCGGCACCGACCCTGGTGTCAACGATGTCCGTGGGCAACAGGCGCCGAGTGTCAGCGGTGTCCGAAGCGGTGCGCGTCAAGGTAGTTGTCGCCGGAAAGTTCATGCTGCGGCCTGATGCTGTGCCGGCGGCTCGGGGTTGAGCACGACGGCGCCGACCGGTGTCCAGTTCCTCGTCGAGCGCGACCAGCGCTCTGGGTTCGTCAGCCGCGCGCGCTGGTACAGCACGTGACGGCGCTGGAGGATCGTTGGCGTTCGTCCGTCGTGCCGCTCGTCGGGGGTCACGTCGCGGATCGCGCTGTGGCGATGCTCGCCGTTGTACCAGCCGACGAAGCGGGTGACCCAGCGCGAGGCTGCAATGGCGTCGGCGAACGGGAGACGCGGATAGGCTGGTGTGTGCTTCAGCGTCCGGAAGAGCGCCTCGGAGCACGGGTTGTCGTCGGAGACGTGCGGGCGACTGAACGACGGCACAACGCCGAGCCTTTGCAAGGTCGACAGCATCGTCGCACCCCGCATCGCCGCGCCGTTGTCGGAGTGCAGGACGAGGCCTCGCGGATCGATGTTCGCCGCAGCGCATGCGCGCGGGATGAGCTTCGCGGCAGCGTCGCTGTTCTCGCTCTCCTCGACGGTCCAGCCGACGATGCGACGACTCCACACGTCCATCACCAGGTACAGGTACAAGTAGCGACCTCGTATCGTCGTCGGCAGCCAGGTGATGTCCCAGCTCCAGACTTGGTCGGGGCCGGTCGCCGTGTGTATGACGCGAG
>SXJR01000593.1 GCA_005779305.1 Myxococcales bacterium
GCCACCCGCCGCCCGCCGCCCGCCGCCCGTCGCCGCGACGGCCACCACCACCACCACCACCGCGGTCACCGCCACCGCGCCCACCGCCGCGGCTATCCTCCACCGCCCACCTGGGGCACTGGCACGTTGCTCGGCCTGGGCCGCGCGCACGCCGCGCCACACCCGCGCGATCTCGGCCTCTTCCATCGCCGGGGTCAGCTTCTCGTCGAGCCGACGGCTACTCACGCGTCACCTCCAGCCACGAGGCCGGCCGTGACCGACGCCTCGGCCTTGGTCAGGTACCGCTTCACCGTCGCCAGCGAGCAGTCGCATGCCGTGGCGGTCTCCTCGAGCGAACACCCGACCACGTGACGCAGCACCCACGGCACCCGCAGCTTGGCCGGCAGCGCCCGCAGGCGATCGTCGATCATCGCCAGCTCGGCGCGCTCCGGCGGCGACAGCCCCGGGGCCGCGACGTCGAGCAGCGATTCATCCTCGACCGCCGCGCCCCACAGCTTCAGCCGCTGCCAGCGCCAGCGTCGGTGCACCCGTGACACGGCGATGCGCGCCAGCCAGCCGCGCAGCGCCGCCGGATCGGCCAGCGTGCCCAGCTTCTCGAACGCGATCAGGAAGGTCTCCTGCACCACGTCGGCGGCCTCGCACGGATCGCGCAGGAGCCGCCGCGCCGTCGATGCCACCACCGCGACGTGGCGCCGGTAGATCATCTCCTCCGCCCACTCGTCGCCGGCGCGCGCGCGCTCGACCAGCTCGGCATCCGCCACGGTCTGGTGGACGGTGGCGTCGAGGAGCCGGAGGCGGGGCGCGGCCACGGTCCTAGAGAGCCACGAAATGGCCCCCACGGCTCAGGAATTCGCTCGGTCGTTCGTTAACCGAAGCGTTAGATATGCTTGGCAAGCTCGGCCTCGAGCTTGCTGCGCGGCACCGCGCCGACCGTGGTCCAGACCACCTTGCCGCCCTTGAACAGGAACAGGGCCGGGATCGACGTCACGCGCAGCTGCTGGGCGTAGATCTGGTGGTGATCCACGTCGAGCTTGCCGACCTTGAGCTTGCCGGCGTACTGGTCGGCGAGCGCGTCGACCATGGGGGCGATCTGCTTGCAGGGTCCGCACCAGACCGCCCAGAAGTCCACCAACGTCGGCAACTCCGACTTGAGGACCTCCGACTCGAAGTTGCTGTCGGTGAGTTCCTTGACGTTTGCGCTGGCCATGACCCCCTTTGTAGCCTTGCCGCCCGGGGGGAGCAACCCGCCCGAACGGCCGGCGGCGGCGGCAGGCCAGGCGCCGGCTTGGCCCCGCTCCCGGAACCGCCTATGATCGCCCGCGGTGGCGCGCCTCTTCATCTCCAACACCCGCCTCGAGGTCTGGTCGGCCGAGGGCAAGATCGCCCTCGACGGCACCCAGATGGTGCTGTCCGAGCTCGGTCGGTCGTTCTCGATCAAGCCGGCGGTCTTCTTCGCCCGCGTCGCCGGTGGCGATCCCGATCCGCACGATCTGATCGGCAAGGTGAAGGACGAGGACGAGCTGGCCAAGATGGGCGCCGATCACATGGCGACCTCGGTCATCTATGTCGACACCGCCTACGAGGTCGTGGCCGGCTTCGTCGGAGCGCCGGCGATCTAGGGGACCACACGCCAATGCGCTCCTTGGATCTGTCCCGACAGACCCCGCACCAACCCAGTGACCCCGCACACCCAGAGTCATTGTTGTTCGCTCGCTTCGCTCGCTGGTCGCCGTGAGACTCGCCGACGTCGCCCCCGCTGACTCTGACCGCCTGCTCTCGGTCGCGCCCACGGTCGCGTTCTGGGTCGCCGCGATCCTGTACGGGGCCGCCGCCATCGGCTTCCTGGTCGCCTTCCTCCAGAACAAGCCGGCGGCGCTGCGCGCGGCGCGCGCGGTCCTGATCGGCGCCTTCATCGCTCACGGCGTCGACATCGGCTGGCGCGGCGTGCTCCACGTCCATCCCGCGGCCTCGGTGCGCGAGGCGATCGGCTTTCTGGCCTGGATCATCGCCGGCGGCTACCTGGCGGCGTCGGCGCGCTTCCGGCTCGATCTCGCCGGCGCGGTGCTCGCGCCCATCGTGCTCGGCTTCCTGGCCGCGGCTCGGCTATCGCCCACCGGTTCGCCGCGGGACGATCTCAGCCTGCTCGGCCGCATCCACATCTCGCTCGCCACCGTCGGCGTCGGCGTGTTCGCGCTGGCCAGCGCGCTGGCCGCGATCTACCTGCTCGAGGAGCGCAACCTCAAGCGCAAGAAGTTCGACGCGCGTTCGTTCAAGAACCCCGATGCGTCGCTCGACACCCTCGACGGCCTGTCTCAGCGCCTGGTGCAGGCCGGTTTCCCGGTCTTCACCGTCGCCGTCGGTCTCGGCATCGCATGGGTGAACGAGCGCGGCGAGACCATGATGCGCCCCGAGTACCCGGTCGCGATCGTCACCTGGATGGCGTACGCCGCGCTGGTGGCGGTGCGGCTGGGCCTGGGCTGGCGTGGCCGCCGCACCGCGTGGATGGCGCTTGGTGGCTTCGCCGCCGCGCTGTGCGTGCTCGCCATCTACTTCCTGCGCCGGCTGGCCGGGTGACGTGACGGCCGAGCTCTTCGCGGTCGGTATCTCCTGGCGTACCGCCCCGGTGGCGGTGCGCGAGAAGCTCGCGGTTCCCGAGGAGGATGTGGCCGCGCTCCTGGCCGCCCTGGTGCGCGCCCCCGGCGTGCGCGAGGCCATGCTGGTCTCCACCTGCAACCGGGTCGAGGTCTACGGCGCCAGCCCTGCGGGCGAGGCCGAGCTCGCCGTGACCGAGGTGCGTCGGCTCCTGCCCGAGAGCCGCGGCGTGAAGCCGTCGTCGGTGTCGGCGGTACTGTTCTCGCACGTCCGCACCGACGCCGTGCGCCACGTGTTCCGGGTCGCATCTGCGCTCGACTCGCTGGTCGTCGGCGAGGCTCAGATCCTCGGCCAGCTCAAGGACTCGTTCGCCGTCGCCGGCGGCGCCCGCACCAGTGGCCCGGTGCTGGGACGCTGCCTCGAGCGCGCGTTCGGCGTGGCCAAGCGCGTGCGCTCGGAGACGGCGATCTCGCGCGGCTCGTCCAACGTGTCGTCGGTGGCGGTCGAGCTGGCCGCGCGCGTGTTCGGCGATCTGCACGGCAAACACGTGCTGGTGGTGGGTGCCGGCAAGATGAGCGCGCTGGCCGCGCGCCACCTGCGTCGGGCCGGGGTGGCCGAGCTGGTGGTCACCAACCGCTCGCCCGAGCGCGCGGCCCGACTGGCCGAGGAGCTCGACGCCGTGGCCCGGCCTTGGGGCCAGCTCGAGGAGCTCCTCGCCGCCGCCGACGTGGTGGTGAGCTCGACCGGGGCGCGCGAGCCGATCCTGACCGTGCCGCTGTTCAAGAAGGTGGCCAAGCGCCGGCGCTGGCGGCCGATCGTGATCGTCGACATCGCGGTGCCGCGCGACGCCGATCCCGACATCGGCAAGCAGGACGGCGTCTACGTCTTCGACATCGACGATCTCGAGCGCGTGGTCGCCGCCAACCTGGCCGAGCGCCAGAAACACGCCGACGCCGCCGAGCGCATCGTCGCCGTCGAGGTCGGGCACTTCGACGCCTGGCTGCGGGCCCAGAAGGTGGTGCCGACCATCCGCGCCATGCGCGAGCACTTCGCCCGGGTCGCTGACGCCGAGGTCGAGAAGCTCCTGGCTCAGCTCGCACGCAAGGAGCTCGCCCCGGCCGATCGCGAGGAGGTCATCCGGCGCAGCCTCCAGCTCGTGGTCGCCAAGCTCCTGCACCAGCCTCAGATGGCGCTCAAGGCCGAGGACGCCGAGGGCCTGTCCGCCGCCGTGCAGCGCCTCTTCGCCCTCGAGCTCGTCGAACCTGCCGACGCGGCCAGCGCCGCCGCTGCCGACGCCGCCGCGGATGCGGCCGATGCGGCTGCGGCCGCCGCGGCGGATGCCGCGGATGCGGATGCGGATCCGATCGCGGTTCCGACTCCGACTCCGGCTCCGGCTGCGGCTCCAGCCGCCGGCCGGCGTCGTTAGTCACGTCTTCAGACACGCCGCGACGATGTCGCCCGCGCCCTGCGCGAGCAGGGCCTCGCCGACGGCGACGCCGAGCGCCTCGGCATCGGCGGCCGCGCCGCGCACCTGGGCGCGCAGGATCTTCGAGCCGTCGGGCATGCCACACAGCGCGTCGACCACGAGCGAGCCGTCGGAGGTGTGCTGGGCGTGAGCGGCCAGCGGCGTCTGGCAGCTGCCGCCCATGCGGGCGAGGAACGAGCGCTCGGCGGCGACGCGGCGCTCCTCGTAGGGGTCGTGGAGCGCGGCCCCCACCATCGCTCGCACCTCGTCGTCGTCGTCGCGGGCCTCGATGCCGAGCACGCCCTGGGAGACCGCCGGCAGGCTGACGTCGAGCGGCAGGAGCTGGGTGATGCGGTCGCCGTGGCCCAGCCGCAGGAGGCCCGCCGCCGCCAGGATGATGGCGTCGTACTCACCCTCGTCGAGCTTGCGCAGGCGCGTGGGCACGTTGCCGCGCAGCATGCGGACCTGCAGATCCGGCCGCCGGGCCAGGAGCTGACACTGCCGGCGCAGGCTCGAGGTGCCGACCGACGCACCCTCCGGCAGATCCTCGAGGATACGGGCGGTGGAGGCGAGCGGCAGGCACAAGGCGTCGTTGGGCGTCTCGCGCGTGCTCACCGCCGCCATCACCAGGCCGGGCGCGAGGTCGGCGGGCACGTCCTTCATGCTGTGCACGGCCACGTCGGCGCGCCGGTCGATCAGGGCCTGCTCGATCTCCTTGACGAAGAGCGCCTTGCCGCCGACCTCGGACAGCGGCACGTCGAGGATGAGATCGCCCTGAGTCTTGAGCGTGAGCAGCTCGACCTCGAGGCCGGGCGTGCCCGCGACGAGCGCCGCCTTCACGTGCTCGGCCTGCCACAGCGCGAGCGCGCTGCCGCGAGTGGCGATGGTCAGATGCTGGCGTGGCACGGCTGCCATCATGCCGCTTCGCGAACCACTTGCGTAAGCGCACCGAATATTTTTGCCCGCCTCCGTCGCGCCACCTACGATGTAGGCGTGGCGACCGTTCATCCAGGGGACGTTCCCGTCCCCTCTGGCCGGGGCACAGGTCCCCGTCCATTCACCCCCGCCGCGCGTCGGGTCGCGCGGGCGTGTTTCGTGTGCGCGATCGTCCTCGCCGGCGCACCGGCGTGCGGCGGGCCCATGACGCAGGTCCGCACCCAGAACGCCCAGCTGACCACCACCGTGGACGAGCTGCGGGCCGAGCTCCGGGCCGAGCGCCGCAAGCGCCGCGATCTCGAGAACCAGGTCTTCCTGCTCGAGGATCGCCTCGAGACCTCGCAGCTGCGTCGCCCCGACGGCGCGCCCGCTCCGGTCTTGCCGGTCGAGGTGATCTCGCCCGACGACATCCCCGAGAACGGCCAGCTGGTCGGCACCTCCGACGACGGCTCCGCCATCATCTACATCGACGAGGCCAACGCCGATCCGGTGACCATCGGCGACGACGATCTCGATCGCGACGCCGGGCCGCCGCCGGTCCGTCCCCGCCGACCCCGCGCCGCCCAGGCCTCGCGGGCGCCGTTGCCGCCGCGGGCACCGCTGCGCGAGCTGCCGACCTCGGCGGAGCTGGGCGCCGACGACGGCGCGGCCCCCGCCACCGGCGGCGACGCGGCGCCGATCAGTGACGACAGCGACGGCGACGATCCGGCGCTGGCGCTCTACCGGCGCGGCACCTCCGCCCTCAAGGCCCGCGAGCACGCCGCCGCCGTGACGGCATTCCGCGAGCTGGTCACGCGCTACCCGGCCCACGACTATGCCGACAACGCGCAGTACTGGCTGGGTGAGGCCTTCTACGATCAGAAGGACTACGCCCGCGCCATCACCGAGTTCCGCTCCACCGTCTCCCGCTACCCACGCGGTAACAAGGTGCCCGACGCCCTGCTCAAGATCGGCTTCGCGTATCACGCGCTGGGCGAGACCGACAAGGCGCGCGCGGCGCTCCAGCAGGTTGTGTCGCTGTACCCCGGATCCTCGCCGGCCGCGATCGCGTCGGCACGCCTGGAGAAGCCGTGATGAATCACTCCGCCCGTCACCTCCTGCTCGGCGCCACGCTGGTGGCCGGCGCCGCTGCGACCGCAGCCGCGCAGCCCGATGTCGTCGAGTACGATCCCAACGCGCCGGTGTTCGGCCCAGGCACGCCGGCCCCGGCGCCGCAGGGACCGACCATCATCACCATCGGGCCCGACGGTAGGCCCGTCGCGCCGCCCTCGACCGGGCCGGGCGGCGTCGTCCACTACGACGACATGCAGCGCTACGCAGAGGAGAGCGAGGTCGAGGTCCATGGCGGCCCGACCCCCGAGCTCCACGTGGTCCGCCGCGGCGACACGCTCTGGGACATCTGCTGGTACTACTTCAACGACCCGTGGCAGTGGCCCAAGGTCTGGTCGTACAACGCCCAGATCACGAACCCGCACTGGATCTATCCCGGCGATCTGGTCCGCCTGCTCCCCAAGGGCTTCCTGACCGGGCCCGCTATCACCGATCCCGGGCTCGAGCCCGAGACCGATCCCGGCACCCAGCCCATCGACGTGCCCACGCCGCAGCGCCGGCTCGACGTGTCGGTGCGGCAGGTCGCCTTCATCGACAAGAAGCACCTCGAGTCGAGCCTGTACATCATCGGCTCGGTCGAGGACAAGGAGCTGCTCTCCACCGGCGACGAGGTCTACGTCAGCTACCCCGACGGCGCCGTGCCCAAGGTCGCCGAGCGCTACTCGATCTACGCCGAGGACCAGGCCGTGTCTCATCCCGACGGCGGCAAGAGCGTCGGCAGCTACGTGCGGATCCAGGGCGAGCTCGAGATCGTGAGCGTCAAGCAGGGCAAGCGGGCCCGGGCCCGCATCACCAGCGCCAACAACGAGATCGAGCGCGGTTCGCGCGTCGGTCCCTTGCTCCGCCAGTTCAAGTCGGTACCGCCGGCGCGCAACGAGGTCGACGTGCAGGGGACGATCGTCGCGATGCTGGCCAGCGATCAGCTCATCGGCCAGGGCGAGGTGGTCTTCATGGACCTCGGCAAGAGCGCCGGCATCAAGCCCGGTAACCGCCTGTTCGTGGTCCGTCGCGGCGACGCCTTCGACGCCCAGACCTGGCCCCAGGATCAGCCTGGCCAGGACGACCGCACCTTTCCGGCCCGGGCGCTGGGCGAGGTCGTGCTCGTGCAGGTGGGTGACACCATCTCGGTCGGACTGGTGACGCTGTCGCTGGAGGAGATGGGCGTCGGGGACCTCGTGATGATGCGCAAGCAGTAGCTGGCGGGCGCCTCCGGAGCGTCGCCTCACCGTAAGGGTGCGAGATCACGAGTCCGGGAGCGACGCCCCTTGACTCGGGGCCGCCCGGTAGCTAAAGGCTTCCCCCTTGTGAAGAGCGGCCGGACACAGCGCATCGAGCCGGGCGACGAGGGGTTCCCGCGCCGTCTGGCCGGGCTCCGCGCCGTCCGCGATGGCGTGCACGTGGTCGGAACGATTCGCGATCTCGCGCCGGCCGTCGCCATCGTCGGCTCGCGGGCGGCCTCGTTCGGCGCCATGGCCCTGGCTCGGACGCTCGCCCGCCACGTGGGTGCGATCGGCGGCCTGGTGGTCTCCGGCGGCGCGATCGGCGTCGACACCGCGGCTCATGTCGGTGCTCTCGAGGCTCGCGGCTCCACCACCGTGGTGCTCGGGACCGGCGCCGATATCATCTATCCGGAGCGCAACGCGCGCCTGTTCGCCGCGGTGGTCGAGGCCGGCGGTGGCCTGCTGTCCATGTTCCCGCTCGGTGCGCAGCCGCGTCCCCAGAACTTCGTCCGCCGCAACGAGCTGATCGCCGCCCTGGCCGATGTGGTGGTGGTGGTCGCCGCCACGGTCAGCTCCGGATCGCTCCACACCGCGCGTCACGCGCTCCGCATGCAGCGCCCCGTCGCCGCGGTCCCCGGCACGCCTGGCTCCGACGCCCTGGTTGCGGCCGGCGCCGCCGTCATCGAGTCCACCGATGATCTCGACCGCGCCCTCGCCGGCGATCCGCGCCGGCTCGCGCGGACGCCGTTGACCGGCGATCTGGCCCGGGCCTGGGACGCGCTCGACGCCATCGCGCCCCGCGATGCCGAGGACCTGGCCGCCGCGCTCGCCATCAGCATCCCGTCTGCGCTCTCCCTCCTCGCCGATCTGGAGGCGACCGGCTGGACCCTCGCGGTCCCCGGCTCCGCCTACGTCCGTGCTCCCTGAACCGAGGTCTCCGTGGCCGAGAAAACTCCCTCCGACGCCAAGTCCAGACGCCCCAAGGCGAAGGCTGCGCCCGCGGCCAAGGCCAAGGCCAAGGCCAAGGTCAAGGTAGCGCCCAAGGCCAAGGCCGCCGCCAAGGCGGCGAAGGCACCGGCGGTGAAGGTCGAGCCCAAGCTGGCCAAGGCGGCCGCGCCCAGCACCGCCAAGGTCGAGCCCAAGGCCGAGGCCACCCGGAACAATGGCAAGGCCAAGGTCAAGGCGCCGGAGTCGTGGACCAAGGGCAAGGGCAAGGGCAAGAAGGACAGCGCCGAGGACACCGCGGCGTACGAGGAGAGCGAGAAGCCGCTCAAGGCCAAGAAGGTCAAGCCGGGCTCGGCGCTGGTCGTGGTCGAGTCACCGGCCAAGGCCCGCACCATCGGCAAGTACCTGGGCGCCGGCTACACGGTGAAGGCGTCGGTCGGCCACGTCCGCGATCTGCCCAAGAGCAAGATCGGCGTCGACGTCGACAACAAGTTCGAGCCGATCTACGAGGTCATCGACGGCAAGAAGAAGGTCGTCGCCGACATCCGCCGCGTCGCCCGCGAGGTCGAGAAGGTCTACCTGGCGTCGGACCCCGATCGCGAGGGTGAGGCCATCGCCTGGCACATCGCCGAGGAGCTCAAGCCGGTCAACCGCAACGTCCAGCGGGTGTTGATCCACGAGATCACCAAGAAGGGCGTGGCCGCGGCGCTGCTCAAGCCGCAGCCGATCGACATGAACAAGGCGTACGCGCAGCAGACCCGGCGCATCCTCGATCGCCTGGTCGGCTACGAGATCAGCCCGATCCTGTGGAACAAGGTGCAGCGCGGCCTGTCGGCCGGTCGCGTGCAGTCGGTCGCGGTCCGGGTCGTGGTCGAGCGCGAGGACGCGATCCGCGCCTTCGTGCCCGAGGAGTACTGGTCGGTCGAGGCCACGTGCGAGGGCCCGGTGCCGCCGCCCTTCGAGGCCCGCATCTGGAAGTGGATGGGCGAGAAGGCTGCGCCGACCACCAAGGCCGACGCCGATGCCATCGCCGACGAGCTACGCGCCGGCGGCGCGGTGGTCAGCTCGGTCGAGAAGAAGGAACAGCGCAAGCGTCCGCAGGCGCCGTTCATCACGTCGCGCCTGCAGCAGGACGCGGCCCGCAAGCTGCGCTACTCGGCCAAGCGCACCATGGCGCTGGCCCAGCGCCTGTACGAGGGCGTCGAGCTCGGCGCCGAGGGCCCCACCGGCCTCATCACGTACATGCGTACCGACTCGACCCGCGTCTCCGACGATGCGCTGACGGCGTTGCGCGCCCATATCACCGAGACCTACGGCGCCGAGTACCTGCCCGAGACACCCAACACCTACGGCAACCGCGAGCGGGCCCAGGACGCCCACGAGGCGATCCGCCCGACCTTGATGGAGTGGACGCCCGAGCGCGTGCGCGAGGTGCTGGTTGCTGCTGGCAACCCCGAGGCCAACGATCTGGTCCGGCTGTACACGCTGGTGTGGCAGCGCTTCGTCGCGTCGCAGATGGTGCCGGCGGTCTACGATCGCACCACGGTCGATCTCGATCGCGGCAAGGCGGTCCTGCGCTCCACCGGCCAGGTCATGAAGTTCGCCGGCTACACCAAGGTCTACGAGGTCTCGGAGACCGATGACGAGAAGACCGAGCAGGACGAGAAGGCCGATCACCTGTTGCCCCCGCTCGAGGTCGGCGACGCGGTGACGCTCACCGTCGTGCGCCCCGAGCAGCACTTCACCCCGCCGCCGCCGCGC
>SXJR01000594.1 GCA_005779305.1 Myxococcales bacterium
CTTCTTGGCCAGGGTCTGGGCCAGCAGGGTCTTGCCCGAACCGGTCTGCCCGAGGAGCAGGATGTTGCCCTTCTGGACCTCGACGTCGACCTGCTTGCCGCGCATGCCGATGCGCTTGTAGTGGTTGTAGACCGCCACCGACAGCGCCCGCTTCGCCTGATCCTGTCCGACCACGTAGCGGTCGAGCTCCTCGACGATCGCGCGGGGTGGCGGGAATTTCGGTCGCTCCGCCGCCTCCTCCTTGGCGAGGATGTCGTTACAGAGGGTCACGCACTCATCGCAGATGAAGACCCGCGGTCCGCTGATGAGCTTGCGCACCTCGCGGCGTTGCTTGCCGCAGAAGGAGCAGTGGAATTCCTCCATCTGAGTCCCGATTCTTACATGTTCATCGTCCGCGGCAACAGGGTGTGAACCCCTCGGTATTGGTCTTGACGCGTCGGGTCATTACGGTGATCACTGCGGAGTGCGCGCGGTGATCATCTGCGCCGAGCCCGAGCTGGCCGTCGCTGAACGAGACTCGATACCGACGGTCCTGGCCGATCTCGGCTGTCACACGGTGCTGGGGCGGTTCGACCTCGGCGGCCTCGACGAGGAAGCGCTGCTCCGGACGCCTCCCAACGTCGTGGTCGTGGAGGCCGGCGACGACCTGATCCGCGCTCAACGAGCGATCAAGAAGCTCCGAAGCGGCGGCGTGCTCGCCGACACACCCGTCCTCCTGGCCCTGACGCTGCCTCGGCTGCCGGCGCTGGATTTTTCGACAGGGTTCGACGATTTCGTCCTGCTCCCGCTGGTCCCGGCCGAGCTGTATGCCCGTCTGCGCCAGCTCGACTGGAAGACGGCGACCTTCGGCTCCGAAGAGGTGCTCAAGATCGACGAGCTGGTGATCGACATCGCCGGTCACGAGGCCAAGGTGGGCGGACGTCCGCTTCCGCTCACCCACCAGGAGTTCGAGCTGCTCCGTTTTCTGGCCCAGCACCGCGGCCGGGTCTTCACGCGCGATCAGCTTCTCGAGCGTGTGTGGGGGTACTCATACGGCGGCGGCACGCGCACGGTTGACATCCACGTGCGCCGCGTGCGCGCGAAGATGGGCGCACACGCCGGTGGCCTGATCGAGACCGTTCGCAACGTTGGCTACAAGATGCGCGGCGCCCGCTGAGCCGCCGCGGCCGCGGCGTATAGTCCGCGGGCATGTTCCAGGTCCTCGATCTCGGTCCCGACGGTCGCCTGGTCACCAGCGATGGAGACGATCGCGCGGCGCCGCCGCCCGACGGCACGGTGCGCTGGATCGATCTGGTCGAGCCCGACGCGCCGGCGCTCGAGCTCCTGCGCATGCGCTTCGACCTTCACCCGCTGGCCATCGAGGACTGCGCAACCTTCGGGCTCCAGTCCAAGATCGACGACTACGAACGGTATCTCTTCGTCGTCGTCCACTCGTTCACCGCGTCGACGGTCGATCCGCTGGAGATCCAGATCCACGAGATCCACGCCTTCGTGGGCGCGGGCTACCTCATCACCGTCCACGACAACCCGCTGCCCTCGCACGAGGCGGTCTGGGCCAAGGCGACGGCCGACAAGGGCTCGCTCGAGCGCGGTCCGTCCTGGATCCTCTACCGCCACATCGACGCCATGGTCGAGGCCACCGAACCCCTGGTGCTGCGCATCCGCGAGCAGCTCGATGATCTCGAGTGGGCGACGATCGAGGGGACCGGCGACGTCGATCTGCGCCAGGTGTTTCGCATCAAGCGCACCAGCGTGGCTATGCGCCGAGTGATCCGGCCGTTGCGCGACACCATCGGCATCCTCCATCGCCGCAACGATCCGCGCATCTCGCAGCGCGCCATGCTCCACCTGCGCGACGTCTCCGATCACATCGCTCGCCTGGCCGAGATGGTCGAGGAGACCCGCGAGGTCGCGGCCGGCGTGGTGGCCAGCCACCAGGCCTTCGCCGCCCAGAAAGTCAACGAGGTCATGCGGCAGCTGACCATCTTCAGCGCCATCTTCCTGCCGCTGTCGTTCATCGTCGGCTTCTTCGGCCAGAACTTCGACGATCTGCCCTACGGCAGCGAGGTCTGGCTCGGGACCATGATCGCCTCCCTGATCCTGGTCCCAGCCGGGCTGTTCGAGTGGTTCCGTCGCAACCGATGGCTGTGATCGCCCTGGCGAGGTGATCGTTGGGTACTATGGGATCCGTGAGATCGACGATCGTCGCCGGCGCGGTGACCCACGTCGGCAACGTGCGCGATCACAACGAGGACTCGCACCTCGTCGACGCCGACGAGGGCGTGTTCATCGTGTGCGACGGCATGGGCGGCCACGCCGCTGGCGAAGTGGCGTCGGCGCTGGGCGTGCGGATCACGCGCGAGCACTGGTTATCGTCGGCGACCCAGCGCGCCGCCGCCGAGTGGGCGCGACTGTCGACCCTCGACGCCCGCCGCACGCTCCTGTCGGCGGTGAAGAACGGCGTGATGGCGGCGCACCGCTGCATCTGCGATCAGGCCATCGAGGATCCGTCGAAGAAGGGCATGGGCACCACGTTCACCGGCCTGGTGGTTGCCGGCGGCGACGCCATCATCGCTCACGCCGGCGACTCGCGCGCCTACCTGGTGCGCGGCGGCATCGCCATGCAGCTCACCGAGGACCACACCTTGCTCGCCCGTCTGCTCGCCGCCGGGCTGCCCATGGCCGAGGGCCAGGAGGTGCACCGCTGGAAGGGCGTCATCACCAACGCGCTGGGCTTCGGCGACGACACCAAGATCATCACCTTCATGGTCCCGCTCTCTGACGGCGACAAGCTCCTGCTCTGCTCCGACGGCGTCAGCGAGTACGTCGGTGAGGCCGAGGTCGGCCAGGTCCTGACCAGCCAGCCCAGCCCGGCGCGCGCGGCCCAGAAGCTGGTCGACCTCGCTCTCGAGCGCGGCGGCGAGGACAACGCCACCGCGCTGGTCATCAAGGTCATCGAGGCCGGTGAGACCCAGATGCCGGCGGCGCAGCGCCAGCGCGACGATCAGATCCTCGGCCTGTGTCCGCTGCTCGAGGAGCTGTCGCCGCAGCAACGGCTGCGGGCCCTGCGCATCGCCACCAACCGCGACTTCGTCGCCGGCGACGTGCTGCCCGAGGCCGCGCTGGGCAGTCGCGTGGCCTGGATCCTCATGGACGGCGAGGTCATCGTCAACGGGCAGACCGAGGACGCGGGCACGCTGCTCTACCCCGAGGCGCTGCTCGGACAGGGTTCGCCGCGCAAGTCCGACGCGCTGGCGGTCGCGGTCGGCGAGGTGCGTGCCAAGGCCATCCGCGGCGACGACTTCCTCGAAGTCGCCGGCGAGGATCCCGATCTGGCCGAGCCCATGTACGCGGCCCTGGCCCGGATGATCGGCAAGTCCACCTGACGGACGGCCGGCGGGGCTACGGTCGTTCGTACGCGACCAGCTCGATCACGATATCGCCGAGCTCGGTGTGCGCGCTGAAGCGCAGCGGCACGCGGTCGGCGTCATCGGAGAGCCACACCGACCACGTGCGCGGCGGCTTGCGCGTGTCGGGCTTGAGATCGGGGTGGACGCGGACCGAGCTGCCGTCGAGCCGCAGGGCCGACTGGTTGCCCATGAAGGTGCCGATCACCTCGGTCCCGACCGCCCAGACTTCGGTGCGCCAGATGCGGCGACCGCCGATCACCCACAACCCGATGCGCTCGCCCGGCTCGGCGGTCCAGGTCCGCACCAGCGCCATCGACGAGTGGGCGTCGTGCACGACGGCGTCGCCGAAGTCGTAGACCAGGGAGCGCGTGGTCTCGCCGTGGGGCGTGTACTGGATGCTGGCGCCGTGATCGGTGAACGAGGTCTCGGCGTGATAGCGCTTGGGTCCGAACACCACGTCCGAGGTGGTGCGCACCGGCCGCATCTGCTCGAGATCGATGATCGACGTGACGTCGTCCTTGACCTCCTTGATCAGCGCGAAGGCGCCGGCGGTGCGGATCACCGAGCTGACCGCGATCGAGCGCCGTCCGCCGACCTCGCCGGGCTGGCCGGCCACGAACTGGGCCTCGCCAGCCAGCACGCCGGCGACGCGGACCTCGAAGGCGAGCTGCTCGCCGGGCGAGAAGCCGATGATCTCGTCATCGGTATCGACGGCGCCCGGGGTCAGGGTCGGCGGCAACGCGTTCAGGTCGGCGCCACCGCAGGCCGCCAGGGCCAGCGCAGCGAGCAGGGAGGACGCACGGGCCATAGGATCTAGATGACGGACGTTGGACCGTTCCGCAATGTTCAGTTGCGAGGACCGGGGTAGGGTACCCACCCATGATCGGCGTCACGCTGGGGGATCCCGCGGGTATCGGACCGGAAGTGACGGCCTGGGCGCTGGCCCACGCCGACCCCGCGGTCCGGCGCGCCGTGATCGTCTTCGGCGACGCGGAGATCCTGGCACGGGGCGCGGCGGCGATGGGTGTGGCCGGCGGCCTGGCCGGGGTGCGCTGCGAGGGGGAGGCGGCGCCGGGGGTGGTGCCGGGGGCTCCGTCGGAGGCGGCTGGCGCCGCGCAGGTGGCCTGGCTCGAGGGCGCGGTGCAGGCGGCGCGCGCGGGACGGGTCGACGCGCTGGTGACGGCGCCGATCTCGAAGACGTGGGCGCGGCGCGCGGGCTTCGCGTTCCCCGGCCACACCGAGCTCCTCGCCGAGCGGTTCGCCGCCCGTGAGGTGGCCATGACCTTTGTCGGGCCGCGCCTGGTGGTCGCGCTGGCCACGGTGCACGTGCCGCTGGCCCAGGTATCGGCGTCCTTGACCAGTGAGCGCATCGTCGCCGTCGGCGAGATGCTCGCCGAGAGCCTGGCGCGGGATCTGGACCGCGCGGCGCCGGTGCGGATCGGCGTGGTCGGCCTGAATCCCCATGCCGGCGAGGGCGGGATGCTGGGCAGCGAGGAGGGCGCGGTGATCGCGCCGGCGGTGGCCCGGCTGGCGCGGCGGCTCGGCGAGCGCGCGCGAGTGACCGGGCCGCTGGTCCCCGACGCGGCGTTTCGCTTCGCGGCCGACGGCGGCGTCGATGGGCTGGTCGCGATGTACCACGACCAGGCGCTCATCCCGGTCAAGCTCCTCGACTTCGAGGACGCGGTGAACGTGACGCTGGGCCTGCCGATCGTGCGCACGTCGCCGGATCACGGCACGGCGTACGACCTGGCCGGCAGCGGGCGGGCGCGACCCGCGAGCATGGCGGCGGCGCTGGCGCTGGCGGCGCGGATGAGGACGCGCCGCGCCGGCTCTCCCGCAGGCCGGGCCTGAGTGAGAGACCCGATCGGTTCCAGGATCGACATCGCCTGATGGCACGCGGGCACTGTGCTTCCGGGCGGGCGCGGGCGGCGGCCTCCTCGAGATCGACCTCGATTCCGGCGCGGTGACCCGGCTGATCGACGGCGGTGAGCAGCTGCTGGCGCCGCTGCACGTGGCGCCTCGATGGCCCGTCGAGGGACGCCTACAGAAGCGCGCGCAGCGCTTCGAGATCGCTGAGGATCACCTTGCGGCCCTCGGTGACGATGAGGCGCTTGCGCTTGAATTGCGAGAGCGTGAGCGACACGGTCTCGCGCGTGGAGCCGATCAAGTTGGCGAGCTCCTGGTGGGTGATCTTGAGCGCCACCAGCGTGCCGCGGGAGTCATCGACGCCGTACTCGTCGCCGAGCTTGATCAGCAGCTCGGCCAGCTTCGACGTGACGTCGCGGAAGACCAGGGCCTCGAGTTTGCTCTCGAGATCGGCGCGGCGCGCGATCATCAGGCGCGCGACGCCAGAGGAGAGGGCGGGGGTCGACGTGAGCAGGCGCTCGAAGTCGGCGCGGTCCACCTCGGTGAGCATCGCGTTCTCGACCGCTTCGGCCATCTCGGTGCGGGCGCCGGCGCCGACCAGGCAGGTCTCGCCGAACATCTCGGACGGCCCGCAGTAGCCGAGCGTGAGTGACTTTCCGTCGCGCGTGACCTTGCAGATCTTCACGCGGCCGCCGTTGACGAAGAACACGCTCTTGCCCGGATCGCCGGGCAGGTACACCACCTCGCGCCGCCGCACTTCCTTCATCTCGACCCGCTCGGCGAGGCGGGCCAGCACCTCGGGGCCGAGCTCCGAAAGCAGCTGGATCTTCTTGAGGTACCAGAGCGTACGTTTCGGGTCCGTCACGGCCGAAACGTAGCAGACCACGCAAGAACTTGTCAGCCTGTCGCGGCGCTTACGGTTGTCCCGTGTTTGGGGGGATCTTGTGGGTGACACCAAGGGCCAACCCCGCGGCTGTGCAGGCGAGCGTGATGGCCAGGGTGGCGTCGGGGTGTCCGGCGATCGGACGGGTGACACCCGGGACCTGCTCGGTGCCGACCACCAAGGCGCAGACATTGTTGACCAGGTGGAGGGTGATGGCGGGCCAGAGGGAACGGGTCCGGAGCGCGAGGATACCGGCGGCCAGGCCGATGCACGCGGCGGCGGCCATGCGCGCTGGTTCGATGTGCATCACCGCGAAGAGCACGGTGACGGCGGCCAGGGCGGCGACACGGCCGGCGCGCGCTGCGAGCGCGGGGAGCAACATGCCGCGGTGGAGGATCTCTTCGCAGGTGGCTGGCACCAGCGCGCTGGCGAGGAGCACCCAGGGAAGGGCGGCGCCGTCGCCGGTGACGGCGCGGCTGATGTCGCGGGCCTGCTCGGTGCGGCCGGTGGCGTCCAGGATCGGGACAGCGAGGCGCAGCGAGACGTACCAGGTACCCGCGCCGGCCAGCGCCGCGCCGGCGATGGCGCGCCAGGGCGGGCGGCCGAGGCCCAGCAGGTGGGTGACACCGTTCAGGTGGGTGACACCGTGCAGACGCATGACGGCGATGGGCACCAGGGCCAGGGCCAGGATCTGGGCGACGACGCTGGCGCCGAGGCCGCCGCCGAGCGAGGTCCCGATCAGGAAGAAGGTCGCGGTCGCCAGGCACCACGTCGCCAGCGCGGTGGACGCCGTCAGGGGCGCCGCTCCCGCGTGGTAAGAAGGTGGCGTGAGGTTCTGGCTCGGGCTCGCCATCGGCCTGGCACTCGGGGCCATCGGAACATACCTCGCGCTCGAGCCGCCGTGGCGGGGTGGCGAGCGGCCGGCGGCGCCGATGGTGGCGCAGGCCGACGACGTCGACGCCGGCGCCCCGGGCAAGAAGAAGGGGAGGCGCAAGGCCCGCGTCGGCGGTGGTGGCGGTGGCGCCACCTCGCCCGAGCCCTTCGAGGTCGATGACACGATCACGCTCACCGACGCCGATCGTCGCCTCGAGTGGCGCGGCGACGCTGTGGCCCTGCCGCCCCGCACGATCGACATGGCCGGCGGCGACGAAGGCCGGCCGCTCGACGACGGCGAGATCCAGGGCGGTATCGCGCGCGGCTCGGGCCCGGTCATCGGCTGCATCAAGGACGCCACCGCCGGCGCCGCCCTCGCCGCCGAGGTCACGCTCCAGCTCCTGGTCGGCGCCGACGGCCGGGTCAGCAAGGTGCGCGTGCGCGCGCCGTCCTGGCTTCACGAGCACGGCCTGCTCGCGTGCGCGCGCCGCGCCGCCCGCTCGATGTCCTTCCCCGGTACCGGCATGGCGACCGTCGTCACCGCGCCCTACCACCTCGAGTAGCGCGGTCAGAACCGCAACGTTGCCCCCAGCTGCGTCGACAGCGGGCTGTACCGCCCGACGGTGTTGCCGAAGTTGGGGTTGCGCTGGATCGGCGTCGAGGTCTCGCCGCCGGTCTGCATGTCGTTCTCCTTGGCGAACACCAGATCCTCGTAGGTGCCGCCTACGATCGGGTTCGACGCCGACCGCGTGCTGTAGTCCTCCTCCACCGAGAACACGCCCTGATCGTCGAGCACGTTGAACACGTCGGCGAAGATCTCGAGCTCCATGTTGCCCTTCAGCTTGCGGGTGTACCCCAGGTGGAGGTCGAGCCCGGTTTCGAACTGCGTCCGACCCAGCTGCCCGCGCGGCAGGAGGAACGATTCGCCGGGCCCGTACAGGAAGTGGCGCGCCAGGACGTCACGCGGGATGCCCGACAGCGCCCGCACCCGCGCGCCCGTGGTCAGCAGCCCCTTGTCCTTCAGGTCGAACTGGTAGAAGCCGTCGAGCTTCACGTAGTGCGGCCGGTCCTGGGGCAGTGGCCCCTGGCGGTTGGCGAGCAGCTCGATCAGATCGTACTGGGACGAGATGTTGGGATCGATCTGGCCGTTGTCGTACGAGATGAGCCCGGGGAAGTTGCCGCGCGTCTTGGAGTACGTGTAGCTGGCCTGCGCGTAGAGCGCCTTCGAGAACCGCCGCGTCACCGTGAACTGGAGCGCGTCGTAGTCGCGGCTCGGCTTGTCGAACCCGCGGATGCCGCGGAACTGGCGCATGAGCCCCTCGAGCCGCGCCCGTTGCGACGCGTCGCCCTCGGCGTCGATGCGGGCCTGCAGCTTGGCCTCCTCCTCCGCGTCCCACTCGCCTGGGTTGGCGATGATGTACGTGGCCGCGCCGTCGGTCGACACGTCTTCGATCACGCGGCCCAGGCTGCGGTTCTGGTAGACGACGCCGAGCTTGAGGTCGTCCATGAGCTCGTACTCGGCGCCGAGGATGCGCTCGTCCATGAACTGGCCCTTGATGCCGGGCGCCACCAGCGAGCCGTTGATGCCGAGGATGTCGCCGCCGCTGGTGCCGGTGTCGGGGCAGTTGGCGCCGCTCGGGCTGCCGAAGCCGTCGATCCCGGGACCGCAGTCGCCGTGATCGTAGATCTGCCGGTACGAGACCTCGCCGGCGAACGAACGGGCGTTGATGTCCATCGGGATCGACTCGTAGAAGCGGCCCCAGTGGCCGTACACCTTGGAGCGCCCGACCTTGGTCCAGTCGTAGAGCAGGCCGAGGCGCGGCGCCCACATCTGGTCGATCTTCATGGCGTTGTTGCCATAGGAGCGATCGGTGACCGGATCGATGTCGTCGCGCAGGTACTCGGCGAAGCGCAGGCGTTGCTCCTCGTAGCGCAGGCCGGCGTTGAAGGTCAGGTTGGGCCGCAGCTGCCACGAGTCGCGCAGGTAGGCCGACCAGTTGACGGTCTGGCCCGACACCGTCGAGCCCTCGCCGGTCTGGCCGATGTACCGGCACGGCTGATCGACCGCCACCGTCGCGCCGTTCGGCGTGTACGAGCACATGCGATCGAACTTGGGATCGGTCGAGTTCAGCGGTCCGGCCTGGATCCAGCGGGTGCGGTAGATCTGCGAGCGGTCCTGGAAGTTCTGGTAGAAGGACCCGCCGGTGAACGCGCGCGGCTCGGCCAGCCGGTTGTCCTCGAGGTCGACGCCGGCCTTGATCTCGTGGTTGCCGAACGCCTTGACCCGCTGGATCAGCGACAGCTTGGCAGCGTAGCGGTTGGCGCGGTTGTCGACCACGCTACCGAACCCGCCCACCTGGTAGCCGTGGCCGATAGCGTCGGGGCAGTTCTCGATCAGCGCGTAGGGATCGCCGCCGTCGTTGTCGGTGCAGCCGGTCGCCGTCGACGCGTCCTCGTAGCCGAGTCGGCTCCAGGTGCCCAGGTTGCCGAACAGCAGCACCTCGTACGGCGTCGTCGCCGCCGCCGCGGTGCGCGGGGTCAGCGTCTGCGACTCGCGGTGCCAGCCCAGGACCGCCTCGATCTCGGATTTGCTGTCGTTGAACTTCGACGTCCACTTGACCGCCGCGTCCGAGGTCAGCCCCGAGGCGTCGAAGTCGCCCGATCGGGGCAGGCCGTAGACCTCGGGCGTGTAGCCGCCGCTGCCCAGCGCGGTGAACGAGAGCTGGCCCTGGTGTTCGGGTTTGTAGGCGTAGTTGAGCTTGCCGAATGCGTAGGCGCCGCGGCTGGTCGCGCTCAGCTCGCGCTCGCTCAGGCGCTCGAACAGGGTGAACCCGGTGTCGGGGTCGACGTCGGCGACGCCGTCGGCGTAGCCGCCCGAGGCCATCGACCGCGGATCACACGGGGACAGCGCGCCCGACGGCAGCTGTTGCTGGCAGTCCATGCGGCGCTTGGTGGTGCGGCTGATCGTCGTCGACGAGTAGGTGGGCGCGAAGCCGACGGCGTACCAGAGCTTGTCCTTCGCCAGCGGGCCGGCAAACCAGAAGCCGCCGTCGGCGGCCAGGGCCAGGTTGGCGGTGGCGTCGATCGACGCCCCCTCGAACGGCGTGACCTCGCGCTGGGCGATCAGCACGCCCGGGCGTACCGTGGCGAAGATCTCGCCCTTGAGCTTGTTGTCCCCGGTCACCGTCACCACGTTGACGATCGCGCCGGTCGAGCGTCCGTACTCGGCGTTGTAGCCGCCGGTGATGACCTCGATCTCCTCGATGAAGTTGTTGATGACCGTGCTGCCCGAGGTGCCGTAGCGCAGGCCGGTGGTGGTGACGCCGTCGACGTAGTACTGGCTCTCGGCCGAGGTCGAGCCCGAGAACGCGGTGCCGGCGCCGTCGCTCTGTGAGCCCGGGGTCAGGCCCAGCGCCGAGGCGAAACCGCGGCCCGGGATGGGCACGCCGCGCATGACCCGCTTGTCGATGGTGGTGACCAGGTCGGTGCGGGTCGGATCGATGTCGGGCTCCCACTCCTCCTCTTCGATCGTGTAGGTATCGTCGATCTCGATCTTCATCTTCTGGTAGACCGGCACGGTCTTACCCGGGCCGACGCGGACCTTGCGGGTGATCGTGTTGTTGCCGAGGAAGAAGGTGACCAGCACCTCGCCCGGCGCCAGGCCGGTGACCTTGTAGCTGCCGTCCTCTTCGGTGATCGCGGTCTGCGACACGCCGTTGGCGGTGACCACGACGGTGACGCCGTAGATCGGGTCGCCCGAGTCGGCGTCGACGACGACGCCCTGGACGGCGCCGGTGCTACCCTGGGCCAGGGCGGAGCCGGTGCCAAGAGTCGAGCCGACGATCGCGGCGCTGCCCCCCAAGAGCGCCGCGATCAGGAACCGAAACGCCGCAGGCTTCGAAGACGATGACGGGACGCGCGTGTTCATGGTCTACGCGCGAACGCTGGCCGTGCGCTGCGGTTCTCTGACCGCGCGTGACGTCTGGGCATGTCGCGGGCGACCAGATCGGCGTGCGGTGTCGCAGGCCGGATGGGGGGCGGGTTGACCGGCGGGGCCGGACCTTGTCTCATCGGTGGGTGACCGCTTCCTCGGGACCACCGTCGGGGCCGAAGCCGTCGGGCCTCGAGGAGACCGGCGTCGCCGGCGACTCCGATGTGGGCCTCGGTGGCCGGCCGCCGCTGCCGGCCGATGTCCCGCCCGAGATCGGGCGTTATCAGGTGTCGCGGGTGCTAGGTGCGGGCGGCATGGGGGTGGTGGTCCTGGCCAAGGATCCGGATCTCGATCGCCGGGTCGCCATCAAGCTCCTCCATCGATCATTCCGTGGTCAGCAAACCCGCCTCCTGCGCGAGGGCCAGGCGGTGGCGCGGCTGCGCCATCCCAACGTGGTGACGGTGTACGACGTCGGCCGTCACGGCGACGCGCTGTTCATCGCCATGGAGTACGTGCCGGGCGAGACCCTGCGCACGTGGATGCACACCCACCACGAGTGGGCCGGCGTGATCGAGACCTTCCACGCCGCCGGCCTCGGCCTCGCCGCCGCCCACAAGGCCGGCCTCGTCCACCGCGACTTCAAGCCCGACAACGTCCTCATCGACGGCGAGGGCCGGGTGGTGGTGACCGACTTCGGGCTGGCCCAGCTCGAGGAGGAAGACATCTCGCGCGACGCGACGCGTGGAGGGTTGAACGCCGGGGGCCTGTACCCCGGCAGAGGGGACGGGAATGCCCCCTCGACGATGGACCTCACCCAGGCCGGCGCGTTGCTGGGCACGCCGGCGTACATGTCGCCCGAGCAGTTCCGCGCCGCCGAGGTCGACGCCCGCACCGATCAGTACAGCTTCTGCGTGGCGCTGTGGCAGGCGCTGTTCGGGCTGAGGCCGTTCGAGGCGCCCGAGGGCGTGAACTCGCTCGAGGTCCTGGCGGCGATCGTCTGCGCCGGCGGCGTGCCCCAGCCGCCGGCCGGGCACGAGGTCCCTCCGTGGGTGATCGCCGCGCTTCGCCGCGGCCTGTCGGTCGATCGCAGCGAGCGCTTCCCGTCGATGGACGTGCTCCTGGCCGCGCTCAAGACCCGCGAGGTGCGCAAGAGCAACATCACGTCGGCCGCCGGCTTCGTCGGCCGCGCCGCCGAGCAGGCCGATATCGAGCAGGCCGTGGCCGGAGGTGATCGCCTGGTCGCGCTGGTCGGTCCCGGCGGCGGCGGCAAGAGCCGGCTGGCGCGCGAGGTCGCGCTGGCGCTGGCGGCGAGCCGACCGGCGGGCGCCTGGGCCTGCGATCTGTCCGGAACCCGGACGCTCGGCGACGCGGTGGCGGCGGTCGCTGCCGTGCTGGGCGTCCCGCCGCCCAGCGGCGGCACGCCCGAGGCCGCCCTCGACGGCCTCGGCCACGCCATCGTCATGCGCGGGCCGATCGTGCTGGTGCTCGATGACTGCGAGGCGGCGCTGGCCAGTGTGGTCACCATCGCCGCCCGCCTGCTCGAGCTGGCGTCCCAGGCGGTGGTCCTGGTCACGACCCGCGAGCGGCTCGGTGTGGTCGAAGAGCGCGTCATCGAGATCGGCGCCATGAGCGACGCCGACGCGGTCGCGCTTCTGCGCGAGCGCGCGGCGCGCGCCGGCGCCCGCCTGGGCAAGGGCGATCACGCGGCGCTGGCGAAGCTGGCCGAGCGCCTCGATCGGCTGCCGCTGGCGCTCGAGCTGGCGGCGGCGCGGCTGCGCGTGCTGGCGCCGGCCCAGCTCGTGGAGCGCCTGGACAAGGGCCTCGATGTCCTCCGCGGCGGTGCCCGCGACGCGCCCGGCCGCCACGCCTCCCTCGAGGCCGCGATCACCGCGTCGTGGGAGGCGCTCGACGCCTTCGAGCGCGACGCGCTGGTGCAGGCGACGGTGTTCCAGGGCGGCTTCACCCTCGACGCCGCCGAGGCGGTGATCGCGCTGCCCGCCGACGCGCCGCTGGTGCTCGATGTCATCGCCACGCTGCGTGACAAGTCGCTCCTGGCCAGCGCCCGCGACGACGTCGCCGGCGTGCGCTTCACGCCCTACCAGAGCGTGCGCGCCTACGCCTGCGCCCGCGGAGAGCCCGGCCAGCTCGGTGAGGCTGCGCGCCGCCATGCCGCGTTCTTCGTCGACGCCGGCGAGGCGCTGCAGCACGGCGCCGGCGGCCGCGACGCGGTCCAGCACGTGACGCTCCTCGTCCGCGACGCCGATAACCTGCTGGCCGCGTTCGAGCGCAACCTCGCGACCGCGCCGGGAATGGCCACGCGCGCGGCCCTGGTGCTCGACGAGATCCTGGCCGTGCGTGGCCCGGCCGAGCAGCGCGCGGCCGTGCTCGAGCGGGCCGCGATCGCCGCCGCGGCGGCGGGCGACGCCAGTCTGTCAGCGCGC
>SXJR01000595.1 GCA_005779305.1 Myxococcales bacterium
GCGATCGCGCGGCGCAGGCGGCGCTGCGCCGGCAGCTCGGCGTCACCGCCGCGCCGCTCGCCGATCAGCCGGCGCGGCGCCTCGCGGCGCTGACCGACGGCGTACGCGCGGTGGCGCCGGATCTCCTCGCCGGGACGCCGGTGGCGACCGAGGCATGGCGCGGCCTGGTCGACGCGCTGGTCGCGGGCCCGGTGGCGGCGCCGCTCGTCGGCCACCACGGCGCGGTCAACGCCGCCGCGTTCGTGCCCGGCGGCAGCGAGGTCCTCACCGCCGGGCCAGATCACACCGTGCGCCGATGGGCGGTGCCGTCGGGGCGTCCGCTCGGTCCGTTGACGAGCCGCATCGATCGGCCGACGTACATCCGGGTCTCGCCGGACGGCGCCCACGCGGTGGTGTGCGGCTACGACGCCCTCGCCGAGCTGCAGCCGCTGCCGGCCGGACCGGCGATCGCGATCCCGCTCCTGCTCGGCGACGCGCGCTGCGAGTTCGCCGCCGACGGCACCGTGTTGATCGCCGCCGGTGCCGAGGTCCAGCGGCTCGATCCCGCCACCGGCGCGGTGCGGGCCCGCATCGATCTGCCGGCGGCCGCCACCGCGCTCTCCATCGCGCCCACCGGCCTGGTCGCCGCCGGCACCGTCGGCGGCGATCTGGTGGTGTGGCGGCCGGGCACGGTGCCGCAGGTCATCGCCGGAGCCCACCCCGGCGGCCTGCGCGGGATCGAGCTGGTCGACGGCGGCGCCCGCGTCCTGTCCGGCGGATCGGACGGTCGGACTGTGGCCCGCCCGGTCGTGGGCGACCGCGCCGGTGAGCCGATCGCGCTGTTCGAGGTGCCCGGGCAGCTCGGGCTGGAGATCGAGCCGTTGCCCGGGGACGACCGCGTCGCGGCGCTCTACACCACCAACTTCACCGACCTGCACGGTCACTCCACGTTCGTGCTCGGCGGCGCGAGGCCCGTGCGCATCCCCGACTTCTTCACCACGCCGCAGACCCGCGCCGGCTGGAACGGGCCGATGGCGGGCACCGCCCCCGACGGCGCCCGTGTCGTCGATCCCGACAACGGGCGCGATCTGCTGCGGCTGCCGGCCGCGGCCGACAAGATCCACGGCACCGTCCACCACGGCGACTCGCTCCTGGTCGTCTCGATCGACGGCTCGACGCTGATGTGGGATCTGCGCAGCGGCGTCGACAGCGGCCAGCTGCTCGGGCACACCGGCGAGATCACCGCCTTGGTGTCGACGGGCGGCGAGCTGTGGAGCGCCGCGCTCGACGGCACGTTGCGGCGCTGGTCGATGACGGGCGCCGGCGGCTCACCGACCACCATCGACGACGGCAGCGAGATCACAGCCGTCGCCGCCTCGCCCGATGGCACCCGGCTGGCCACGGTCGGCGTCGACGGCAACGTGCGCGTCCACCACACCGGCGACGCGCGCGCACCGGTGGTGCTGCGCGGAGGCGCCGAGGCGCTGGCGTTCGCAGCGTTCTCGTCCGACGGCGCCCGGGTCCTGACCGCGACCACGGCCGGCCGCGCCCAGCTCTGGGACGCCGACACCGGCCAGGTGAGCGCCGCGGTTCAACTCGCGGGCGGCGCCGGTGACCTCTCGGCCGGGGCCTTCACCGCCGACGGATCCGCGCTCGTCCTCGGTGGCACCGACGGCTCGCTGGTGATGGTCGATGCGGCCCGCGGTGCGCCGATCGCCGCGCTGTCCACCGTCGACGCCGGCGGCGGACCCGACGTGACCGATCCGGTCGACAGCCTGCGCGTCACCCCCGACGGTGCGGCGCTGGTGGTCGGCTTCGCCTCGGCCCGGGCGCTGGTCGTGGATCCGCGCACGCTCGCGGTGCGGGCGCGACTCGAGGGTCGACCGGCCGCGCTCCTGGCCGATGGCCGCATCGTCGCCGCCGCGCTCGACGGCCGCGTGCTGATCTATCCCCGCAGCGGCGGTGCGCCGCGGATACTCGATGGGCACACCCGCGCGGTGCTCGCCAGCGCGGTCACGGCCGACGGCACCCACCTGGCCACCGCCGATCAGAGCGGCATGGTGCGGGTCTGGGACCTCGACCGTGGGACCGCGGTGCTGGCGTTCGCGCCCGCGGCCATCGGCCTGCCGACCGCGCTCGCGTTCGTCGACAGCGGCCGCGCGCTCGCCGTCGGCGGCTCGATCGGCGGGCTGCGGGTCGTGCCGGTGGTGCCCGACCTCGCCGTCGAGCGCGGCTGCGCGCTGCTCGCCTACTTCGGCCGAGCCGGCGACGTCGCCGGGCTCTGTCGCTGAGCCGGCGGCGGGCCGAGCGGCTCGACCGCGAAGTCACGGAACCAGACCTTCTCCCGCGTGCCGCGCTGCCCCTTGAAGGCCACCGAGATCCGATCGGTGGTCTGTTCGGGCGCGAACCGCCAGCGGCGCACCGGGCGCCCGTCGACCTCGACCTCGAGGCCATCGACGCGTTGCACCACGCTGACCGTGTGCGCGGCCCGGGTCCGGTAGCCGGGCAGGGCGTGCCAGCCGTCGAGGCCAAAGGTTGCGTCGTCGACCCACATCGCGATCTTGTGGTCGAAGATCAGCACCACCGCGCCGAGCAGGTGGAGCTCGAGCGAGCGCGTGTCGCTGCCGAGCCGGCGCCAGGTCACGGTGACCCGGTAGGGCAGGGTCACCGGCTGCCGCCAGGTGATCTGCGCGAACGAGTACGCGATCGAGGCGCCGTTGCTCGCGGCGATGTAGCTGCCGCACGCGCGGCCGGGCTGCAGATCGCCCTGGCTGACCCTCCAGTCCTCGACCCGGGCCGGGCACGGCGACGGCTGCGCGTGCGCCGCGCCGACCCCCGCAGCGATCACGCCGAGCACGAGCGCGACCAGGCGGGGCACGGCGTCCACGCTAGCACGCGCTCTTGGATCGGATCTTTCTGACGTCCTGCGCGAGGCCGCTGTTTCTCCCCTCATGCAGCCAGCAATCCGATGGTTACCGGCGGTCGCGCTGATCGCGGCCTGCGGGCCCCGTGGGCCAGCCGCGGTGCGGGCGATCGAGCACGCCAGCTACGGCGAGACCCGCGAGCTCGACCAGCTCCTCCGCGACCAGCAGGTGACCATCGACCAAACCGATGGCGAGCGCGTGACCTTGCTCATGCACGCCGCCGCCGGCGGACGCTCGCAGGCGATCCGCGTCCTGGTCGCGCGCGGCGCGGCGCTCGAGCAGACCGATGCCCAGGGCCGCACCGCGCTCCTCCACGCCTGCTTCGCCGACAAGCCGGGCGCGGTGATGACGCTCATCGAGCTCGGCGCCAACCTCGCCGCGACCGCGAGCGACGGTCGGGCCTGTCGCGCGGGCAACGCGCCGCAGAACGTCGTGGCGGTGCTCGCCACGGCGCCGCTCGATCCGGCGATCCGCGCGGCCGTGCTGCGCCAGGCCGGCGAGCAAGCCGGCGCGGCGCCGGTGGATGAGCCCGGCGGCGCGATCCGGGTCGCCGCCGATGACGAGCTCACCTACGGCGCGATCATCAGCATCGGTCACGGCTCCGATAACGCGCGCTCGGGGTTCCTCCCCTCCGGCTACTACTACGGCCCCACCGACGAGCCCGGTTTCGGATCGCGGTTCCACCTCAGCATCACGCTGTCCGACATCTCGTACGGCATGAACGGCGGCATGCGGGTGTGGCGCGGGCTCACCGCCGGCTTCACCTACGACGCCTATCACGCGTACAAGGACGGCGCGACCGGCGGCCTCGCCGCCGACGAGCTGACCGCCGGCGGCCCCGGCCTGATGGTCGGCTGGCTCGCGGTCCAGAACGATCGCGTCCTCGTCCACCCCTACGTCATCGCTGGCATGAGCCGCGCCGGACAGCCGATGTCGTCGGACACCAGCTACGGCGGCCGTTACGGCGTCGGCGTGCTCGGTGTCGTGCGGCTCTTCCAGTGGAGCAAGACCTTCGGGGTCTCGCTCAACGCGCGGCTCGGGTACTCGAGCTTCTCGGCCACCCCCATCACCACCACCGGCGTCGACGCCTCGTACTCGCAGCGCGTCATCAGCGTCGGCGTCAGCCCGATCGAAGTGAAGTTCTAACCGCAGAGAGGACCACCGTCATGTTCGACACGAAGCAGATGATCATCGGAGCCACGATCTCCGCCGCGGTGATCGCGGCCTGTGCGGCCAGCGTGCCGCGCGGCATCAACCGCGGCATGGTGCCGGGAGCCCAGGAGTTCCCGGTGGTCGTCGCCGACTTCGAGACCACCCCGACCTTCAGCTGGGCCGGCGGCGCGGCCCGGAGCATGGTCGTCACCGAGGCGATGGCCAACCAGACCGCCGAGGAGCGCGAGGCCAACGCGGCGGTCTGGGACGCCTACGCTGGCGCGGGCGGCTTCTCGTCGCCGGTCACGCTCAACACCGTGCCGGCGGGAGCCACCAACCGCACCGGCGCGACCGCCGGCCTGGTCGGCGGTCAGTACTACATCGTCACCGTCGAGCTGAGCGACGGCCGGCGCGGCAGCCAGAAGTTCGTGCCGCCCATGCCCAAGGCAGCCGCGATCGGCGCGCTGCCGGCGACGGCGTGCAAGCCCGAGTCGCAGCCGGCCGCGCACCACGGCCACTGCCTCTACCCGTTCGCCGACAAGGGCAACCTCTGCAACCACTACACCGGCAGCGCCGGCGCCAACGTGGCCACCACCAAGCACGACTGCGAGGTGCTGCTCAAGGGCACCTACGGCGACGGTCCCTGCCCCGACTCCACCGCCGGTCAGTGCCTCTCGCGCTGCGGCGCACCCAACGAGTCGCTCGACACCGTCTACTTCGCGACCCCCGACGAATGGAAGAACGCGTGCAAGGCGCGCAACGGCACGTACACGGCGCCGTGATCGACATGCTCCGCACCATCGTCGGTATGGTCGTCGTCGCGATCGCGGTCGCGTCGTCGGGCGTCGCGCACGCGCAGCTGGCCGACTCCACCGCCGAGGCGCGCGCGCTGCTCGACGAGCGCGACACCATCCTCGTGCAGATGCAGATCAATGACCCCGATATGGTCTACCGCCCGGGCGCCGACGACAACGACTCGTCGACGGTGCAGTCGACCGGGGCCGAGCGCTGCACCGAGTCGAACGGCGTGCGCGCCTGCACGCAGGGCACCTCGAGCTCGGTGCAAGGTGGCGGCATGTCGCCCGCGGCGACGATTCGCATCGGGCGCGCCACCGCGGAGCACGCCCGCCTGCAGTCGCGACTCGATGCCATCAACGCGCGGCTGGCGGAGCTCGAACAGTCCGACCCCGGCGCGGTCGCTGCGGCCAGCACGGAGATCCGCACGTCGAGTCCGAAGGGGCCGCCGATGGCGGTGGCGATCTTGCTCCTGCCCCTCGCCTTGCCCGGCATGAAGACCTACTCGATCGCGGGCCGGCTCTACGCTGGCCCCGACAGCGACGGCGCGGGCGGCTTCGCGGTCCACGCCTCGGCGAGTAACCTCATCTCGACCCCGCGCGCGCCGGCCGGCGCGCTCCTCGCCTACGCCGTCGAGCTCGGCGGCTACCAGGGCGGCGGCACCGAGGGCTGGATCGGCTTCGACATCGGCGGCGGCGTGCGCAGCCAGACCGCGTACCTCGCGATCGGCTGGGGCCTTCACTACGGCGGCCTGGTCGAGTCGCGGCGCTACGCGCCGGCCGTGGTCTACGCCGGCTTCCGCGCCGGCGGCGTCGGCATCGCCGCTCACGCCGGCGCCGGCTGGCGCTACACCGGCGCCACCGGCAACCTGTTCGAGAACCCGAGCGATCCGCCCGTCGACCAGACCTACGATCTGCCACTCGGCTTCGAGGCCTATCACGCCCGTGTCGTGGTCAACCTGTTCTCCAGCCTGCAGGTCGGGGCCTCCTACCAGGACATGGACGGCGTCAAGGCCAGCTCCGTGATGCTCGGCTACGGCCGGGCCGCGAGCGAGTAGGGTCAGGCGGCGAGCGCCTCACGTGAGTCGTCGTGGCCCTCGCCCGCGCCCTCGCCGACGCGGGTCAGCGCCGGCGAGCGACCACGACCAGGAAGCCGCCCAGGTCGCGGGCGATGGGCTGATCAGCGAGCAGGTCCTCGGCGCGGCGGACCAGGTGGCCGACCACGGGGAGATCGTGGACCCTGGAGATCGGGGTCACGATGCGGATGCCGCGCGAGGTCACCCACTCCAGCTCGGGCGGCAGGTAGCCGGCGATGTCGGCCTTGGTGTCGTAGCGGGTGTAGACCGCCTCGTCGTTGGTCTGGGTCGAGACCGCGGTGGGCGGCTTGAGCCACTTCACCAGGCGGCGCAGCGAACGCGCGTTGTAGAACTCGGCCAGCACCCATCCGCCGGGGCGGACCACGCGCGCCATCTCGCGCATCGCGCCCTCGATGTCGGCGACGTGGGCCAGGACCTTGAACGAGTAGGCGACGTCGACCGAGGCGTCGCGGACGGGCAGGTTGGTGGCCGAGCCCTGCGAGACATCGAGGCCGCGTTCGGTGGCCTTGGACAGCATGCCGGCCGACAGATCGACGCCGATGGCCGAGCGCGCGAACGTGGCGACGCGGCCGAGGATGAGGCCGGTGCCGCAGCCGACCTCGAGCACGTCCTGGTCGACGCCGTAGCGGGCCACCAGGTCGACCTCGAGGTCGTCGAGCATGCGGTGGTAGCCCTTGCCGCGTTCGCGCTCGTACCAGCCGGCGAACTCGTCGTAGTAGCTACGGTTGTCGAGCGTGGACATCGAGGGCCTCGTCTATCACAAGATCGGGGTATGCCACGACGCTATCGCTTCCTGCACGTGGGGCTCGGACCGCTCGGCGTCCGCATCGCGGACGACGTGGTTCGACGCGGGCTCGGCGACGTCGTCGCCGCGGTCGACCCGGCCCTGGCCGGGCGGCCGCTCAACGAGATCGTCGTCGGCGCCGCGGCAGGCGTGGTCGTTGCCGCCGGGCTCGACGAGGTCAGTTCACCGATCGATGTCGCGGTGGTGGCCACCGTCTCCGACCTGCCTGGCTGCGCGCCGACGCTGCGCGCACTCCTGGCCCGCGGCGTCCCCATCGTCTCGACCTGCGAGGAGCTGTCGTGGGCCTGGGATCGGCATCCGGCGCTCGCCGCCGAGCTCGACGCCCTGGCTCGCGCCCACGGCGTGCCGCTGCTCGGCACCGGCGTGAACCCGGGCTTCGTCATGGACGCGCTGCCGGTCGCGGTGACCACCGTGTGCCGGGAGCTTCGCGCCGTCGCGATCCACCGCATCCAGGACGCGTCGCTGCGCCGCATCCCGTTCCAGCAGAAGATCGGCGCCACCCTCACCGTCGCCGAGTTCGGACGCCGCGTCTCCGCCGGGACGGTGCGTCACGTCGGTCTCTACGAGTCGGCTGGCATGATCGCGCGCACGCTCGGCCTGCCCTTCGAGAGCTACGACGAGTCGATCGCGCCCGTGGTCGCCGACACCGCGATGACCTGCGGGCTGGGCGAGATCGCCGTCGGCGACGTGCGCGGCGTGCACCAGGAGGCCCGCGTCACCGCCGGTGGCCGCGACGTCATCACCCTGGTCTTCCGCGCCGCGATCGGCGAGCCGTCGCCGCGCGACCGCGTGATCGTCGACGGCGATCCTCGCATCGATCTCACCATCGACGGCGGCGTGCACGGCGACGTGGCCACCTCGGCGGTGGCGCTCAACACCATCGTCGGCCTGCTCGATCACGGCGAGGGCCGGGGCGGCTCGCCGGGGCTGCACGCCATGGCGCGGGTGCCGTTGTTCGGCTGCGCGCCGCCGCGCTGACCGCGGTCCCGGGCTCGGCGATCAGGTCCGGCGCCGCAGCGGCGTGAGCGCGGTGAGCGGCACGTCGGGGGTCTGGGGCGGGCGGGGCGACGCGGCGTCGCGCGCGGCCAGC
>SXJR01000596.1 GCA_005779305.1 Myxococcales bacterium
GACCACGCCCGCGCCGCCGCCGCCTGGGACGACGGCCGGCTCGCCGGCGAGGTCATGACCCTCGAGGGCGGCCGCGGCCCGTGTTCGCGCGACGAGTGCGTGCGCGCCACCCTCACCGCCGCCGAGCTGGCCCGGCTGCGGCCGCTCCACGACGGCGGCACCATCACCGCCGGCAACGCCTCGCCGCTCTCCGACGGCGCGTCAGCGGCGCTCCTCATGCGCGAGGACAAGGCCCGCGCGCTCGGGCTCGAGCCGCTGGCGGTGATCCGCGCCGCCGCCACCACCGCCGTCGATCCCGCGGACGAGCTCCTGATCGCGCCGGTGACGGCCTTGCCGCGCGCGCTCGATCGCGCCGGTCTCGAACTCGCCGATCTGGCGCTGCTCGATCTGCACGAGGCGTTCGCGGCGCAGGTGCTGGCGGTGACCGCCGCGCTCGAGTCGCGGGTCTGGGCCGAGCGCCTGGGCCGGACCGCGCCGGTCGGCACCGTCGACTGGGACCGCACCAACGTCAGCGGCGGATCGATCGCGCTCGGCCATCCCTTTGCCGCCACCGGCACGCGCCAGCTGGTGCAGGTCGCGCGCGAGCTGGCCCGTCGCGGCGGCGGGGTCGCCGCGCTGGCGGCGTGCGCCGCGGGCGGACTCGGCGCCGCCATCGTGATCGAGCGCGTGTTATGAGCATGGTCATGCGCCGTGTCCTCCTCGTCACCGCGTCGCTCGTCCTCGCGCTCCAGGGCTGCAAGTCGGAGAAGGCCGCGAAGCAGGCGCCTGCGGGTGACGATCCGTGGGGTGGCAGCGACACCCCGTCGGCGCCGGTCAGGCGCATCGACAAGCCGCTCCTGTGGAAGGCCGAGAAGGACGGACGCACGAGCTGGCTGTTCGGCACCATCCACCTCGGCGTCAACGCCGACAAGCAGCTGCCGCCGATCGTGTTCGAGTCGCTGCGCGGCGCCAAGGTCTTCGCGATGGAGGCCGACACCTCCGATCCCAGCCTGGCCCTGTCGATGCAGCGCAGCGACGGCGGCTCGCTGCGCGCCGACCTCGGCCCCGAGTATTGGGGCAAGCTCGAGGCGGCGATCGGCCCCAGGGTGGCCGAGCGCTTCGACGGCATGAAGCCGTTCGCGGCCATGACTGTCCTCATCGCCAAGGACCTGCCCATGACCTTGCCCATGGACGGCGTGCTGTCGAGCCGGGCCACGGAGGCCGGCAAGCCCATCCATTACTTCGAGAAGGCAGCCGATCAGATCGCCATGATCGATCCTTGGATGGCGCCCGGCGACGTCAAGGCGCTCCTCGACAACCGCGAGGTGGCCAAGCAGCTGGCCGCCAAGATGCTCGAGGCCTACCAGGCCGGCGACGGCGCCACCCTGGGCTCGATGTTCGATGATCAGACGCTGTGGCTGGCCGCCGGCCGCAAGCCCGAGACCTTCCCGGCCTACCTCGACGCCGTGCTGGGCAAGCGCAACCGCGCCTGGATCCCGCAGATCGAGCAACTCCACGCCGACGGCGGCGCCTTCATCGCAGTCGGTGCCGGCCACCTGGTCGGCCCCGGCGACGTGCTCACGCTCCTCGAGCAGCGCGGCTTCACCATCACCAGGGTGGCACCATGAGCGACACCGAGACCTACCGCGGCAAGACCCTGACCATCCACGTCGACGGCGCGAAGTGCATCCACTCGCGCAACTGCGTGGTCGGTCTGCCAGGCGTGTTCAAGGCCAACGTCGAAGGCCCGTGGATCGATGCCGACGCCGCGGCCGCAGAGGAGATCGCGGCGATCGCGCGGGCGTGTCCGTCGGGCGCCATCACCTACGAGCGCCACGACGGCATCGAGGGCGAGCGCGCGCCGGACGTGAACCTCCTGCGCGTGCGCGAGAACGGACCGGTCGCGCTCCATGGCGACCTGCGCATCGCCGGTCACGCGCCGTGCACGCGGGCGACGCTGTGCCGGTGCGGCGCGTCGGCCAGGAAGCCGTTCTGCGACGGCTCGCACGCCGGCGCCGGCTTCACCGCGACCGGCGAGCCGGCCACGACCCAGGAGACCGCGATGCTCGACGGGCGCGGCGGCACGCTCGAGATCACGGCCCAGGTCGACGGCCCGCTGCGCGTCGCCGGCAACGTCGAGGTGGTGTCGGGCACGGGCCGACTGGTGCGGCGCGCGACCAAGCTCGCCCTCTGCCGCTGCGGCGGCTCGGCCAACAAGCCGTTCTGCGACGGCACGCACAAGACCAACGGCTTCACGGCGCCGTGAGTCAGGGCGTTGCGCGCCGGAACGTCGCCACGACCGGGAAGTGATCGGAGCGGCCGATGCGGAGGACGCGGGCATCGAGGGCAACGAGGCGCGGATCGGCGACGACGTGATCGAGGCGGCTCTTGACCGGGCCGAGGCTGGTCTGCCACTGCCACGTGTCGGCGTCGGGCTGGAAGGTGGGCAGCACGGTGATGAGGCCGCGGCCGGCGAGGAAGCGCAGGGCCAGGCCGCGCTCGTCCTCGTTGAAGTCGCCGACCACCAGCGCCGGCAGGTCGGGCTCGGCGTCGAGGAGCGGGGCGAACGTCTCGATCTCGCGCCGCCGCACCTTCTTCGACGGGAAGTAGCCGGCGACGATGGAGCCGTTGTCGTCGAGCGGCGGGTGCAGGTGTACGGCGAGGATCTGGACCGCGCCCAGCGGCGCCGAGACCACGACGCGCCACGCGGGGAACCATCCGCCCGGGACCGGCTCGACGTACTCGCGCTCGGTGAACGGATGGCGCGACAGGAAGGCGAGGCCGCCGGCGCCGCAGCAGTGACGGAAGCGCATGTGCGGATAGAGATCGGCCAGTCCGTCGCGGATCGAGCGCTCCCAGCCGGCGGTGGTCTCCTGCAGGACGACCACGTCGGCGCCGCCGCCCCGGATGGCCTCGAGCCCGGCGGCGTCGCCCTCGAGCCCGAAGTTGACGTTGTACGACATCACCGTCAGCGTCTTCGACCGGTCGGCGGCGGCGGCCGGTGCCGGCGCGCGCGGTTGCGAATCGGCGCAGGCGGCGAGCGCCGCGAAGGTGACCGCCACGACGATCACGAGGCCAGCCCGAGAGGGTGTCGCGCGCATCAAGCATGAGACTGACACGCGCCCTCGGCGGTTGCCCGTCAGGCCCGTGTCAGGCACGTGTCAGGCGCGGGTACGGCCTCGCTCACATGCAGTCGACCGGGTCGCCAGGATTCCAGATCGCCGCGGTCGGCGTGTTGCCGGCGACGGCGGCGATCAGGATGTCGAACATGGTGCGGGGCGCCCCGGCAGCGGTGACGCTCACCCCGAAGACGTTCTCGTCGCTCGAGATGGTCTCGTGCCTCATGCAGGGCGGGCTGAAGCGCGGAGCCGGCGCCAGGGCGGTCTCCTCGGCGGTGCCCACGCTCTGGGGCAACGTCGTCATCCGCGCGCGGACGCCCTCGGCGAACAGCGCCCGGGTCATCAGGCCGCGGCCCGGCACCGTGAACATCATCTCGACGAAGTTGCCGGAGATGAGCTCGTCGGACTGGCCCATCCGCACCATCATCGGTGTCACCACGTGGTGCTGCGCGACGTGATCGTTGTCGCCGCAGCGGAACAGGTTGGCTGGATCGTTGGCCGCGTGCCACGTCTGGCACGACGCGTCGCTGCGCCCGCTCCACAGCCGCGGGGTGGTCGCGACGGTGTAGGCCTGGTAGTCGCAGAGCCCGAAGTCTCGGCACACGGTCGTCGTCGAGAAGTCGAGATCGGTCAGCGCGGGCGTGGTGCCGGAGTCGTGCAGCGCCCACATCGCCAGCGCCGGGTTGTGGACGAGCAGGGCCTCGCGCAGGCGATCGGCGTTGTGGGCGACCCCGCTCGATCCCGCCGAGGCGCCGGCCAGCAACACCATCGTCGCGTCGTCGAGATCGGGCAGGTCGACCGAGCCGCCGGCGATGGTGTAGGCCGGCGGCGCCCCGCCGTCGCGGCGCAGGGTCGCGATCACCGCGTCGACGATGTGGCTGCCATTGAACTCGATGCGGAAGCGCACCGGCGCGCCCGTCACCGGGTGATGGGCGTCGACGTCGACCGGCCCGGCCGCGCCCGACCACCCGTCGCTCGAGCAGTAGCGCACGAAGACGTGGTTCCAATCGCCGACCGGGTTGGGCTCGCCGAGGGCGCCACCCTGCCGCAGGATGCCGTCGCCGACCGTACCGCGCATCGGTGCCAGCGTCGCGGTCATCTGGGTCATGCCGAAGTTGGTGTCGACGCTGCACCAGCGCTGGGCGCAGGTGTCGGGCTGCGAGCAGGTGCCGCCGCCCTGGAGCTGGACCACCCAGCGATTGCGCCCGGCGGCTGAAGTCGCCGGGCGGAAGAAGTACATGGCGCCGGTGCCGTCGTTGCAGCGGGCGCTGGGGAACGCCACGAGATCGATGTCGACGCGTTGAAGCTCGGTGCCGTTGGCGAGGCCGCCCGCGGAGGCCGGCGTGCCGCAGTCGAGCACGTCGGCGATCGACGCAGCCGGGGCAGCGTCGGGCGCGGCGTCGACGAGGTCGGTGCCGGCGTCGACGTCGGAGCCGGCGGTGTCGACCCCTCCACAGGCGGCGAGCAGGGAACCGGCGAGAGCGGACGCGAACAGCGTAGTTTGGCGCATGGCCGCCCGGTCATTTCACGATGCGTGCCGCGCGCAAGCCCGCGATCGCACGTGGAGGCCGGGACCTCGAGGTCCCGGTCAGGCCGTCGGAAACAGTCCGTCGAGGAGCTCGCCGGCGATCTCGAGGATCGGCGGCGGGATCTCGTGGCCGCCCGGGAACGGGACGAAGCCGACCTCGGCACCGGACTCGAGCAGAAAGTCGCGGAGCTTCTCGGCGCCGGCGAACGAGAGCAGCGCATCGCGGGTGCCGTGGCTCTGCAGGATGCGCCGACCGGCGAGCGCACCAGCGCGCGGCCGCCACTCGGCCTCTGCGACCAGCGTGCCCGACATCAAGATCAAGGCGCGTGGCGCGATCGGCGCGTGCAGCGCGACGTCGACCGAGAGCATGGCACCCTGCGAGAAGCCGCCCAGCACGGTGGTCTCGTCGCGGCGGCGATGATCGCGGGCCAGGGCGTCGTACATGCCGAGCACCGCGGCGCGGGCGGTGGCAAGTCCCTCGGGGACCTCGGCGGCACGATCGGCGGGACGGCCTCCGGAGAGCTCGCGCTCCAGCCGCTCGAGATCGATCATCCACCACGCCCGCGCGTCTCCGTAGATCGGCGGCATCGGCAGAGGCCCGGCCGGGAACACCCAGCGCGTGCCCGCGGGCGCGTCGATCCACTCGGCGAGCGCGACCAGATCGTCGCCGGGGGCGCCGAAGCCGTGGAGCAGGATCACCATCGGCCCGTCGCCGCCGCCGTCGCCGTCGTCGCCGCCACCGAGGACACAGTCGAGATCAGCGATGCGCTGCTGCTTCACCCGCGAACCCTATCACTGCGGCGAGCCGAAGACCTGGGTCCACATCGCGCCGCTCTCGACGTGTCCGACCCCGATGTCGTCGAAGTCGGCGCTCATGATGTTGGCGCAGTGGCCGCTCGAGTTCATCCACTGATTCATGGTCGCCTCGGCGGTGGCGTTACCGGCTGCGATGTTCTCGCCGGCGCGGCTCCACAGGTAGCCGGCGCGCTCCATCCGATCCCAGGGAGTTTCGCCATCCAGGTTGACGTGGTCGAAGTAGTTGCGATCGACCATGTCCTGGCTGTGCACGCGAGCGGCGCAGCGCAGCGCCGGGTCGGCGACCAGCGGCGGCACCGGCGGCTGGGCCTGGCCACCGCACGTGGCGCCGGCGGCGCGGCGCTGGTTCACCAGCGTGACGATCTGCGCCTCGAGCGCAGCGGCGCTCGGGCTCCAGCCGCGGGCTGGATCGCAGTAGGCCAGCGCCGGCACGCTGTCGTCGTCGCCGTCGCCGCCGCCGTCGTCACCGCCGCAGGAAGCAGCTATCGGGACCAGCACCGCGAGAACGACGAACGCGCGCATGGGTCGATCATATGACACCATGCGCCCGTGTCGCGAAGCTCATCGTGGTTCGTCCTCGCCCTCGCCCTCGCCCTCGCGGCGTGCTGCCCGCCGGGCGCCGCCCCGGTCGCACCGACACCGACATCTGAGCCTGATCCCGTTCCGGTCGTGGTCGAGCCTCGGCCGGAGGAGCGGCGCCTCGATGGCGGCACGTTCACGATCGCCGTCAACGGCGCGCCCGCGGGCACCGAGGGCTTCGAGCTGCGCCAGGTCGGTGACCAGTTCGTGCTCGAGAACCACGTCGACGCGACGCTGTTCGGCCGCCAGGTGCGCGGCCACGGCACCCTGCGCCTCGACGCCAGCGGCCGGCCCCTCGACGGTACGCTGACCATGAGCGTCGACGGCGTGGCCGTGGCCACGGCCTTGAGGGGCGGCCCGGCCGCGCTGGTGTCGACGGTGAAGACCGGCGACGCCGCGGCCAAGGAGCAGCGCGCCGCCGGACCCGTCGATCTCTACCTCGACGACACCAGCTTCGCGCACCTGGCCTCGCTGTGCACCAACGACGCTGCGACCGTGGTCGCGTTCCCCGGCATGGCCATCAAGCGCGGCGCGACTCGCGAGGCGAGCGGCACGCGGGTGACCTCGTACGATCTCGCCGGCCAGGTCCAGATCGACCTCTACTGCGACGGCGCGCGGTACCTCGGCGCCGACATCCCCATCGCCGGCCTCACCGTGACCCGCGACGGCGAGGGCGAGCGCATCGCGGCCTTGCGCCGCAAGCCGCGCGAGAAGCCTGCCCTGCCCGCCGGCCTGGTCGAGCTCGGCCGTACCGTCGACGTGGCGGCCGCGCCCGGGATCGAGCCGGCCAAGCTGGCCTGCACGCTGCTCGTGCCGGCCTCGCACGCCGAGGTGAAGACCCGCGCCAAGAAGGGCCCGACGCGGGCGCTGGCCGGCGTCACCTTCATCACCGGCTCGGGCTCCCAGGATCGCGACGAGGACAGCTACGGCCCGGGCGGCCTCAAGATGTCGATCTTCAAGACCGTGGCGATCGAGCTGGGCAAGGCCGGCATCGTCTCGCTGCGCTGCGACGATCGCGGCAGCGGCGGCTCCACCGGCAGCCTCGACAAGGTCACGCTCGAGACCTACGCCGCCGACGCGGCGGCGACGCTGGAGGCGCTGCGCGACGAGCCGGCGGTCAACCCGGTGAAGACCGGGATGGTCGGGCACTCCGAGGGCGGCATCATCGCGCCGATGGTCTCGCTCACGTCGTTGCCCACCCCGCGCGCGCTGGTGCTGATGGCCGGCACCGGCCGGCCCTTCGACGTGATCTTGCAGGAGCAGGCCCGACGCTCGCTGGAGGCGGCCGGCCGGCCCGCGGCCGATGTCGCCGAGGAACTGGCCAAGCGCCAGGCCGTGTTCGACGCGATGCGCGCCGGCAAGCCGTTGCCGTCCACGCTCGACCCCGGCGAGGCCAAGGCGTACGGCGAAAACCTCTCGTGGATGACGTCGCACCTGCGCCACGATCCGGCGGCGACCGCGGCCAAGGTGAAGGGCGTGGCCGTGCTGATCGCCCAGGGCAGCCTCGATCAGCAGGTCGCGGTCGCCGACGCCGACGCGCTCGAGCTCGCGCTGAAGAAGCAGAACAAGGTGGTCGAGAAGATCGTGTATCCGGGTCTCAATCACCTGTTCGCGCCGACCCAGACCGGCGACGTCTCCGAGTACACCAGCCCCGAGGCGCAGGTCGACGAGCGCTTCCTGCGTGACGTGGTCCGCTTCCTGACCGCCAACCTGTGAGCTCGGAGGACAAGGCCAGCGCCGAGGCGACACGCCTGCGCGTCTCGCTGGCGCAGGCGGGGTACACGCCGGGCAAACGCGACGTGGCGCCGCTGGTCGCGCTGCTGGCCGACGAGGGCGGCGGTGCCGCCGCCGCGGCGGTGCGGCGCGCGCTCGGCAAGGCCGACGCCACGGTGGTGACGGCGGCGATCGCCCGGGCGCGCGACGGCGCCGACGATGGCGCGGCGACCAGGCTGATAGCGGTACTCGGCGACGCCGCGGCC
>SXJR01000597.1 GCA_005779305.1 Myxococcales bacterium
GCGCTGGCCGGCGGCGCCGCGGCCCTGGCGGCGCGCGCCGAGACCGTCGCCGGCGGCGATCTGGCCCTGGCCTGCCAGCTCGCCGAGTGGGCGTGGGCCGCCGCGCCCGCCGACGACGAGGTCCGCCGCGTGCGCAGCGCGCTCTATCGCCGCCGCGCCGAAGGCGAGACCAGCCTGATGGCGCGCAGCATCTTCACCGCCGCGGCCGAAGAGAAGTGATCGGTCGCGGGTCTGCGTCGTGACCCGATTCGTGCTGACCGTGACCGCGACCGCCGCGGCGATCACCTTCGCGGTGTCGTGTCGCAAGCCCCGACGCATCGACGCCGAGCGGGCCGCGGCGCTGTTCGATCGCGTTCCCGTCGACACCCAGGGGGGGCATGGCCTCTCCGGCCTCGCCGTCGATCGCGACGGCGCGCTGTGGACGGTCGCCGAGCGCGGCGCCGTGGCCTTCCGCATCCAGCTCGACGGCACCGCGATCACGTCCACGACCCGCATCCCGGTCGAGGGGTTGCCGCCGGGGGAGGACCTCGAGGCGGCAGCGGCGCTGTCCGACGGCGACCTCGTGGTCGGCACCGAGGGCCGCACCGCCGGCACCGCGCGGTTGTTCCGCCTGCACCGCGACGGCGACGTCCTCCGCGTCACCGGCGAGCCCATCACCATCGGCAAGGCCGACGCCGGCATCGACGTCGGCGCCAACCACGGCGCCGAGGCGGCGTGCTCGGTCGGCACCCGCGTCGCCGTGGCGCTCGAGACCGCGGGCCAGGACGCCAGCGGCCGCTGGGCGCCGCTGGTCATCGTCGATCTGGCCAGCGGCCGCCGCACCGGCCACCGCGTGCGCCTGCGCACCGCCACCGGCAAGCTCTCCGGTCTCGATTGCTGGGCCGACGGCGATCGCGTGCGCGCGATCGCGATCGAGCGGCACTTCGAGGTCACGCAGGTGGTTGGCTTCGACCTGCCCGCCGATGGCGCCGCCACCACCGACCTCACCACCACGCAGCTCCTCGATCTGGGGCCGGCCCTGCGCGGCTCGCTCAACCTCGAGGGGCTGGTGCGCCTCGCCGACGGGCGGTTGATCGCCGTGGTCGACAATCAATACCGCGGCGTCAACGGCCCCGACGAGCTCCTGGTCTTCAAGTCTCCGGTTCGCTGACTGGTTCGTCGACCACGACCGGCTCGCGCACGCGGCCGCGCGCCTCGATCATCATCTTGCAGAAGATCTCGCCCTGCTCGATCGCGTCCTCGAGCGCGACGTGGCTGTGACGCGCCGCCGAGAACCAGCGCGACGGCATCACCCGCTTGGTGGTGTCGCGGAACGGCGTGCCCAGGAGCGTCATCGCCATGGTCTTCATGTCGAGCGCGGCATGCGAGAACGGGCTCTTGCCGGTGAAGCGCACCGCGTACCAGTAGACCCAGGTGAAGTCGAAGCCAGCGGGATAGGCGACGAACACCGGCCGCCCGGGCAGGCCGTCGAGCCAGGTCGCGAAGTCGGCCATGACGTCGGCCGGATCGCGTTGATCGTCGCGGCACGCCGCCCACGCCGCCGGCTCGCTGTGCCACCAGCGCATCGTGGCCTCGTCGCCGGCGGCGCCGGGCAGCGCCGCCAGGTTGCGCGTGAACGTCCCGACCATGGTCGTGGTCGGTGGCGACGGCGCGCCGCCCCACTCGATGAGGAAGGCGGCGGCGCCGAGCGAGAGCATCGAGTGCGGGCCCGGGATGGGCCCGTCGGTCTCGACGTCGACGGAGACGAAGACCTCGCGGCGAGCCATGCCGCGCGAGGTTACCTACCTTCGCGATACGTGGTCCAATTCGAGTCCATGCGCGTGTCCTGGCCGGCGCTGAACGTGTTCATGCACGCGTCGTCGGTGTAGTCCATGAAGTTGGTGATCGGGTCGACGCCCGGCTTGCGGGTGCACGAGTCGCGGCCGACCGGACAACCGAAGGCCGCGCTCTTTTCGGCGGCGGTGTCGCTGACGTAGTCGCCGCTGCCGTTACAGCCGCCCTGGAAGGTGTGATAGAGGCCCATCCAGTGGCCGACCTCGTGGGTGGCGGTGTCGCCGAGGTTGTACGGCGCCGCGGTGCCGCCGGGCACCGACGAGAACAGGATGACGACGCCGTCGTTCTTGGGGTTGCCGGCGTAGCTCGACGGGAACGTGGCCCAGCCGAGCAGGCCGCCACCCGGGTTGCTGGAGTAGATGTTGAGATCGTCGGCGGAGCCCAGCCGCAGGGCGTTCTTCATCTGCGACTCGCAGGTTCCGCCGCTGCACGTGTACCAGCTCGCGTTGGTGGTGCGATCGATCGACACCAGGTTGAACGACCAGCCGGTGCCGGCGTACGCGCTGTTGAGCACGGTCATCTGCGACGTGATCTGCGAGTCGGGGATGTTGCCCTGCGACAGGCCCGAGCCGTTGTTGATGACGTGCCAGTAGACGGGGATGACGCCGCCGGTGGCGTTGGCGATGGTGTCGTGCTTGTGCGCGGCCACGTAGTCGCGCACCTCCTCGTCGATCGCGTCCATGGTGACGGTATCGAGCTCGGCCGTGCCGCATTCGCGGAGCCAGTCCGGATCGCCGTTCACCTGGACCCCTTCCACCTCCTCGCCGTCGTCATCGGTGTCGGCGCAGGCCCCGAAGGTCATTGCTCCGCACACGGTCATCAGAACAGAAACACGTGTAGTCAGCTGGCGCATGAGTCTCCCTGGGTAGGTGCAAAACGTGGAGTCGCACCTGTCGCACTAGCAGGGAGTGTTCCAGCGCTGGCGTGGGAGATCGGCGGTGCCGCCTCATCCGCGATGACGCTCGCTTACCTCAGGGGGGCAGCGAGCCACTGTGTCGACATGTCCCACTCTGCCGCTTTGTGCCGCGAACTTTTGGTACAGGTTACGCGTAGTTAGGCGTGGTCGGCGGACGCAGAACGCCCCGCATCAACCGACGTTGTCGGATCTGTCGGTTGATGCAGGTCGCCGTCCTCGGTTCAGTGCCGGTTGTCGAACTTGATGCCGGCCTGCACCTGGGCGATGGCGGTGTCGACCGCGGCCATCGCCTTGACCCGATGGCCCCCCTTGTCGGCGGTGGCCTTGGCGAGCTGGGCCTTGGCCGACTGCAGATGTCCAAGCGCGGCGCGCATGTGCGGCTGTTTCTCGGCGGTCGCGGCGGGCATCGCGAGCGCGAGACCGAAGGCGGTGGCAAACCCGAGGGTGGTCATCTTCCAGACGTTCGTCTTCATTGCGCAGAATCTCCTTTTGGGCGAACGGACGGCCAGGTCCATCGCAACTGCCGCGCCACCGTAGACCCCTGATGGTGCGTCACGGGTGGGACCCGCGGACCCCGTTCCTGGTTAGTCTAGGCCTCGCCAGTGGGCAGTGGACGCCCCTGGGTGAATGATCGTTCGACGCGGAGCGTCGACAGGAGTGACATGTTGAAGACCCTCATCGCGCTGTTCGCGCTCACCCTCGCGCTCGTGGCCGGGCCGGTCTCGGCGCACGCCGCCGACGGGCCCGGCACCAAGGCCGTGCGCGGCGCCAACGACACCATCGCCAAGCTGCTCAAGACCAAGGCCAAGCCGGGCAGCGACGAGGAGAAGAAGGCGGCCGCCAAGGTCACCGAGAGCGTGCGCGGCTTCCTCGACATCGACGAGCTGTCGAAGCGCGCCCTGGTCGATCACTGGGCCAAGCTGAGCGACGCGCAGAAGACCGAGTTCCTCGACCTGCTGCGCGCCCTCATCGAGGACAACTACGTCAAGGGTCTGCGCGCCAACCTCGAGTACCAGGTCGCGTACAAGGGCGAGGCCGCGGGCGCGGCCAAGACCATCGTGGTCAAGACCGAGATCACCGCCAAGAAGCGCGGGCGACCGATCAAGATCGCCGTCGACTACATCCTGGTCGAGGCCAGCGGCAAGCACCGCTGCTTCGACATCAAGACTGACGGCGTCGGCCTGGTCGACAACTACCGCGCCCAGTTCAACAAGATCATCGCCAAGGACGGCTTCGACGGCCTGATCGCAAAGATGAAGAAGAAGCGCGCCGCCAAGTAAGCGCATCGGGCCGCGAGCTATGCTCGCGGGCCATGAGCCTGCACTCGTCGTTCCTCGACGCGGCCCGTCGCTGGGCCGAGCTGGATCCCGATCGCGAGACCGCCGCCGAGCTGGACGCGCTGTGCGCAGCGGCCGAGAGCGGTGGTGACGCCGCCACCCGCGCCGCGGCCGAGCTGGCCGATCGCTTCGGCGGACGGCTGGAGTTCGGCACCGCCGGGATCCGCGGCGTGCTCGCCGCCGGGCCGATGCGCATGAACCAGCTCCTGGTGCGGCAGGTCACGGCGGGGCTGGCGGCGTACGTCGCCGAGCACGTCGCCGACGCCCGCGAGCGCGGCGTCGTGATCGGCCACGACGCCCGCACCAAATCGCGCGCGTTCGCCGAGGAGACCGCGGCGGTGTTCCTGGGCGCCGGGTTTCGCGTGATGCTGGCCCACAGCCACTGGCCGACGCCGGTGACGGCGTGGGCGGTGCGCGCGCGGGGCGCCTCCGCCGGCGTGATGGTGACGGCCAGCCACAACCCGCCCGAGTACAACGGCTACAAGGTGTACTGGGAGAACGGGGCCCAGATCATCCCGCCCCACGACACCGGCATCGCGGCGCGAATCGACGACGTCGACGCCAGCGCAGTGGTGCTCGGGGAGCTGGCCGCGGCCCGCGCCAGCGGGCGCCTGGTCGAGCTCGGGCGCGAGGTCGAAGACGCGTACCTCGCGCAGGTGCTCGAGCTCCAGGTCGCGCGCGAGGTCCCGCGCGGGCTGCGCATCGCGTACACGCCGCTGCACGGCGTGGGCGCAGAGCTGGTCGAGCGCGCGCTGGCCGCGGGCGGCTTCGCGCACGTCGCCACCGAGCCGTCGCAGCGCACGCCGGACGGCGCGTTCCCGACGGTGGCGTTCCCGAATCCCGAGGAGAAGGGCGCGATGGATCGGGTGCTGGCCCTGGCCCGCGGCGAGCGCGCCGACCTGGTGCTGGCCAACGATCCCGACGCCGATCGCCTCGCGGTCGCCATCCCCGACGAGGGCGCGGCCAGCGGCTACCGCATGCTGACCGGCGATCAGGTCGGCGTGTTGCTCGCCGACTACCTGCTCGCCCAGGCGCCGGCCGGCGGGCCGCGGCTGGTGGCGTGCAGCCTGGTGTCGTCGCAGCTCCTGCGCTTCCTGGCCGAAGCGCACGGCGCCGAGAGCCGCGAGACGCTCACCGGCTTCAAGTGGATCGCCAACGTGGCGATGGCGTGGAAGGCCGAGACCGGCGGGCGCTTCGTGCTCGGCTACGAGGAGGCGCTCGGCTACTCGGTGGGCGAGCTGGTCGCCGACAAGGACGGCGTGTCGGCGGCGCTGCTCTTCGCCGAGCTGGCGGCGTGGAATCGCGCGCGCGGGCGCAGCGTCGCCGAGCACCTCGATGATCTCTACCGCCGGGTCGGCCTGTTCCTGACCGAGCAGGTGTCGATCACCGCGGCGGGGGCCGAGGGCCTGGCCGCCATCCGGCGGGCGATGGCGGCGTTCCGCGCCGCGCCGCCGGCCGAGCTGGGCGGGGTCGCGGTCGACGAGGTCGCCGATCTGGCTCGCGGTGAGGGCGGCCTGCCGCCGTCGGACGTGCTGGTCTATCGGCTGACCGGTGGGCGGCGCGTGATCATGCGCCCGTCGGGCACCGAGCCCAAGCTCAAGAGCTACTACGAGGTCCGCGTCGTCGTCGGCGACGGCGAGCCGATGAGCGAGGCGCGCAGACGCGGCCTCGCCGAGCTGGCGGTGCTGCGCGACGCCCACCAGGCCCGCCTGCGCAGCGCGCTGGGCTGAGCGCGATGCGCGATGCGGGGAGGGCGACCTTGACAGACGAATTGAAAACGATTATCAAACTCAAACCATGGAGCACACCGACTGTGTCCGCGATCGTCTGGCCGAAGCGGCCGGCCTGCGCGTCGAGCTTTGCCGCTGCTGCGGCTGCATCCACCTCACCATCGGCGCCATCACCATGCGGCTGCACCGCGACGCCGTCGACGCCCTCGGCGGCGTGCTGCGCGGCGCCGAGCTCGAGCTGACCCGCCGCGACCTCGAGCGCCGCCTGACGCCGCCGCGCGGGTGGCCGTCGTGACCATCGCGCTCGAGCGGCATCGCGCCGCTGCGCCCGCGATCGTCCCCGGCGAGGTGCTCTGCGCAGACGACGTGATCGGCGAGGTCCGGCGCGTCGTGATCGCCACGCCGCTCGCGGTCGGGCTCATGTGGCGCCCCGGCCACTCGATCGAGGTCCAGGTCGCGCCGCGGACCTGGCGCCGCTACCTCGTCGCCGCCGCCCATGCGGCCGGGCGGCTCGAGGTCGTGGTCTCGCTCGCCAGCGGCGGCCCTGGCGCGTGGTGGGCCGCGACCGCCGACGTCGGCGATCCCGTGGCCCTGCGCGACCTTCGCGATGAGCGACTCGACGGCGCGGCCGGTGCGTCACGCGTGATCGTCGCCGGCGACGAGACCGCGCTCGGGCTGCACGAGGCGATGACGCGAGCGCGTCCGGCGACGCCTGTGCTGGGCGTCATCGAGATCGCGCCGTGGGCGACGTGGCGTCTGCGTCCGGCGCCGGCGCGGTTCTCCATGGTGCCGAGGGCGATGGCCGAGCCCGGTCAGCGCCTCGCCCTCGAGCTGGCCGAGCGCGTGAATCTCGACGACGTCGTCCACGTCGTCGGCTCGTCGGGGCTGGTGACCCGCTGCCGCGCAACGCTCGCGCGTCACCCACGGCTCACGACGCTGATCACCTGGAGCGCATGAGCCGACGAGGCCCGACTACGGCCGTCCAGCTTCGAGCAATTCGCTCAAGATCCGCATCGTCAGCCCCCAGACCGTGAAGCCTTGCCACGACCAGCAGGGGAAGCGTATGGCGGCGGGCGGGCCCGGCCACTCGTAGGTGCCGTCGAGCTGGCCGGCGGCGACGCGCGCCAGCGGCAACCAGAACGTGGCGGCGGCCTCGGCCGACAGGCGCGGCGTCGGCGCCACCTCGGTGGCGAAGACGAACGGCGTCACCTCCATGCCCGACGGTCCGGCGTTGCGCGGGTGGAGCGCCGCCAGGCGGCCGAGGTAGCTGGCACCGGCGGCCAGGCCCAGTCCGAGCTCCTCCTCGGCTTCGCGCACCGCGGTGGCGTGCAGATGCGGGTCGGCGGGTTCGTGGCGGCCGCCGGGCAACGAGACCTGTCCGGACCACGGATCCCCGGCGCGATCGGCGCGCCGCATGAGCAGGACGGCCGGCCCGTCGGGGCCGGGGTGGAGCAGGGCGGCGACCGCGGCGCGGCGCGCACCGTCGATGGGCGGGGCGTCGCCGGGCCCGGCCAGGAGGCGCCGGGCGAGGGCGTCGACGGTGAAGCTCACCCAGCAACTCTAATCGTTTGCCCGCTCGATCGTCGATCCGCTGCCCGCGCCCTGTCGTATTGTCCCGGCCCGAACGGAGGGACCGATGAGCCTGAACCTTGCGACGCTCCTGCGCGAGAGCACCAAGAAGCATCCCAGCAAGCCTGCGATCCACATCAACGACGTGACGCTGCCCTACGCCATGGTCGACGGCATGGCTCAGCGTTTTGCCGGCGCGCTGCGCGGGCTCGGCATCCGCGAGGGCCAGCACGTGGCGCTGCTGCTGCCCAACGTGCCGCAGTTCACGATCGCGTACTTCGGCTGCCACTACAACGCCAACCCGGTGGTGCCGCTCAACGTGCTGCTCACCGGCGAGGAGATCGCCTACCACCTCACCGACTCCGATGCGGTCGCGGTGGTGGTGTGGGAGGGCTTCTACGAGGCGGCGCGCGCCGGCTTCGATCGAGTCGACAGCTGCAAGCACCTCATCGTCGCCAAGCTCGACCGCGCCGACATGACGGCGCCGGCCGGCACCCACAACATGACGGCAGTGACCATGGCGGCGCAGCCGGTCACCGACATCCCGGCCACCAGCCCCGACGACACGGCGGTGAGCCTCTACACCTCGGGCACCACCGGCAAGTCGAAGGGCGCCGAGCTCTCGCACTTCAACCTCTTCTACAACGCGCAGTGGTTGACCCAGCAGCCGCTGCCGGTGCCGCTCGGCGAGGCGACGGTGATGGTGGTGCTGCCGCTGTTCCACAGCTTCGGGCAGACCGTCATGCAGAACTCGACCCTGTGCGCGGGCGGCACGCTGGTGCTGGTGCCGCGCTTCGAGCCGCTCGCCGCCGCTCAGCTCATCGCCAAGCACAAGGTCAACGTCTTCGCCGGCGTGCCGACCATGTACTTCGCGCTGCTCAACCACCCCGAGGTGACGCCGGCGCTGACCGAGTCGGTGGGCTTCTGCCTGTCGGGCGGCGCGGCCATGCCGGTCGAGGTCATGAAGGCGTTCGACGAGAAGCACAAGCAGGACATCCTCGAGGGCTACGGCCTGTCGGTGCCGTCGCCGGTGGCCTCGTTCAACCCGCGCGGCGCCAAGAAGGCGGGCTCGATCGGCCTGCCCATCTGGGGCGTCGAGTTTCGCCTGGTCGGAGCCGACGGCAAGATCGTCACCGAGCTCGACACGCCCGGCGAGATCTGCATCAAGGGCCACAACGTGATGAAGGGCTACTACAAGCGCGCCGACGCGACCAAGGAGTCGATCGTCGACGGCTGGTTCCACTCCGGCGACATCGGCACGCGCGACAAGGACGGCTACTACTACATCGTCGATCCCAAGAAGGACATGATCATCCGCGGCGGGTTCAACGTGTACCCGCGCGAGCTCGAGGAGGTGCTGTACGCGCACCCCGCCGTGGCCGAGGCCGCCGTCGTCGGCGTCCCCCACGAATCGCACGGCGAGGAGGTGAAGGCCGTCCTGGCGCTGAAGGCTGGCCACACCGCCACCGCCGACGACATCATCGCCTACTGCAAGGAACGGCTCGCCGCCTACAAGTATCCGCGCATCGTCGAGTTCCGCGACGCCCTGCCCAAGGGCCCCACCGGCAAGATCCTCAAGCGCGAGCTCCGATAGAGGGACCGCCCCGGGCACGAGGACGAGCTGTTCCTGGTCGTGAAGGCACGGATGCTGATGAAGCTCCGCGACCAGGACCTGTGTTCGGAGCGGACGGTCGAGACGCTGGAGTCGATCTGAGCTGCGTCCACGTAGACCCGCGTTGAGGTCGATCCGGGTCCGCGCCGACCCGCCGGCCGACCCGCGTCCGTGCAAGGTCGCGGACTCCGGGGCGGCACGCGCGTTGCTGTAGGTCGCGGCACACCCGAAGGGAGTCTGCGATGGGATTTTTCGACAGTCTGAAGAGAAAGCCGCTCAAGGTCGACGATCAGCAACTGCTGCTGGAAGCCATGCTGTGCGTGGCGTTCGCCGACGGTGACGATCAGTACGAGGAGACGCAACTGGTGCGCGCGTTCGCGGCTACGCTGCCCGAGTTCAAGAACGCCGATGCCTACGAGGTCTACGAGAAGGCCGAGAAATCGGTGAAGCTGCACGGCGCGCTGAACCGCGTGAAGGAGCTCAACGGGCTCACGTCCGATGCGCTCAAGCAGAAGGCCTTCCTGCTGGCGATGGACATCGCGCTCTCGAGCGGCGAGATCGATGACGGCGAGGAGGCGGTGCTGGGGGCGATGGCGGAGACGCTGCGCATCACGCCCGACCAGGCCGACCGGATCGCGGGCGTGCTGATGATCAAGTACGCGACCTGAATCGCGGTATCCGACCGCTCCGTCCTCTAACGGAGGAGGGCGCGGTCGATGTCGTGGCCGGCGACGGGGTCGTCGGCTTTCTGGATGATGAGGCGCTCGACGAGGTTCTTGAGCTCGCGGACGTTGCCGGGCCACTCGTGGGCCGAGAGGCGGCTGGCGGCATCGGCGGAGAAGCCGGTGCGATGCTGGCCGGCCTCGGCCGCGAGCTGGTAGAGGTAGCGCTCGGCGAGGACCATGATGTCGTTGCGGCGATCGCGGAGGGCGGGGACGACGACGACGTGTGCGCCGAGGCGTGCGTAGAGGTCGGCGCGCCAGGTGCCAGCGGGGACCAGCGCGGAGACGTCGCGGCAGCTCGAGCTGATGATGCGGATGTCGATGGGAATGCGGCCGCCGGCGGCCTTCTCGAGGTAATTGAGATCGAGGAGACGCGCGAGGCGCTTCTGGGCTCGGGCTGGCAGGAGCGAGATCTCGTCGAGGAACAGGGTCCCGCCGCGCGCGGCCTCGATCTTGCCCGGCTGGCGCGTGCCGCCCGGCGGCTCGTGGCCGAAAAGCTCGCTCTCGAGGAAGATCTCGGACGCAGCCGCGCAGCGCACGGCCACGAACGGGCCCATCGCGCGCGGGCCCTTGCCGTGGATCGCCTGCGCCGTCCGCTCCTTGCCCACGCCCGGCTCGCCCAGGAGCAACACGTGCTCGGCGCGCTGCGACAGCCAGGTCACCCACTCGCGCAGACGCGCCGCCAGCGCGCTCTCGCCGTCGATCTCGACGGCCTCGCCGCCGCGCTCGCTGTTGACGCGATCGCGGCCGACGTGAGCGTCGACCGCCGAGGCGATGGCGCGGGCCGCGCCCGCAACCAGCTCGAGCGCGCCCAGGTCCCACGGCGCGCCGGGGCGTTCGGCCACCAGCAAACAGTGCACGCCCTCGATGGTGAGCGGCGCCAGCGCGGCGACTCGGTCGCCGTCGGTCGCGGTGACCGCACGCTTCTGGTCGGCGACCTTCACCAGCAGCGAGCGCTCGAGCTGGACGGCGCCAACCGGCTGCTCGTCGTCCTCCGACCGGCCCGCCACCACCGCGAAGGCCTGGCCCTTGTCACCGTCGGAGTCGCGCAGGATCTGGACACGGGTCGCGCCCAACGCCTTGCCGACGATGCCGGCGCCCAGCTCGGCCGCTGCGGTGGCGCTCGCGGCCGCGGGCAGGGTCTCGGCCAGCGCGGTCAGGACCGACAGCGCCGTGGTGAGAAACGCGGCATCGGCCGCGTGCTGGCCGATGGCCTTGGCCACCTTCTCGGCGTCCTCGTCGATCGCCACCTTGGTTCCGGCGCCGGTACAGATGACCTCGCCCGCACTGACCACCTCGATCACCGAATGGCCGATCTCGATGCGATCGCCAGGCGACAGTGGGCGCAGCTCCACCGGCTCGCCGTTGACCCGGGTGCGATTGGTGCTGCCCAGGTCGATCACCAGCGGACGGCCGTCACGGATGCCGACCCGAAAATGCTCGCGGCTGACCGAGGCATCGGCCAGCCGCATCGAGCAGGTCTCGCCGCGACCGACCATGCCGCCCTCGGGCGGGATGGGCAACACGCGGCCGCGATCGGGACCACTGATGACCACGAGACGGGCGGACATGGGCGGACTCCTACTCTATCCCCAGGTCCGCCCGCCGGGGCGGTCGCCAGCGTCAGTCGCGGCGGTACATCGTCACGACACAGGCGCCACCTAGCCCCAGGTTGTGCTGGAGTGCGACCTTGGCGTCGGCCACCTGACGCTCACCCGCGGTGCCACGCAGGTGCCACACCAGCTCGGTGCACTGCGCCAGACCGGTCGCGCCC
>SXJR01000085.1 GCA_005779305.1 Myxococcales bacterium
CGCGGCGCCGCGCGGGCTGGCGTCGTGCAGTACGTCGGCGAGCAGCGACTTGCCGGTGCCGGTCTCGCCCTCGAGCAGGACCGTCGAGTCGGTGGCGGCGAGGCGTGGCATGAGCGCGAAGATCCGCCGCATGCCCTGGCTGCGGCCGAGCGCGCGGCCCCAGCGCTCCTCGGAGGCCAGGGTCTCGCGCACGCGATCGTCGAGCACGTCGAAGCGCAGCCTGGTGTGGCCGATGTCGATGATCGTGCCCGGCTTGATCCACGCCTTCTCGACGCCGATGCCGACGACGAGCGTGCCGTTGGTGCTGCCGAGATCGGCGAGCTGGTAGCCCTTGGCCCGCACCGAGATCACGCAATGGTGGCGAGACACCGACGGATCACTGAGCTTGAGGTCGTTGCCGTCGCCGGTGCCGACGGCGATCTCACCACCGTCGGCGACGGCGCTGGCGCCGGTGTCGGCGCCGCCGAGCACCTGGACGGTGATGCGTCGGTACGACATCTCCCTACCGGCCCGGTCGAGCAGAACGGTATCCCCCGTCGTGCCACTGAACAGCTCGGGCATGAGGAGGTACTATAACAGGCAGGGAGGTGCTTGGGCTGGCCAGCGGTGATGCCGGCAGCCTGCGGGCGCGCACCTGCACCTGTGCGCAAGCTGGCCTCGTCGTTCGTCGTAGCGCGGTATGCGCCGTGCATCGAAGCAATCGACCGTGAAGTTCAGGTTCCTCGTCGCGCTTGGCCTGTGCGCCGCCTGTTCGGGCGGCGACCGGTGGGGTTCGCCCGACGCGGCGAGCGAGGACGACGAGCCCCGGCGCGGCGGCTGGGACGCCAACTCTGGCAACTTCAACGGCAACATCGGGCTCTGGCAGCTCGTCGCCGGCATCGGGATGGACCCGGTCTGGGCGCCGGGCGGCACCGGCCGCGGCACGCTCAACAACGCCATGATCTACGGCCTGCGCCCGCAGGCGGTGGCGTCAGGGCCGTGCGAGGCGCCGACCGCTGGCGTGACCGCCGTGAACTTTCTTTCGTCGAGCGGGACGGTCGGGGCGGCGACCGGGCCCGACGTCGAGGTCGTGCGCGGGGCGACATCGGCGCGGCTCGCGGCGGATGAAGAGGTCGTGTTCACCGGCCTCGCCTTCGACGGCTATGGCCGCTCGATCGACGCGACCTTCTCGGTCACGCGCGTCGACACGCTGGTGCGCTCGGCGGCGCCCTGGTACGCGTGGCCGGTCTTCGCGCTCATGGTCTGCGAGCACGCGCGCCCGCTGCGCGGCTACGTGCACCTCGGCTACGTGAGCTGGGCACCGATGATGCGGCTCCCCGAGCTGCCCGGCGAGTCGTTCGTCTTCCCCGATCCCGTCGACACCACCGGTGCGTTCCCCAACGGCGTGGTCATGCCGATCACCACGGTGGCGCGCCCCGAGTACGCCGGCGATCCCGACGTGCCGGCGGTGGTGAAACGCCAGACCGGCGCCTTGTGGTTCAAGTTCGCGTTCTACGCCTCGCTGCCCATCGCGCTGCGCAACGAGGCGGCGCTGGCCTTCCGGACCTCGCACGGCGACACGATCGAGAACGTGTTGTTCGTGCGCGACGGCGCGTCCTCGCTCGGCAACATGAGCTGGACCAGCACACCGGCCGAGATGGCCCTGCCGGTCGGGCAGCGTCACCGCTTCCAGACGTTCTTCACCCGCGACGGCACCGAGGTGGCGATGTTCGCGGTGGCGCGCGGCGACGGCGGCAGCCACGGTGCGCTGCGCTATCCGACGGCGTGGGGCGAAGGCGTGATCGCCGCGCTCGAGCTCACGCCGGCCGAGCTGTCCGCCGACGTGGCCTGGCAGGTCGACGCCGTACACGGCACGATCGACGACGGCCTCATGGCGGTCGGTGACCGCTGGGCCGCCGAGCCGACCCACGTCGGCAGCGGCCTGTCGACGTTCCGGGTGGGCCGCTTCCTGTCGAGCTCGTCCAATGACTGGCGCATGGAGCTGTACGCCCAGCGCGAGAGCCGCATCCGCGCCGCCCGCTGGTTCGCGCCCATCGACGGCAAGATCGAGTCGCAGGACGAGATCCGACGTTTCGCGCTGGAGCAGAACTCGCCGGCCGACTACCTGGTGTGCGCGCAGTCGCCGCTGGTGCCGGGCAAGGAGGACATGGGCGGCAACGGCGGCATCGTTCCGGTGATGGGCGGTGTCGACGCCGGCGTCGACGCGGCGACGGTCGACGCACCGATGACGCCCGACGCCGGCGTCGACGCGGCGACGGTCGACGCACCGATGACGCCCGACGCTGGCGTCGACGCGGCCCAGCTCGACGCGCCTCTGGTCCCGGATGCCAGCGTCGACGCGTCGCCGCCCGACGCGCCCCTCGTACCCGATGCCGGCCCTGACGCGTCGCCGCCCGACGCGTTGCCGCCCGATGACGCCGGCCTCGATGCCGACGCTACCGACGCCACCCTGGACGCCGTCGCCGAGGCCGGCTCCGAGGACGCCGCCTGCGCGGTGAGCTGCGACGACGCCGGCGCGGACGCCTTCTAGATCCACAGGGGACGGTGTCAACTTTGTCAACTTTGGCCGTCCGCTCCGCGAACTCCGCGGTGATCTGGCCAGCACGGTCACCCGTCGAGGTCGCGAGCTCGTCGGGCTCGCGTCGGCGGACCGGTCGCTCGTTCCCGGCCGCCTGGAAAAGTTGACAAAGTTGACACCGTCCCCGCCGCCTAGCTGCGACGACGCCGGCGCGGACGTCTTCTGGGCGCGCCTGATACGCTGGGGCGGTGCGCTGCCCGCGCTGTTTTCGCAAGCTCGCAGCGGGTGCGAGCTGTCCTGCCGACGGCGTGGCGGCAATCGTGGAGGAGGGCCGAATCGTCGAGGCACCGGCGGCGCCGGAGGTGCCCGGGTGGAGGGTGGGCGAGCCAATCGCGGCCGGAGGTCAGGCCGCGGTCTGGCGCGTGACGCGGGCCGGCGACGGCGCGACGTGCGCGCTGAAGGTCGGGCACGGCCGCGGCGCCGGCGTCTCGGCGGCGCTTGCCGACGAGGCTGCGGCCCAGCAGGTGATCGGCGCGAGCACGGTGTCCGGCGAGGGTGCGCCGGTGGTGGCCGCGCACGTCGCCGATGGCGCGCTCGCCGATGGCCGGCCCTACCTGATCATGGAGCTGGTCGGCGGCGGGACACTCGGCGGAGCGCTGGAGCGTGCGCGAGATCCGCTGCCGCTCGACGAGGTGCTGGTCTGGGGCCGCGGGGTCGCGGCCGCGCTGGTGGCGCTGCACGGCGCTGGATGGATCCACCGCGATCTCAAACCCGACAACCTGGCGCGTGATGCGGCCGGGCGCGTGCGTCTCCTCGATCTCGGGCTCGCCGTCCGCGCCGGCGACGCGCTCGCCGCCGGCGGCGCGATGATCGCTGGCACCGCGCTCTACATGGCGCCCGAGCAGCTCCGCGGCGGCGCCGTCGATCCGCGCACCGATCTCTATGCCCTCGGAGCGGTACTGTTCGAGGCGCTCACGCTGCGACCGCCGTTCGCGGGCGATCGCGCGGCCATCGAGCTCGGCCACCTGGCGTTCCGGCCGCCCCGGCTGTCGAGCCTGCGCGCCGTGCCGCGTGCCCTCGATGAGCTGGTGGCGGCGTGCCTGGCCAAGGCGCCGGCCGATCGTCCAGAGAGCGCCGCGGCGGTGCTGACCGCGCTCGTGGCGATCGACCCGGACGGGGCCGAGAGGGTGACGTCGGCGCGGGCCGAGGCGCCGACGGCGCGCTCGCGAGTGGCCCTGGTCGCCGTGGAGGGCGTACCTCCTGGCTGGAACCTCGATCACGAGGTGCGCCGGCGCGGCGGCATCATCGCGCGGCAGGTCGGGGCGCGGGTGGTGCTCGCCTTCCTGCCTGACGAGCACGCCGCGCCGCTGCCGGCGGCACTCGCCCTGGCCCGGAGCGTCGCGGCCGCCGGAGGGCGCGCCGTCGTCCACGTCGCCGAGGTGCTGGTGCGGCGGGCTCGCGGCCGCACCGCGCTCTACGGCGCGCCCATCGAGCGGCCCGTCGAGTGGATGCCGACGGCGACCTTCGCGGTGGCCCTCACCGCCGCGGCCTCCCGCGAGCTCGACGACGCCGAGCTGGTGCCGCTGCCCGACGCGTCCGAGCACGTCACGCTCCGCGGCGTCTCCGCGATCGCGGCGCCGGCCACCACCGTGTCGCCGCCGTCGCTCCTCGGACGCGACGCCCTCATCGGCGAGGCCATGACCGGCGCGCGCGCCGCGCTCGATCGCGGGCCGCCCGGGTTGTGGGTCGCGCTGGGCGGCGCCGGCAGCGGCAAGAGTCGGCTGGCCGCGGCGCTCGCCGACGCCGTGGTGGCGCTGGTGTCCGACGCGGCTGTGATCCGGATCGAGGGCCATCGCAGCTTCGGCGCCAGCGCCGGCGCCGCCGCCGCCGAGCTCCTGGCCAGGCTCGGCGCCCCGTCACCGTCATCGCCAGCGTCGTCACCATCACCGTCACCGTCACCGCTGACCGTCCAGATCCGCGCCGCGCTCGACGAGGCGCTGGCCCGTGGCCCGGTCGCGATCGTCATCGACGACGCCCAGTGGATCGACGCCACCGTCCTCGACGGGCTCGCCACCGCCGTGCGAGCCGGTGATGGCCCGCTGTGGGTGGCGCTGGTCGCCGCCGACACCATCGCCGACGCGCGGCCGGCCTGGCTCGACGGCGCGCGGGTGACGCTCGCGACCCTGGCCGCGCTAGACGACAGCGACGCCGCGACGCTCCTGCGCCGGCTGCTGGCGCCCGCGCGTCGCATCCCCGAGCCTCTGGTCGCGCGCCTCGCTGCCCGCACCGGTGGCGTGCCCGGGGTGATCGCTGCGCTCGCGCGCGAGCTCGTGCGCGCTGGCCTCGTCCGTCGCCACCCCGGCAGCGACGTCTGGTACCTCGCCGCCGACGAGCTCGACTTCCTGCCGCCGGCGCCGGGCGTGCACTGGTTCGTCAGTCGCCGCCTGGCCGCGCTCTCGCCTGGGCTCGCCGAGCTGGCCCGCGTCTGCGCGCTGCTCGGCCCGCGCTTCACCCTCGCCGAGGTCGTCGCCGCCGCCGACGTCCCCGCCGCCGGCGTGACCATCGATCCCGCGATCGGTCTGGCCCGTCTCGGCGCCAGTGGGCTTGTCTCCGTTCGTCCTGAGCCAGGCAACGCATACACCTTTCGCTCCGAAGCCGAACAGGAAGCCATCGCCCAGAACCTCCCCGAGCCGGTGCGCGTCGCCGTCCACCGCGCCGTCCTCGCCCACCTCCGCGACGACGCCCACGCCTCCGATCGCGCCGCCGAGCTCGCCTACCACGCCGCCCGCGCCGGCGAGACCGAGTTCGCGCTCGACCACCTCGAGCACCTCTCCGCCGCCGCCGGCGCCCGCCTCGCCCACCTCGAGACCGCACGCTGGCTCACCGTCGCCCTCGATCTCGCCGGGGGCGCCGCCACGCCACGCCGCCGTCGGCTGCTCACCGAACGCGGCCGCGCCCGCCGCATGCTCACGCAGTACGACGAGGCCGCGTCCGACCTGCGCGAGGCCCGCGCCCTGGCCCAGGCCGAAGGCGCCACCGACGCGCTCGTCGACATCCTGGTCATCGAGACCGCCGTGGCCGACTTCACCGAACAGCTCGGCGAGGCGGTGCGCGCCATCGAGCAGGCGGCGGCCACCGCCCCGGCGAGCTTGCCCGACCCGATCCGCGCCCGCCTCCACAACTGGCTGGGCGTGGTGCGCGCGCGCCAGGAGCGCCTCGGCGAAGCCCGCGCCGAGCTCGAGCGCGCGATCGACCTGGCCGAGCGCACCGGCGATCACGACACCGCGATCGGCTCGATGCTCATGCTCGGCGGCGTGTTGCGCCGGCTCGGCCTCGTCGACGACGGTCGCGCGGTGCTCGACCGCGTCATCGTCCTGTGCGAGCGCACCGGCGATCACTTCCACCTCGCCGCCGCGCACTTCAACCGCATCAACGTCTGGCGCCGGCTCGGCGAGCCGGCCCGCGCCGAGGCCGATGCCGCCGCCGCCATCGCCATCGCCAACCGCATGGGCATCGACCAGCTCGAGCTGTGGGGCTGGTACAACCTGTCGGAGCTGCGCTGGTGGACCGGGGACCTCGAGGGTGCGCTGGCCGCTGCCGAGGTCTCGCACCGCATCGGCGTCGAGCGCTTTCGCGCCCGCCCGCCGGTGATCGGCACCCTCTGGTACGCGCTGCTCCTCGCCGCCGCCGGCGAGATCGGCAGCGCGGCTCGGCTGCTCGATCAGGTCCGCGGCGACGAGGTCGGGCACACCCCTTGGCTCGCGCTGGTGCGCGACGCGGCTCGCCTCGCCGTCGACGGCGACCTGGGACCGGCCTGGGAGCCGCTGGTCGTCCGCGCCGGCCGCGCCGGCGCCGAGGAGGACGCCGTGATCGTGCACTGGACCCGCGCCCGCACCGCTCGCCGCGCCGGCGACGAGGCCGCCACCGTCGCCGCC
>SXJR01000598.1 GCA_005779305.1 Myxococcales bacterium
CTCGGCACCGTCACCGAGGCCGACGTCCACAAGGACGCCAGGGAGGTCGAGGCCCCCACTTCCATGATCAACATCAGCGAGATGCAGCGGCGCATGGCCGAGGACATGGGCTCCTCCGGGCTGCCCGCGCCGAGGCGGTGCGGCTCTCCGCCGAGCCGGCGCGGGATGACGCCTTGGTCCGTGAGGCCGCGGCGCGCGAGCACGACTTCACTCGGGCCGTGGCCGCCGCCGACGGAGCGGCCATGGAGACCTCGGCCAAGAGCCTGCTCGCGGTCTCGCCCACCCACACGCCCGCGTTCCGGCTCCTGCTCGATCGCGCCAACGCGCGCAGCGACTGGAGCGCGGCCGTCGATCTCTACGCGTCGCGCGCCGCCGCCGAGCCCGATCCGACCGAGCAGGCCAGCCTGTGGTTCGAGCTGGGCCGGCTACAGGCCGAGCGCCGCAACGATCCGCGGGCGGCGCGGGCGGCGTGGGAACGCGCGCTCGCGGCCGATCCGAGCTACGCCCCGGCGCTCGACAGCCTGGCCGAGCTGACCCACAGCACCGGCGACCTCGCGGCGGCGGCCGAGCTCTACGCGCGGCTGCCCGCCAACGCCTCGCGCCTGCCCGCCGACGTGCTCATGCTCCGCCGCGCCGAGCTGGCCGAGGCGCTCGGCGACGACGCCAAGGCCCTGACCCTGGCCCAGCAGTCGGCGCGGCTCAATCCGTCGCGCCGCGACATCTACGCCACCTGCGCGCGCCTGGCCGGCAAGCTCGGCGATCTCGAGGCGGCGATCCGCGCCTCGCGGAGCGCGCTCGAGCTGGTGGTGCCCGGCGACGTGCAGGCGACCACGGCCGCGCGGGCCGAGCTGGCCGAGCTGTGCCGCAAGGCCGGCGACACCATCGGCGCGGTCTACTACTTCGAGCTGGTGGTCGCCGAGGAGCCCCACCACCCCCGCTCGCTCGAGGCCCTGGCCGAGCTCTACGTCGAGCGCGGCAACTGGGGCGGCGCCGCCCGGGCGCTGCGCACCCTCGCCGGCCTGGCCGGCGCGCCCGAGAGCCGGGCCACGCTCCTGTACCGACTGGGCGAGCTGCTGCTGGCCCAGCTCGGCGACCTGCCCGGCGCCGACGACGCCTTCCTGCGCGCGTCGGACCTCGATCCGACCCACGTGCCCACGCTGCGCCGCCTGATCGACGTGTACTGGCGCGCCGGCGACGTCGGCGCGCTGCTCGACGTGGCCCAGGATCTGGCGCGAAGCGGCCGCCTGCTCGAAGCGGCGACGGCGCGGCCGACGCTGGCCCGGACCGCGATCGCGGCCGCGACCTCGGCGGCGATGCACCTCGCCGATCGCGTGGCCCAGCACCTCGACTTCGAGGCCGCGCCGCGGCTGGCGGCGGCTCTGACCGAGCTGGTCGGACGCAGCGGAGAGCCCGATCTCGAGGAGGCCGCGGCCGCCGTGCTGGAGCTGGCCCGGCGCGGACACGTCGTCGGTCCCGAGGTGATCAGCGCCGCGCGCGCGCTTCCGGGCAAGGCCGGCGCCGAGGTCGCCCGGTCGCTGGAAAAGGCCGACGAATGACCGTTGCCGTTGCCCTTGCCCTTGCCCTCGCCCTTCTTCGAGCGCGATAGTCGCGTCCCTATGGGTTCCAAGTCTCTCGCTCGTGGTCTCGCTCGCTCTCTCCTGTCCGCCGCGCTCGCCATCGCGCCCGTCGCCGCCACCACGGCCGTCGTCGCCGGCTGCGCGTCGTCGCAAGGGCTCGCCGGCGGCATCCGCCGCGGCGCCGCGACCGACGCCGCCGCCCACTCGGCGGCGATCGCCGCCGGTGACGCCGCCTTCGCCGGCCGCGTCGATCGCGCCCAGCTCGAGCTCTCCATCGTCAAGTACGAGGAGGCGATCAAGCTCAAGGACGACGACTGGCAGACCTACGGCAAGCTGGCCCGCGCCTGCTACGCCCTCGCCGACCAGTGGCTGTTCTTCGAGAAGGAGCAGAACCCCAAGCTGTTCCTCGACACCTACGAGAAGGGCTACGTCTACGCCCAGCGCGGCATGGCGGCGCTGTCGCCCGAGGTCGAGAAGCGGCTGGCCGCCGGCGTCGATCTGAAGGACGCGGTCGCGCTCCTCGACAAGCAGGCCATCGAGCTCCTCTACTGGCACGCCACCAACCTGGGTCGCTGGGCCAACGCCCAGGACATCACGGTGGTGCTGAGCTTCAAGGAGCGCATCTACAACATCATGGAGATGGTGCTGCGCTTCGATCCCAACTACTTCCACGGCGCCGCCGATCGCTACTTCGGCGCCTACTACTCGATCGCCCCCAGCTTCGCCGGCGGCGATCTCGACAAGAGCAACGCCCACTTCCAGGCGTCGATCAAGATCGCGCCCAACTACGCCTCGACCTACATCCTGGTCGCCGAGTTCCTCGCCCCCAAGAAGCAGGACGAGAAGCTCTTCGACGAGATGCTCGACAAGGTCGCCGCCATGCCCGACGACGTCATCCCCGAGATGGCCGCGGAGACCCGCGCCGAGAAGAAGAAGGTCGACCTGCTCAAGAAGCGCAAGGCCGAGGGCGAGTTTCCGTTCTGACGCTGCGACGGCGCGCGGTACGGTGAACGCCTTGATACGGTCGCGGCAACGGCTAACGAAGCTGGCCGACGAGCCAGAGCACGACGAGCGAGATGGTGAGCGTAGGAACGGTGAGCAGGACGCCGACTCGGATGAATGTGGCGACGCGCACCACCACCTGGTGACTGCGGAGCAGGTCGTACCAGAGTAGCGACGCCAGCGAACCGACCGGGAGGAGGCGGGGACCGAGGTCGCCGCCGACCAGCGCGGCGAGCGCGTCGGTGTGATGGGGATCGTGCGCGCCCTCGAGGGCGAAGGCGTTGAGCACCGACATGGGGTGGTTGTTGAGCACGGCCGAGCCCACCGCCGAGGTGACGCCGATGGTGGCAGTGCGGCCGGGCGCGACGTCGTAGAGCGAGCGCAGCCACTCGACCACGCCGACTCGGTCGAGCGCGATGGCGAGCACGAACACGCCGAGCAGGAACGGGAAGATGGTCCAGGCGATGCCGCGCACCAGAGCGGCCGGCGGGTGACCCGAGGCCAGGCTGGCGACCAGACACACGGCGGCGCCGGCGGCGGCGACCGGCCACAGCGGCGCGTCGACGTAGGCCATGACCGGATAGGCGCAGAGCGCGGCGCCGACCACGGCGAGGACCACCAGCGGGCCGATGGTCAGCGGCGGCGGGCGCGCCGGCCACGCGCCGAGCGCGGGATCCGGATCCGAGAGCGGCGCGCGGAAGATCCACGCCAGCACCGCGTAGGTGGTGAGCCATCCGACCAGCGCCACCGGGATCATCGAGATCGCGTACTCGTTGAAGCCGATGCCGTTGTGGTCGGCGAAGATGAGGTTCATCGGGTTGGAGATGACCAGCGGCGCCACGCCGGCGGCGGCGAACACGGCGATCGCGAACGGCACCAGGAACTTGGGATGGCGCTTGGGGTAGACCGTGCGCAGGAGTAGCAGCACGGTGGGCGTCATCAGCAGGATGGCGGCGTCGTTGGAGAGGACGGCGGCGACCGCCGCCGAGAGCACGAACGTGACCCGGAAGGCGTGGCGCACCGGGCCGCGGGTGCGCGGCTCGATGATCGCGGCCAGGCGCTCGAGCAGGCCCATGCGCTCGGCTGTCGAGGTCATGGTCATGATCGAGGCCAGCGTGATGTAGGCGCGCCACTGCGCGTCGGCGGCGGTACGGAGGTCGGCAAGGTGGACGGCGCCGCCCAGGGCAGCGACCGCGACGGCGGCGACCGCGCCTACGGTCGGCCCCCAGCCGTGTGGGCGCCAGGCCACCACCGTGACCAGCACGGCGAGGCCGACGAACACCAGGGCGCTCTCCATGCGAGGCCGGCATCATACGACGACGATCGCCGCCGACGTCGCCGCCGCGAGGCCATGTGGGCCGATGCCGCCCTGAATCCTGGGGATACGGTTTGAGTGGGGGTGATTGACCTGGCGAATCGAGGTTCGACCGCCCTACGAGCGGATGACCTTGCGCTCGATCGCCAGCTCGACGCTGCGACCGTCGTGATCGATGGTGACCCGCACGACGGTGCCGGGCGCGCCGCGGATGCGGGCGATGGCGCCGTCGAGGCCGAGCTCGGTGACCGTGGTGCCCTCGACCGCGATCACCCGATCGCCGACCACCACGCCGGCGGCCTCTGCGCCGCCGCCGGGCACCACGCCGTCGACGCGCAGGCCGTCGCCGTCGCCGACCAGCTTGACGCCGATGCCGACCAGCTCGAGCTGCGGGCGCTCGCCCGGTGCCAGCGGCGCCAGCGCGATCTCGAGCGGGCCGAGGACGGCGCCGTCGGTGGCGACCAGGCCGGCCTCGATGCGCGGGTGATGGCCGCCGGCGCCGATGGTGAGCGACACCGGACCCGCCGGCACGCCGGTGAGCTCGAAGGTGCCGTCGGTGGCAGTGACCGTGCCGGCGTTGGCCGGGGTGGCGCTGGCACCGCCGCCGCGGGCCTCGCGCATGACCCGCGCGTACGGTAGCGGCGTGTTTGCGCCGCGCGCGACCACCCGCCC
>SXJR01000599.1 GCA_005779305.1 Myxococcales bacterium
CCGTCGACCCGCAGGCCGTCGACGTGGAAGCGCTCGAGCCACGAGAACGCGCTCGAGATGAGGAAGCTGCGCACCTCGTGGCGCGCGAAGTTGAAGATGAAGCTGGTCCAGTCGGGATGGAAGCCGCGCCGCGGATCGGCGTGCTCGAACAGGTGGGTGCCGTCGAACCAGCCCAGGCCGTGGGCATCGGTCGGGAAGTGGGCGGGGACCCAGTCGAGGATCACGCCGATGCCGGCCTGGTGCAGAGTGTCGACCAGCGCCATCAGATCTTCGGGGCGGCCGTAGCGCGAGGTCGCCGCAAAGTAGCCGGTGACCTGGTAGCCCCACGAGCCGTAGAACGGGTGCTCCATCACCGGCATCAGCTCGACGTGGGTGAAGCCGAGGCGGCCGACGTGCTCGGCCAGGCGCGCGCCGAGCTCGCGGTAGTCGAGGGTCTTGCCGTAGTGCCCGTGCTCGCGCATCCACGAGCCGAGGTGGACCTCGTAGATCGACCACGGCTGGTCGAGGCGGGCGCCGCGGTGGCGCCCGCGCATCCACGCCTCGTCGGCCCACGGGTGGGCGCCGTTCCAGATGATCGACGCGGTCGCCGGCGCCACCTCGGCGAAGATCGCGAACGGGTCGGCCTTTTCCAGGCGCTCGCCGCTGTGCGACGTGATGCGGAGCTTGTAGCGGTGATCGGCCGCGGCCCGCGGGTCGTGGCCTTCCCAGATGCCGGAGTTCCCGCGCACCGTGAGCGGCGTGCCACCCTGCCAGCCGTTCCAGTCACCGGCGACCTCGACCGCGCTCGCGTTGGGGGCCCACACCGCGAACTCGACGCCGCCGCCCGCGCTCACGTGCGCCCCCAGCTTCTGGTGCAGCCGGTAGTGCGTGCCCTCGTTGAAGAGGTGGAGGTCGTCGTCGGTGAGTCGGCTCATCCGCTGCCCGAGCGTACTACGATGCGGGAATGTCTGCCTCCGACGCCCGCGCCCGCTTCGACGCCGCCACGTTGCGCCACCTGAGCACGCCCCTCGCCGACGGGGTGAGCATCCGTCAGGTCAGCGAGAGCGAGTGGCACGCGTCGGTCGACCCGATGTGGAGCGGCACGCTCGATCGCCCGGGCCTGGCGCTCGGCCCGCTGTTCACCCCCGAGCAGTCGGCGGCGATCCGCGATCTCGATGGCATCGTCGGTGATCGCCTGCAGCACCGCATGCTGTTCGACGCCGGCGGCGAGACCATCGGCGGCTACTGGGGCCAGCAGGAGACCTTCGGCCGCTACTACATGACGGTCTCGGTCTTCCGCCCCGAGTGGCGCGGCCGCGGGCTGTACAAGGGCTTGCTCGAGCGCGTGACCGCCGCCGCCCGCGACACCGGCTTCCGCGAGATGTACAGCCGCCACCGCGCCGACAACAACGCGATCCTGGTGCCCAAGCTCAAGGCCGGCTGGCTGATCGCCGGCTTCGAGGTCGCGCCCCGCTGGGGCCTGACGGTTCACTTGCGGAGGTACCTGGTGGACGCGATGACGCTGGTCCACGAGCACCGCGTGGACGGGGCGCACGTCCCCGCCTTGCGGGAACGTGGATTGAGGCTGCCGTGACCACGGCTCTCGGTGCGGTTCACGCACCGGCGGCGTGATTCGCGCCGCGTGGCCCGATCGATCGCGTACACCGTGCTCGATGGCCCCGCGCTGTGGACGGATCCCGCCGGTCGCACGTACGTCATCGGCATCTCGCAGGGAACGCAGACCTGCGGAGGCCGCTACCTGGCGACGTTCGGGATCGGTGGCACGGCGTCCGACGGCACGCCGAAACCCAACCTCGGTGTGTACATCGGCCAGCAGTTGACCATCCGCGGCGTCGACTTCCAGCCCGAGGCCCGGCTCGGCGCCACCGCGTTCGCGAAGATCGCCGCCTGCGACGACGGGCGCATGCTCGGCATGAACACCGGTGGGCGGCTCTACCAGTGGGCGTCGGCCACGGCCGGCTGGTCCACGATCGCGGAGCTGGGCGTGGGCACCAAGGACCTCGACTGCCACGCCAACGACCCCGTGTACCCCCACGCGTCGAACCGCGTGATCCGCCGCCTCGGGAGCGCGGCGACGATCGTCGCCAACACGCCGGCGGACGCGACCGACCTGGCCTACAACGGTAGCAGCTGGATCCGTCGGTCGGACGCCCGCGCGTACCAGCAGGTCGGCACCGCGTGGGTGAACCGCACCCACGGCGGCACCGAGATCGAGCTGACCGCTGGCCACCTGCTCACGGCGGCAGCCTGGACCACCCCCGGCCGCCACATGCTCTACCTCCGCCGCCTCGATCAGCTCTCCCGCATGGATACCCTCGGAACGTTCGACGCGACCGACATCGACATGCACCACCCCGCCACCTCGACCGAGCCGATCTTCTATCGGCACATCGGTCACGCCATCGAGCGCGGCGTGCTGATCCGCGGCACGGCGCCGCTGCGCTGAGCGGGCTGCCGCGTTGAGCCGGCCGCCGCTGGGCGCAGGCCGCCACGGGCGCGTCAGAACGGTCCTGGCACCTCGCGGAGCTTGATCCGGGGATGGTGCGCTTGCCCCCGAGCGCGGCTTCTCCAGCACCAGCGCGAGCTGTCAGGCGACGCCAGGCCGGCGGCTGAGAGCTCCCACCTCACCCGCTTCTGAACCGGCCCCGCGTCTTCGCCGTCGCGCCCGGCCCGGGCTGCACATCCAGATCCCGTCCGCGCAGCGGCTCGCCGTCCTCGCCGCGCAGGACCTGGCGCGGGATCGCGCGGCCGGTCTTGCGATCGACGACGACGAGCGGCTCGTGGCCTTCGCCGAAGATCCAGCGATCGCCCCACTGGCGGAGGGCGGTCATGACGGTGACCAGGTCCTTGCCCATGGGGGTGAGCTCGTACTCGTAGCGGGTGCCGTGGACGCCGGCGTCGACGCGGGCGAGCACGCCGTGCTCGACGAGGTGATCGAGGCGCTGACTCAGGACGTTCTTGGCGATGCCGAGGTTGGCCTCGAAGTCGCCGAAGCGGCGGGTGCCGATGAAGGCCTCGCGAACGACGAGGAGCGTCCACCAGTCGCCCAGCACCTCGAGGGCGCGGGCGACCGAGCAGTTCTCGCCGTCGAACCGCGTTCGCACCAGAAAATGGTTGCATGAAGAGACCTGATTGTCCAGGCTCGACGCATGTCCGATGACACGAGCGAGGTCACTGGCGCGGGCACGAATGGTCGGTGGAAGTCGACGGCCTGCATCCTGTGCGAGTGCAACTGCGGCATCGAGGTCGAGCTCGGCGGTGACGACGGTCGCCAGCTCGTCAGGTTTCGCGGCGACAAGCAACATCCGGCGTCGCGCGGGTACGCGTGCGAGAAGCCGCATCGCCTGAATCTCTACCAGCACGCGCGCGATCGGCTGATGACGCCGCTGCGTCGCCGCCCCGACGGCACGCACGAGGCCATCGACTGGGACACGGCGATCCGCGAGGTCGCGGCGCGCCTGGCCGCGGTGCGCGACACCCACGGCGGCGACACCATCTTCTATTACGGCGGCGGTGGGCAGGGGAACCACCTGCCCGGCGCGTACTCGACTGCGACGCGGCGGGCGCTGGGCTCGCGCTACCGCTCGAGCGCGCTGGCCCAGGAGAAGACCGGCGAGTTCTGGGTCAGCGATCGCATGCTGGGCACGAGCACGCGCGCCGACTTCGAGCACTGCGACGTGGCGCTGTTCCTGGGCAAGAACCCGTGGCACTCGCACTCGATCCCGCGGGCGCGGGTGACGCTCAAGGAGCTGGCCGCCGATCCGGCGCGCACACTCATCGTGATCGATCCGCGCCGCAGCGAGACGGCGGAGCTGGCCGACATCCACCTGCAGGTGAAGCCCGGTGGTGACGCGTGGCTGCTGGCCGCGATCCTGGCCGCGATCGTCGAGGAGAAACTGGTCGATCAGGCGTTCGTCGCCGCCCACGCGGTCGGTGACGAGCCGGTGCTGGCGGCGTTGCGCGCCATCGATGTCGCCGCGTGTTGCGAGCGTGCCGGCGTGGCCGAACCCCAGGTGCGCGCCGCCGCCGGCGTCATCGGCCGGGCCAAGGCGCTCGCCAGCTTCGAGGATCTGGGCGTGCAGATGAACCAGCACTCGACGCTGGTGAGCTACCTGCACAAGCTCCTGGTCGTGCTCACCGGCAACATCGGCAAGCCGGGCACGCACTTCATCCCGACCACGCTGGTGCCGCTGTGGGGCGGCGCGTCGGCGCATCCGAGCCCGGTGGCGGGCGCGCGCATCGTCAGCGGCCTGGTGCCGTGCAACGTGATCGCCGACGAGATCCTCACTGATCATCCCAGGCGCTACCGCGCCATGATCGTCGAGGCCGCCAACCCGGCGCACTCGCTGGCCGACTCCAAGCGCATGCGCGAGGCGCTGCGCTCGCTCGACACGCTGGTCGTCATCGACGTGGCCATGTCGGAGACCGCGCGTCTCGCCGATTACGTGCTGCCCGCGGCCACGCAGTTCGAGAAGGCCGAGGCGACGTTCTTCAACTTTGACTTCCCCGAGAATTGCTTCCACCTGCGGCCGCGGCTGTTCCCGCCGCCGCCGGGCCCGTCACGAGACGGGCTCGGCGGCCTCAGCGAAACCGGGGCAGGGCCGCTGCCCGAGGCCGAGATCCACGCCCGGCTGTGCGAGGCGCTGGGCGTGATCACCGAGGCGCACCTGGCGCCGCTGCGAGCGGCGGCGGCGCAGGGTCGGGCGGCCTACGCCCAGGCCTTCATGGCCCGCGTCCTTCCCGATCCGAAACTCACCCACCTGGCGCCGGTGCTGCTCTACCGCACGCTCGATCTGCCCGAGGCCCAGCGCGAGGGTGCGGTGCTGTTCGGCCTGGCGCTGCGGGCGGCGATGGCGGCGCCGGCGTCGCTCGCCCGCGCCGGCTTCCGTGGCACGCCGCTCGAGGTCGCGACCGCGATGTTCGACCGCATCCTGGCCGGTCCGTCGGCGGTGGTGTTCGCCGTCGACGAGTGGTCCGGCGTGCTGCCCCGCATCTCGACGCCGGACAAGAAGATCCACCTCGACCTCCCCGACCTGCTCGACGAGCTGGGCAAGACGCTGCACCAGCCCGCGTCCGCGGCCGATGCCGCCTTCCCGATGGTGCTGTCGGCCGGCGAGCGGCGATCGTTCACCGCCAATACCATCATGCGCGACCCGACCTGGCGCAAGAAGGACGCCGGCGGCGCGTTGCGGGTGAGCCCCGAGGACGCGCGCGCGCTCGGCGTGGACAGCGGCGACGCGGTGCGGCTCACCACCAGGAGCGACTCGGTGGTGGTGGCCATCGAGGTGTCGCCATCGATGCAGCGCGGCCACCTGGCCCTGCCCAATGGCCTCGGACTCACCTATCCCGCCGGCGGCGACGGCGACGAGCCGGCGACCGGCGTCGCCCCCAACGAGCTGACCGCGTCGACCGATCGCGATCCGTTTGTCGGCACGCCGTGGCACAAACACGTGCCGGCGCGGATCGAGCGCGTGTAACGCCGCACCCCCGCCCCCTGGGATCCGGGCAGCCGAGCCGACGCTACGCCTGGACGACGTCGCCCGGCGCGTCGGCCAGGTCGACCAGGTCGACGACCGGGTCGACGATCGCCTCGCGCTGCCCCATCTCGGTGACGCGCAGCTCGTCGACGTGGCGGACGACGGGCTTGGGCCGGCGGAAGACCCGCAGGGTCTGCCAGATGGCCGCGGCCCAGCCCAGGGTCCGGTGCTGATAGCCGTGCCGGTCGCAGTACGCCTTCACCAGCGGGCTCATGGTGCGATAGTGGACGTGACTGCAGGTCGGGAAGAGATGGTGCTCGATCTGGTACTCGAGACCCGAGCACCACAGGCGCCCCAGAGGTCCAGTGCGGAAGTTGATGGTGGTGGCGGTCTGCAGCCGCACCGCGTCGGTCGGCTTGGCGCCGGGCTCGAGCGCCACGGCGCCGGCCGGGTAGTGGGCCGGCGCCAGCACCGCGAACAGCGGGTATCCGACCAGCGCGACGCGCAGGAGGTTGAAGCCGATGACGTCGAGCACGGGGAAGAACAGCGACGGCACCACGAACCACGCCACCACGTGCGCCACCAGGGCGCCGGCGTCGGTCCAGTGGGCCCAGCGCCGCTGCTCGGGATCACGCAACACCGAGATCAAGCGCTGGGTGCACTTCTTCTGCCGGGCGAAGCCCGTGGCCCAGGCCAGCATCGGCAAGACCAGCCACTGCGCGCGCCGCAGGTAGATGCGGTGGAGGCCCCGACGGGCCTGGACCTCCGGCTCGGTGAGGGCGAACAGGGGCATCAAGTTGGAGTCGCCATCGACGCCGGCCACGTTGGGGCTGCGATGGTGCAGCGTGACGTGCTGGTACCGCCAGGACGTGGCGCTCATGCCGAGGAAGAACGGATAGCCGAACCAGGTCAGCAGGTCGTTGACCCATCGCTTCGAGCTGGCGGCGTGGTGGGACGCGGTGTGGGTATTGGTGCCGACGCCGAGGTTGCCGAGCGTCATGATCAACAGGCCGAGGGCCTGCCAGGGAAGCGCGTCCGCGATCACGAAGAGCGCGATGCCACCGAGGGCGCAGAGCAGATGGAACCCGAGCTCGACCAGGACCCGGGCCGTGGTCGGACCGGTGAGGCTGCGGGCGCGGAGCTCGGTACGAAGCTCCGCCATTGAAGACGCTCCCACTACGACGTCGGACACGGCGGCCACCATCCTCCGCCGGCAGACCGGAGTCAATCGCTTGTCGATCCATGGCGCCCGTGAGACTCACACCGGGTGACATCCCAGACCGCGCCGACCCGGACCGCACCGCTCCGCGACCTCTTCGAGCGGGTCCTGCCCGCCGTGGGTGCGTTTGCTCGAACCCGCGACGCTGAGGGGATCGTGCGCGAGCTGTTCGAGCTCGCCGACGTCCAGATCGGCGGCACTCGCCCCGGCGACCTCAGGGTCCACGACGATCGCTTCTACGCGCGCCTGCTGCGCGACTCTTCTCTCGGCCTCGGCGAGTCGTACATGGACGACTGGTGGGAGACCGATGCCCTCGACGTGATGCTCGAGAAGCTGCTGCGCGCCGACCTGGCACAGAAGATCACCGGGAGCTGGCGCCTGCGGGCGCTGACCGCCAAGGCGGTGCTGATGAACCTGCAGAGCAAGGCCCGCGCGAGCGCGTCGATCGAGGCTCACTACGACATCGGCAACGATCTCTACACCCGCATGCTCGACGAGCGCATGGTCTACACCTGCGGCTACTGGAAGCAGGCCAAGACCCTGACCGAGTCGCAGGAGGCCAAGCTCGATCTGGTCTGCCGCAAGGTCGGGCTGGCACCTGGCATGCGCGTGCTGGATCTCGGCTGCGGCTGGGGTGGGTTCGCGAGCTGGGCCGCCGAGAAGTACGGCTGCACGGTCCTCGGCGTGACCCTGTCGAAGGAGCAGGTCGCGCTCGGCAACAAGTTGTGGAAGCACCTGCCGGTCGAGCTGCGGCTGTGCGACTACCGCGACGTCACCGGTCGCTTCGATCGCGTGGTGTCGATCGGCATGATGGAGCACGTCGGTCCCAAGAACCACCGCGACGTGATGAACGTGATCGATCGCTGCATGGTCGACGACGGCGTGGCCCTGATCCACACCATCGCCAACAACCGCAGCCTCCACCGGGGCACGCCCTTCGGCGCCAAGTACATCTTCCCGGACGCGGTCGCCCCGTCCCTCGCCCAGCTCGGTCGTGCGGTCGAGGGCAAGTTCGTGGTCGAGGACCTCCACAACATCGGGCCCGACTACGCCCCCACCTTGATGGCGTGGTGGGAGAACTTCGACCGGACGTACACGGAGATCGCCGCGAAGTACGATCGCCGCTTCTACCAGATGTGGAAGTTCTACCTCCTGGGCTCCGCCGCTTCGTCGCGTGCTCGCGCCGGCCAGCTCTACCAGCTGGTGATGACCAAGCCAGGTCGCGCCCAGCCGGACTGCCGTCAGAGCTGAGCCAAGTCCAGGGCGCGCGGCCGCGGATCCGGGCCAGCGCCTGCGCTCGTCGGTGCGGCGTCCGGCGAGCTGCCGATCCTTGCCGATCGGCGCGAGCGCCTTGTTGCCGGCGGCGCCGGCCAGGCGCTTCACCCACCGGAACGCGTCGTTGGCCTCGTGCTTCCAGTCGAGCTCGACACCGTCACCGCTCCTGCTCAGGATCTCCGACCCGGCTCGCCGCCCAGAACGAGACGGCGCCGCCGACGGCCTCGGCCGCGAACAGATACCAGAGGAAGGTCGCGGCCTCGGCGTGGTGGAGGGCGAGGGCGATCCCGCGAGCGGTGCCGAAGCCGGCGAAGGCCAGGCCGCTGGCGATGAGACCCATGCGCAGCCACTCGCGGCGCAGTGCACAAAGGGCCAGGAAGATCGCAAAGCCGAGCTCGAAGCCGACATACGTCGCGATCAGATCGACCCGGCCGGTGGCGCCGGTGACGATGCCCAGTGTCCGGGCGATGCCGTCGAACGCGACGATGAACGCCACGCCGAAGCCGCCGAAGGTAAGCACGCCCAACCACAGGATGATCCGCTCGAGCGCTCGCTTCCCGTCGTCCTTCACGGCGCGATCATCGCACGGCTGGTTAACGGTCGGCGGTGGCCGCCGTCCTTCCTCCATGAAGCTCGCCACCACCCTCCTCGCCCTCGGGACCACCCTCGCCGCCGGCTGCCACGAGACCGCCGCCCAGCCGGCGCCCCGGCCGGCGGCCACCTCCCTGCGCGCGCGCGTGCTCCTTCACGCGGCCAATCACGCCATCACCCAGGCGGTGGCGCGCACGCCATCGCGTCCGCTCACCGACTGCGACGGCCGGCCGGCGTGCGGCAACGTGGGCCAGAGCGGCCGGCTCGCGCCCCAGGCCGTGAGCGCCGCGCCCGATGCGGCCGCCGCCGGCGCCGTGATGCGACCGCGCAACAACAACCGCGAGCGGCCGATGTGCGGCAACGTCGTCGGCAAGGGCAGCCGCCGGCCGTGCGAGGGTGAGTCGCCGTGACCGCGCAGCTCGAGATCACGTACCTGGGCGGGTGGACCGGTCGCCGGATGGCGCGGCGCCGGCCGATCTGCGACGGGCTTCCGTGGGGCATGCTCGATCTGTCGGCGCACAGCCCCGCCGAGCTCGACGAGGCCCGCGCGGTGTGGACCAACGGCGTGTTCACCGAGTACGCCAGCGCCGCCGCGTTCTCCAACCTCGCCACCGCGCTACTAGAGAGCGGCGCGCCCATCGACCTGACCGCGACCGCCGCCGACATCGTCGTCGACGAGATGGCCCACGTCGAGCTGGTATCGCGCCTGGTGATGGAGCTGGGTGGCGCGGTTCCGTACCACGCCGACCTCGGCAAGATCTCGCAGGTCACCAGTCCCGAGGCCGATCGTCCGTTCCTGCGCGCGTGTGAGCTGGCGGTGACCACGTCGTGCGTGGGCGAGGCGCTGAGCGTGCCGGCGCTGCGCCGATCGCGCTCGCTGGCCGGTCAGGGACTGGTCCATCGGGTGCTCGATCGCCTGGTCCGTGACGAGGGCCCCCATGCGCAGCTCGGCATGTGGTTCCTCGAGTGGGCCGCGCCCCAGCTCTCGCGCGGCGAGCGGGCCTGGCTGGCCGGCGTCGCCATGGACGCGATCGAGGTCTACACGCCGCTGTGGCGCGAGGCCGGCGGGGTGGTCGGCGGCGTGCCTGCGCTGGGCGCCAGCGACTTCGAGCGCTACCGCGCGACCATGACCGCGGCCGTCGAGGACGGCATCGTGCCGCGCCTGACCCGGTCCGGCATCACCGTCGACGCCGCCCGCCTGCGCGCCGCGCTGGCGCCGGCGTGACGGTTGACGCGCGTCCCACATGAGGTGATCCGGTCGAGCACCGGACCGATCGTCCCCCATCTGAGGACGCGTAGCGTCCGGACGATGCTGACGCGCCGACACGCGAACGCTCGGCACGCCACGGGTGCGCCGCGACTGCGCCGGGCGATCGTGCGACGAGGCTCAGATCAAGGGGGAGGCGCGTCAGCAGCCGCAGTCGTTGTTGGGGAACGAGACCTCGGTGATCGGCGCCATGCCGGTGGCGGTGGCCTCGTAGTGGCCGGCCATCATGCGGTAGTCGTCGACCTTGCCGATGATCTCGACCGCGCCGTCGCCGTCGGTGTCGACGATCAACGAGACGTCGAGGACACCGTCGGGGCCAGGCACCTGGGTGAGCTTGCCACCCTTGTCCTCGAACACGGCGGACAGGGCGCCGCCGAACTCGCCACAGCCGTCGCCCTCCTGAGCCCACACCACGACGAAGCGGCGGCCGCCGCCGGTGTAGACCTCGGTGGACGGAGTCGGCGCCCACTCGCCTTGACCGTCGTAGGAGCCGGTGTACTCCTTCTGGATGGCGGCGTACGCGGGCAGCTTGCTGAACGCGGCGACCGCCGGGCCGTCGGCCGGGCCGTCGGGCTGCCGCGCGTAGACGACGGCAGTGGTCGCGGGATCGATCGCGACCACGGCGGTGCAGCCGCCGGTGATCGAGAGCTCGCCGACCAGGTACGGCGTGGCCATGTCCCAGATCGCCTGGGCCCGATCGGCCGGGGGCCACACCTTGCCGTCCTCGCTCATCGCCGGATCGCCGTCCCAGGTCTGGACCTCGCCGAAGTGGGGCGTGCCGCCCGCGACCAGTGACAGCGCGCCCACGGTGGCGTCGCAGCTCTTGCCCTGGGAGTCGAAGACCTTCATGGCGCGGCTGGCCCACACGTCGGCGTTGGCGGCCTTGGGCGCCTTCATCATGGCCAGCTTGTGGACGTCGTCGATGGGGCCAGTGAGGGCGCCGTCGCCCCAGTCGGGGTTGGCGTCGGCGGCGATGACCACATACGGCTTCTTGTCGATCATCATCACCACGTAGGCGCTGGCCTTGCCGGCGGCGGCCGCGCCGCCGACGTCGGAGCGCAACATCTCCTCGCGCGCGATCTGGAGGCCGCTCGGGCCCTTGATCAGCACCAGGTGCTTGGGCCCCTCGTCCTTGAACTTTCCCTGGCTGAAGGTCTGGGTGAGGCTGACGGTGGCGGCGACGGCGCTGCCGCGCACGACCAGGTCCTTGGCCTCGACGGTCATCGGGTTCTTGAACATGCGCTTGCGATCGTTCAGCCAGCTGGCGCGATCGAAGCGCCAGGTGCGGGCGCCGACGCGCTTGATGCCCTCGAGCTTGGGCGCGTAGAGGGCCTCGTAGGCGGCGAAGTCGCCCGTGTTCTGCGCTGCGAGCCAGGCCTCGATCAGCTTCTTGGCGCCGGCTTCGTCGACGGCGGGCAGTACGATCTTGCCGCCGCCCGAGGCCGAGCCGGAGCCGCTCGCCGAGGCGCTGCCGCTGCCGCTGCCGGCGGCCGATCCGCTCGCCGAGGCGCTGCCGCTGCCGCTGCCGCCGGCGGCGTTCTTGTCCTTGCTCTTGCAAGCTCCCAGCGCGAGGCCGGCCGTGACGAGCGCGATGATCACCTGGTGCGTGCGCATGGCTCGCACTCTAACTCAGGTCACGTGCGGTCAGGCGGCGCTGGCGACGATCGCGGTCAACACCAACGCGACGGCGATGAGGCCCATGATGAAGACCGACGAGAACGCGATGGCGATGACGACGGCGTGGAAGCGACGGCCGAGATCGCCGCGATCGAAGGCGCCGTGGCGGCTGGCGACGACGGCGAGCGGGAGCTGGCCGGAGGGCCGGGCCAGCCAGCTGCGCAGCGCGTGCCGGTAGGCGATCACGAACACGGCGGCGGTCGGGGCCAGGAACGCGAGCAGGACCAGCTTCGCGGCCGTGGAGTCCATGGCCCAAGCGTCCCTCAGATCGCGCGGATCGACAAGGGGCCGTCGAGCGCACGCGTGACCCAAGCCTTACGCACGGATGCGGGGCTGGCGCGTCAGAACGATCATCATGCTCAGACATCCAGCGATCGCTGTTGCCCTGTTCCTGACGGCCGCCGCCGGGTGCGAGCTCGCGGGGGCCCCGCCGCCGGTGGAGACGCCGACGTCGACAGTGGGGCACCCGAGCCCGAACCCGAGTCCGGATCCGACTCCGACTCCGAACCCGAGCCGGGCTGCGGGTGTGTCTGCAACTGAGGGGTTGGAGGCTCCGGAGCCGGAGATGCGGCCGATGATGCGAGGCGGGCCGAGCTGGGGGAAGGAGAAGCCGCGCTTCAAGGTGAAGACGCCACCGACGACCGAGCCGGAAGCGGCGAAGGCCGACGAGTGATCGAGCTGGGCGCAGGGGTGGCGCCACTGGCGCGGTTCGCGACCGAGCTGCGCGGAGCGGTGCGCGCTGCACCCGACGTGACCACGTTCTCGATGGCCGAACGCGAGGTCGCGCGTCAGGCGTGGGCGGCGCGCATCGTCGACGAGTATCGATCGGTGGCCGTGTTCGGTGAGCTCCTGCACCTGCTCGCCGATCTGGAAGCGCCGTTCGCGGCGCTGTGCGCGGTCCAGCAGCTGATCGGCGACGAGCTAAGGCACACCGGCTGGTGCGCCGACGTCGCCGGCTGGCTCGGTGGGCACGATGACTTCGAGATCGATCTGGCCGACATCGGGCTGCCGGAGCGGGGCGAGCTCGGCAAGGCGCGGCGCGCGCTCGAGATCGTCGGGCGCGAGCTGGTGGTCGGCGAGGAGGAGTCGGTCGTGGTGCTGGCTGCGTATCGCGACGCTGCGACCGAACCGGCGTTTCGCGCGGTGATGGCCGGGCTCCTGCGCGACGAGGTCAGGCACGCGGCGGTCGGGCGCGCGCTCCTGGGCATGTTCACCGACGGCGCGCTGGCGCGGTCGGTGAGCGATGAGGACCGCGTGGAGGTGACCGCGACGATGGTCGCGGACCGGGCCGAGCTGCGGGCGCGGTACCGCGCGTCGGCGCGCGGGGGCCCAGGGCGCGCGCTGGGAGCGAGCATCCGGGTCGCGGACCTGGGCTGATCACTCCCAGCCGTCGTCGACGACGTCGTGGACCACGTCGGACGCGGGCGCGTGCTCCGGTGCCGGCTCGGCGGCCGGCTGCGCGGGTGCGTCCTTCGCCTCGTCGCTTCGCGCTTCGCTCACGACAATCGGTGGAGGAGGCGCTTGGGGAGGGGCGGCGGTCGCGATCGAGGGAGGCTCGGCGATGGGCTGCGGGACGGCGGCGATGGGCTGCGGGATGGCGGCGATGGGCTGCGGGATGGCGGTGACGGTGGGCGGTGCCATCTCGACGCGCGAGGTCTCGGCGTCGGGTCCGGCGACCACGGGGACGCGGGAGGTGACCGACTCGGGGCGCGCGGTGGGCGACGGCGCGCCGTCGCTGCGGCGCTCACGACGCTGGCGGGGGCCGCGATCACCGCGATCACCGCGGTCACCGCGGTCGTCACGGCGCGGGCCGCGATCACCGCGATCGCTACGCTCGGCGCGCTCAGGCGCGGGGCCGGCGACCCTGGTGGCCAGCTCCTCGAAGGTCCGGGCCGCGGCCTCGGCGTCGTCGCCGACGACCGGGCCGACCGCGCGCCACTCGGCGCGCAGCTCCTCGACGACCTCGAAGGGATCGCGGCCGTCACCCTTGAAGAGCGCGTTCTGCTGCATCGCGTGCTTGAGCTGCGCCGCGATGTCCTCGGGCGCCGCCGCCGCCGACACCGACGGTGCGGCCTTGGGCAGGAGCGCCTCGAGCCGCGCGGTCAGCTTGGCCCGCTTGTTGGTCATCGCCACCGGGTCGAGCTCGCTGCCGCGCAGCGCCTCGCCATGCTCGGTGATCGCCACGCGCAGCATGCGCTCGTACAGCGCGGCCACGTCGGGGCTGGGTGCGTCACCGTGCTCGGTCATCTCGGTCACCTTGCGGCGCACTGCGAGGGTACGGCCGGCGACGTCGTCGCCGCCGCTGATCACGGCCTCCATGTCGGTGCGCAGCGCGTCGAGCTCGGCGCGGCGGGCGTCGGCCTCGGCGTCGCGAGCGGCGTCGCGCTTGGCGAACAGGCCGTCACAGGCGGTGCGGAAGCGCTGCCACAGCGGTTCGACGTCGGCGCGCGGCACGCGCCCGATCTCCTTCCACGCCACGCCGAGGTCCTTGATCTCGCCGATCGACTTGCCCCAGCCGCCCTCTCCCGGCGCCCTGGCCACCACCGCCTCGGCGCGGGCGATGAGCGCCTCCTTGGCGGCGGCGTTCTGCTTCAGCTCGGCGAGCTGCTCGTCGAGCATCGGCTTGCGGCGCTCGAAGAACTTGTCGCAGGCGGCGCGGAACCGGTTCCATAGCAGATCGCCCTGCTTGCGCGGGACGTGCCCCGAGTCCTTCCACTTCTGCTGCAGCACCTTGAGCGCCTGCGCGGTCACGTCCCAATCGCTCGACTCGGACAGGGCCTCGGCCTCGGCGCACAGCGCCTCCTTGACCGTCGCCGACTCGGCGTGCTTCACGCCCTCGGCGTCGCGCGCGGCCTTGATCCGCACGTAGGCGGCGTCGGTGTGCGCCTTGAACTGCTCCCACAGCTCCTTCGACTTCTTGCCCGGGATCGGTCCGACCTCCTTCCACTGCTTCTGCAGCTCCTTGAGCACGTCGAGGCGCGGGGTCTCCAGCTCGGCCAGCTCCTTGGCCATCGACACCAGCGACTCGGCGCGGGGCACGTTGGCGAAGCGCTTCCAGTCCTCGGTCTCGCGCAGCTCGTTGGCGCGGACCACGAGCTTGCCGCGGATCTCGTCGTAACGGGTCTCGAGCCGGGCCCGCGCGTCGGGTGCGACCCGGCCGAGCTGGGCGAACGCGGTCCGCGCCTGATCGAGCAGCCGGTCGATGGCCCGCCCGTCGGGCGCCTCGAGCAGCGTGGCCATCTCGTCGACCAGAGCCTCGAGGCTCGACGCGATCTGCGCGGCGCGCTCGGCGGTGTCCTGCTTCGACGCGGCGCGCTCGGCGATCTCGCGCTCGCGGCGCGCGGGATCGTCGACCGTGCCGCGGGCGGCGTCGCGCTCGGCGCGCTCGGCGCGGCGCTCGGCGGCCTCGCGCTCGCGGGCGGCGCGCTTGGGATCGTCGGGTCCGCCGGCCTGCGCCTTCATGGCGGCCATCGCGGCGTGGTTGATGACGTCGCCGCCGTCGCCGTCGCGATCGCGGTCACGCCCGCGGTCACCGCGATCGGCGCGCTCGCTGCGTTCGCGGTGGCGGATCTCGGGCACCGCCTCGCGCCGCGGCGCCGTCACGCCGCCCTGGGCTTGTTTCATCGCAGCGTCGCGGCGGTTGTGGTAGCGGGTGACAGCCTTGTCGAATCGGTCGTCGAGGATGCTGTCGCTCGGGTCGTCGCCTCCGACCAACGTGCCCCAGATGTCCTCGGCCTTCTGCACCACGACCAGCGAACGCTCCCACTCGAACACCTCGGCCAACGCCTCGGCCTCGCGCACGAGCTGGGTCTTCTCGGCCCGGCGCCGGCGCACTTCGTCGGACTCGCGCGGCTTCCGCGCTTCCTCGGCCTCGACCAGGTCGTCGACCTTCTTGCGGGCGCGCTGACGCACCGCCTTGTTCTTGGCCTTCTGCGCCACCTGCTCGAGCAGGTCGCGCGCGGTCAGGCGCTCGACGGCGAGCAGGCCCAGCTCCTTCACGTTGCTGTCGACGGCGAGGCCGCGCAGCACGTCGACGTCGTCGATGCGCGCAACGGCTCCCTGACGCACCTCGGGCGAGCTGGTGGCGCGCGCAAGATCGGCGAGGCCGCGCGGATCGCGCAGCTCGTCGATCGCTTGCTGGCGCACGGCGCGCACCGCGGCGCGGGTCGCGACCTCGGCCAGGGCGCGCTGGTCACCGAGCTGGAGCAGCCCCGAAAGCGCGGACTCGGCCAGGGCCTCGTCGTCGTCCTGGCATGCGCTCGACACCCAGATCTCGGCGGCGCGCGTTCCGGCCAGGCCGCGAAGGCCGTTGTCGCTGTCCTGCTTGGCGATCTCGGCCAGCACCTCGACCTCGTCGAGCTTCTCGATGGCGACGCGGCGGACGGCGGCGTCCTTGTCGGTGCGCGCGACCGAGGCGAGGATCTCGGCTTCGTCGGAGGTCAGGTTGCGAACCGCCTCGAGCCGGATGCGGACGTCGCTGTGGCGGTGCTTGGGACGGAAGAGATCGACGAAACCCATGGTGATGCTTTCTCCAGCCAGGTGGAGCACGCGCCCCACGGAAGGACCGCGAATCTATGATTCGGTCCGCGCGCCGACAAGGGAGAACGGGGCCTGCCAGCAGGCCCGAATTCCCTCGCGATTACGCGGGGGTCAACGCTTCGGCTTGGGCGCCTTGGGCTCGGGCCCACAGGCGGTCTTCACGCCGCCGTCGCACGCGGTCTTGAGGAGCGTGGTGGCCTTGGCCTTGTTGCGCTTCACGCCCGTGCCCTTCTCGTACAAACGACCGAGGCGCTCGCAGGCCAGAGCCTCGTTGCCGTCACACGCTTGCTGGAACAGCACGGCCGCGCGCTTGAGGTTCTTGGCGGCGCCCTCGCCCTTCTCGAGCATGAGGCCGAGGTTCTTGCAGGAGCGCTGGCGCCCCCCGTCGCAGGCCCGGGTGAAGAGCGCGACCGCCTTGGTGTCGTCGACGGCGACGCCCTCGCCGTGGTCGTACATCACGCCGAGGTTGGCGCAGCCGACGAGGTCGCCGCCATCACACGCCTTGGTGTAGAGCCCGGCCGCCCGGACGTCGTCGACGGCGACGCCTTCGCCGTTGTCGTACATGAGGCCGAGGTTGGCGCACCCCTTCACGTTGTTGCCGTCGCAGGCCTTGGTGTAGAGGGCGATCGCCTTCAGATCGTCCACGGCGACGCCCTCACCCTCGTCGTACATGGCGCCGAGGTTGACGCAGCCCTTCAGGTCGCCGAGGTCGCAGCCGCGCGTGTAGAGCTGGACCGCGCGCGCGTCGTCGGTGGCGACGCCCTGGCCGTTGTCGTAGTTGAGGCCGAGGTTGGTGCAGCTCTTGGGCTCGTCGTGGTCGCACGCCTCCTGGTAGATCGCGTTGGCGCGGGCCTGATCCTTGGTGACCAGCTTGCCCTGCTCGAGGACGATGGCGAAGTTCGAGCAGCCGAGCCAGTGCTTCATCCCGCACGCCCTCTCGTAGAGCGAAGCCGCGCGCGCGCCGTCCCGGGCCAGGCCCTCACCGTTCTCCAGCATCACGCCGAGGTTGGTGCAGCCGCCGCCGTTGCCGAGGTCGCAGGCGCGCAGGTAGAGGGTCGCGGCCTTCACGTCATCGACGGCGGTGCCCTCGCCTTCGTCGTACATGAACCCGACGTTCTTGCAGCCCTTGGCGTCGCCGCCGTCGCAGGCGCGGGTGTAGAACTCGATGGCCTTGGCGTCGTCGAGCGCGATGCCCTCGCCGTCGTCGTACATGGCGGCGAGGTTGGTGCAGCCAGGCGGGTGACCGGCGTTGCACGCCTTCAGGTAGAGCTCGGCGGCGCGCTGGTCGTCGGCGGGTACGCCGCGGCCCTGATCGTAGATGAGGGCGAGGTTCTGGCAGCTCCAGACCCGGCCGGCGTTGCAGGCTCGTTCGGCGAGCTTGGCGGCGCCTTTGCGCTTCGACTCGTCGGCGCCCCAGCCGAGATCCACGGCGTAGTCACCGCACGCGTCCATGTCGCCCTTCTCGCAGCCGAGGCGATGCTTCTTGATCTGGTCCGGCGTCGCTTGCTGAAACCCTTGATCGGCGGCGGCCGGTTTGGGCCCCATCGAGATCGTCGCGGCGATGACCGAGCCGAACACACCTGCGGCGATGCCGCGCCCCGACTTCATCATCGCTCGACGTTAGCACCGGCGGTGGCGCACTGCTTGCATCGTGAGGGAGGCAACCGATGCGCCCACGCTCAGGCTCGCTCACGTCCCGATGGATCCAACGGATTTCCGTCGTCATTGCCGGGCTGGCGGCGCTCGCCGCTGGCCCGCGCCCGGCCACGGCCGAGGCGCAGGTCTGGACCGAAGTAGGAGTCCGCTACGATGTGGACAAGCGCCTCACCCTGGGTGTGGATCTTCACACCAGGTTCGACGAGGACGTCTCGCGCCTGGGATCGGTCATGCCCGAGCTCGGCCTCTCGTACCGGGTCAAGAAGTGGCTTCGGCTGGGCGCCGGTTATCGCTTCGAGTACGAGCGCGACAAGGACGGCATCCTGGTGTCGCGTCATCGCGGCTTCGGTTGGGGCCGCGTGCGCCGCGACCTCGGCGACGTCCGGCTCGAGTATCGGCTCCAGCTCCAGGAGCAGCATCGCGCCGATGCCAACCCGGTCAACCGCCACACCGTCCGCAACCGCGGCGACGTGTCGCTGCGCCGCTTCGGCGCGGTCGTGCCCGGCGCGTCGGTCGAGTTCCACCACATTCTCGGGGAGGACAACAACACCATCCACCTCGGCAAGGTCTGGCTCAGCGCTGGCGTCGAGTACGAGCGCGGCGACATCTCGGTCGAAGTCTTCTATCGCGCCATCGTCGGTCAGTACGATCCCGCCGATCCCACCGGCCACGTCCTGGGCGTGGGCCTGCACTACCAGCTGTAGGTCTCCTCGTCGGTCGGACCTCGCGACAACGCTGCCACAATCTGTACCGGGGATGCACAGCCATGACGGATCCAAGAAGTGCGTGTCGGGCGCTCTGCGCCTTCGTCCTCCCTGCGGCCATGCTGGTCGCCTGTGCCGCCGACGACGCGCCGCCGGTCGACTGCCCCTCCGAGGGCCGCTACCTCGAGCTCACGCCCGGCGCGAGCTGGACCTACCGGGTCACCGACGTCGACGGCGTGACCGAGAAGACCCAGACCGTCGGTGCGCTCGAGGACGTCGGCGGCACCAAGGCCGGGACGATGGCCTATCGCCTGACGACCACCAAGGCCGGTGGCTCGGTGGTGAGCTGGCAGGAGGATCGCGGCGACTCGGTGCGGCGCCACAAGGAGCTCGACATGGCCGGTGGCTCGCAGACCACCGAGCTCTACGAGCCGTACCGGACGCGCATCGACGAAGCCGCCGCCCACGTTGCCAACGGCGCGTCGTGGAGCGAGGGTTACACCGAGGTCGTGACCGACGCGAGCTCGATGACCACGAGCACGGCCAAGACCGAGCAGTGGCGGATCGCCGCCGTCGACGAGACGGTGACGGTCCCGGCCGGCACGTTCTGCGCGCTTCGCGTCGGCCGCACCAGCACCACCGCCGGCGGCGGCGGCTCGGACAAGACCTTCTGGTTCGCGCGCGGCATCGGCAAGGTCAAGGAGGTCGGCCTCGGCCAGACCGAGGAGCTGGTCGCTCACTGAGGTGCGGACGCCAGGGACGTCGCCGCGAACGCCTGCTGCGCGCCGTCGAGGCCGCCGTGCTGGTCGAGGTAGGCGGCGGTGGTCGGGGCCAGCGACGTCAGGCGGCGCAGGCCGGCCTTGCCGTACTCGGTGGCGACCCAGCGCTCGAAGAAGTAGGGGGCGCGGGCCTCGAGGCCGCCCGATGGTGAGGCGGCGACCGCGGCGGCGAGCTCGTCGATACCGGCGCCGCTGCGCGCGCTGGTCCGGAACACCGGACGGTCAGCGGCGGCGGGCGCGGCCAGGCGCAGGCTGGCGCCGAGCGCGTGGTAGGTGGCGGCGGCGGCCTCACCGAGATCGCCCTTCGAGACCACGAAGGCGTCCGGCACTTCCATGATGCCGGCCTTCATGAACTGCACGTGATCGCCGCCGTGGGGCGCGAGCACCAAGAAGGTGCGATCGGCGAGGCGCACGATCTCGATCTCGGCCTGACCGACACCGACGGTCTCGACGATCACCGTCGTGAACAGGCGCACGAGCACGCGACAGGCCTGGTGGGTGGCGCGGGCGACGCCGCCCAGCTCGGTGGCCGAGGCCTGGCTGCGGAAGTAGAGTCGGCCCTCGTCGGGAGGGAAACGTACGCGGGTGCGATCGCCGAGCAGGGCGCCGCCGGTGAGCGGACTCGACGGATCGACCGCGACCACGGCCACGCGCTCGGCGGGATCGAGCGCGATCAACCGGGTCGCCACCGCGCCCACGAGGGTCGACTTGCCGACGCCGGGCGCGCCGGTGATGCCGGCGATGCGGCCACGGCCGGCGCCGCGGGCGTCGAACAGCGCCAGGGCCTCGCGCCGCACCTCGGCGGCCTCGGACCGGTCGTCCTCGAAGCGCGTGACCAGGCGCGCGATGGCGCGCTTGTCGCCGGCGAGCGCGGCGTCGACCTGCGCGGCGAGCTCGCTCGCCTCGCTCAAGCGGGGCGTTCCTCGATCACGTCCATCATCCGCTCCATCACCTCGCCCAGCTCGTAGTCCGATGGCGTGAACACCTTGCGCACGCCCAGCGCCTCGAGTGCGGCGATGTCGCCCCTGGGGATGATGCCGCCGACCACCAGCGGGATGTCGGCGCCGCCGGCGGCGGCGAGGGCGGCCACCAGCTGGCGGGTGAGCTCGACGTGCGAGCCGCTGAGGATCGACGCGCCGATCAGATCGGCGTCCTCCTCGACGGCGCTCTGGGCGATCTCCTCGGGCGTGAGCCGGATCCCCGAGTACACGACGTCGAAGCCGGCGTGGCGCGCGGCCACGGCGATGACCTCGGCGCCGTTGCTGTGCCCGTCGAGGCCGGGCTTGCCGACGACGAGCCGCGGCCGGTGACCACGCGCCGCGGCGAAGGCCTCGATGCGCGTGCGCAGCTTGGCGGCGCGAGCCTCGTCGAGATCGAGGCGCTGGCCGTCGACGCCGGTCTGGGCGCGGTACTCGCCGAACACGCTCCGCAGCGTATCCGCCCACTCGCCGGTCGTCACCCGCGCCAGCGCGCACTCGATCGACGGCTCCATCAGGGCGGCACCCGAGCGCGCGGCCTCGGCCAGGCGAGCCAGGGCCTCGCGCACCCGGCCGGCGTCGCGCTTGCGCCGGGTCTCCTCGAGGCCGCGCAGCGCGTCGGCGACCGCGGTGTCGTCGACCTTGAACACGCCGCCGTCGTCACCGCCGACCAGCGGCGAGGGCAGGGCGTCGGTCCACTTGTTGACCCCGACCACGACCTGCTGACCCGAGCCGATCCGGGTCATGCGCTCCGACATCGACTTCACCAGCGCGCTCTTCATGTAGCCCGAGTCGATCGCGGCGCGCACGCCGCCCATGGCCAGGATGCGCTCGACCTCGGCCCGGGCGGCGTCGGCGATCGCCCGCGTCTTCGACGCCACCACCGGGCTGCCCTCGAACAGGTCCGGGTACTCGAGCAAGTCGGTCTCGAAGGCGAGGATCTGCTGCAGCCGCAACGACCACTGCTGATCCCACGGCCGGGGCAGGCTCATGGCCTCGTTCCAGGTCGGGAGCTGGAGCGCGCGGCAGCGGGCCTTGCGCGACATCGTCACGCCCAGCGCCTCGATCATGATGCGCCACGCGTTGTTCTCGGGCTGGGCCTCGGTGAGACCGAGCGAGTTGACCTGCACGCCGTAGCG
>SXJR01000086.1 GCA_005779305.1 Myxococcales bacterium
GGGGCGCCCGTGTCCACGTCTACCTCGCCGACACCTGCCTCGGCGCCACCGGCTGCACCCGGTCCCTCACGCGCATCGACGTCACCACCGACAGCCTCGAGTCGAACGGCTTCGTGCCGACCCAGGGCCTCGGCCTCAGCGCCGACGGCCGCCACGTGGTGTGGACGCACAACGCCACCACGCTCACCGGCGAGGCCGTCGCCGGCTACCAGATCTTCGCCCGCGACACCTGCATCGGCGCCAGCGGCGCGTGCACACCGACGACGACGCTCCTGTCGCGCGTCGCGGGCGCCGGCGGCAACGACGACAGCTTCGCGCCGTCGGTGTCGGGCAACGGCCGGTTCGTCACGTTCATGTCCGAGGCCAGCGATCTCGCCGCCGGCGACACCAACGGCCGCAACGATGTGTTCGTCGCCGATCGCTGCGTCGGCGCCAGCGGCTGCACGCCGTCGATCCGCAGGGTCTCGATCCGCCCGGTCGACATCCAGGGCGATGACCACTCCGGCTGGGCTCAGGAGGAGCCACCCGACGTCTCGGACGACGGCTCGGTGTGCGCGTTCACGTCGCGCGCCACCAACCTGGTCATGGACGACACCAACGGCACCGCCGATGTCTTCATCGCGGGGACGGGGTACTGAGATGAAGCCATCGATCCAGCTGACGCTGCTCGCCGCCGCCGCCGCCGTCGTCGCGACGGCGTGTGGCGGCGACGACGCGCCCCCGGTCACCGAGCCGCCGCCGTACGAGGAACGCGCGCTGCGCCTGATCGTGCCGGCCGAGCTCGACGTCGGCGCGCCGCTGCCGCTGAGCTGGACCGTGACCAACACCGCCCCCGGCGATCGCCTGATCATGCGCATGCGCGCGCCCGGCGATCCGATCCAGCGCACGCTGGCCGGCTATCACGACAGCGGCAGCGTGCCGGCGACGATCGTGGCCGGCTGGATCGGGCCCGACGGCGCCGTCGCCGCCACCGAGGTCACGCTGAGCGACACCGGCGCCGACGGACAGGTCGCAGTCACGCTGCCTTCGGCGGCGACCGGCGACTGGGCGGTCGACGCCATGTGGCTCCGCGAGGACGTCGTGCTCGCGACCGCGACCGCGACGACCTGGGTCGCCGCTGGACCCGCGGTGCGCCTCGAGCTGTCGCGCTCGTGGGCGTCCGCCGAGTCGGTGGTGCGGGCCAGGGTCAGGGTCCGCGGCACCGGTACCGCTGACGTCCGGCTCTCGGCGTTCCTCACCGAGCCCGACGGCACCATCCGCACCTTGCCCGGACGTGGCGACGAGTACGTGCCGGTCGCCGAAGGCGTACTGGCCTCGGCCGAGCACGTCCTGCTCGCCGATCGCATCGGCGAGGCCGGCGAGGGCGAGTACCTGGTCACGGTCCGCCTCGAGACCGTCGCCGGCGCCACCCTGGCCCAGGCCGGCGCCGTCGTCCAGGTGTGCGGGGCGACCGGCACCATCTCCGGCACAGTCGCGACGGCAGCCGGCGCCCCGGTCGGTGACGGCATGGTCACGGCGATCTCGACGGTGCCCGGCGCGCTCGAGTCGGTCTCGGCCGAGGTCAGCGCGGCCGGCACCTTCACGATCGAGGTCCCCGCCGGGCGCTTCGCGCTCGTGGCCAGCGGCGCGAGCGGCGGCGGCGCCGGGGTCGTGGAGGTCGGCTGTGGCCAGAGCGTAACGACCGCGATCGAGGCGGTGGCGACGGCGAGCGCGCGTGTGCCACCGGCGCCCGGACCCCGGTCGACGCGCCCGGCACCGACCGCCACGTCGGCGCCGGGTTTGCTGGCCCGGGCGCGCAAGCCGATCCTCCTCAACGTCAGCGGCGACGGCACCCCTGCCGCCGATCGCCTGTCGCGAGAGCTGACCTACCGCCTTCGCAACAGCACCTACGCGGCCGGGCTCAACTTCTGGACCCACACCGATCTCGGCGAGGCGCTCCAGATCGAGATGGCGCGCCAGCTGACCGGGACCGACACCGGCGAGACCGCCGGGCAGCTGAACAAGGCCTCCGACGCTCACTTCGTGGTCGCGGTGACGACGCAGCGGATCGGACAGGTCTACGTCGTCGCCGCGCGGATCGTGGATCCGCGAACGCTGCGGAACGTGCGCGCGGCCCAGGTCTCGACCGAGGACCTGGAAGTCAGCGCGAGCGCGAAGCTCCCGGAGCTGGCCGACGCGCTCCTCGAGCCCGGGATCGCCTCCGAGCTCCGTGGCCTCTACGGGCTGGAGCATCCGCACGTCGACCTGGTGATCGATCGTCCCAACCCCGCCCCCGGTGAGACCGTGACCGCGACGGTGGTGCTCACCGACGGCGATCCGGCCGAGCCCATCGGCGACCACGAGGTCATCACCCGGGTGACGCCGGCGGGGGCCCAGCTCATCGAGCAGGAGGTCACCACCGGGCTCGACGGCGTCGCGCGCTTCACCTACACCGTGCCGGCGACGGGCCCGCTCCCCCAGCGCGTCGAGTTCAGCGCGCGCGTCGAGGTCACGCCGACGGTGTCCGAGCCGGCCTCGCCCAAGCTCGCCGTGCCGGTGCCCTCGGCCAACGCCAACGCGCGCCAGGAGCCGAACATCCTGCGCTCCGGCGGTCAGGTCGCGCGCGTGCTGCTGCGCGGCAACGCGCGCCTGGCCCGGACCGGCATCGCGGTGCTGACCAACCTCAACCGCCTGGCGCCGTCGGCGGTCAGGCTCGACGAGAACCACCTGGCCGACTTCGACGTCGAGACGCTCGCGAGCGAAGGCCCCTCGCGCGTGGTCGCGAGCTTCCTGGTGAATGACAACTTCTTCGGCGTGCCCACCATGAGCTCCATGGTCGTCAACGGCTACGTGCTCGCGCCGGTCACGATCCAGGCCTTCCTCGATCCCGGCAACACCACGATCAACGGCGGCCACCTGTCGATCCGCGGGCGCGTGTTCCGCGACGGTGAGCCGTATCCGGACATCGCGGTGGCCTTCACCGTCGACGGCGAGGGCCGGGCCTCGGCCGGCGCCTTCACCGACGAGGACGGTGGCTTCACCGCGCTCTTCCTGGCGCCGGCGGCCGGCACGGGCACCTCGACGGTCACGGCCCGGGTCGTCGCCGAGGCCGGCAGCGCCGAGCTCGCGTTGACCGTCGGCTACGGTCCCCAGTGCGGCGGCTGCGCCCTGGTCGTCCTGCCCAACAGCCAGCCGGTGAACGTGCGCAAGGGCAGGACGCAGCTCTTCGTGGCCAACCAGGAGGTGACGTGGGCGGCGACCGCGGGCCAGATCACGGCGGGCGGCGTGTTCACCGCCGACGACGTCGGCGGCGTGGTCCACGTCACCGCCACCAGCGTGCAGAGCCCGGGGATGTCGGTGACGGTGCCCGTGGTCGTCGAGTGCACCCGCGACGAGATGCTCGGCACGTTCAGCGGGCCCTGGACCCAGCAGACCGGCGTCGCCGAGTTCCCGTTCAACTGCGCGACCGCGCTGCTCGTGCTCGCGCCGATCAGCTCCGGCAACACCAACGTCGACTTCCAGGCCAACCGCGCGTGCGGCACCGAAACATCCAGCACCTACGTGAACTACACCTATCCGGGACAGGGCTGCTCGATCCTCCGCAGTTACCGCGAGGTCGGCGTGTGCGTCGGTGACCTGGAGCGGATCTTCCTGCGCCCGGACCTCACGATGCCCGGACGCATGAAGTGGATCACCGACGTGACCCAGGCTCGCGTCCCGTCCGGTCCGCTCGGGCAGAGCTGCGAGCAGTTCTTCACCGGCACCGCCTCGTTGACCCGACCCTGACCGTCAGGCGCGCGGTGGCTTCGAGCATGGCCGGCGCGATCGTCTCTCACCCGAACCGGCACCTTCGACGTTAGAGTCGTGATCGACCCATGAAGTCGCGCGATGCACTCGAGGAGCTCCGCCGCATGTTCGCCGCGCGTGGAGCGGACCCCACGGCGCTGTCGGTGAGCGATGGCATCGACGCGATGCTGGCGTTCTACCGGACCATCCCGGTCGACGATTGCGCCGCGGTCGACGGCGACATGTTGCTCTACCAGTGGGGGCGGTCGGAGCGTGGCTCGGGCCCGTGCTTCGACCTCGACATCACGCGCCAGTTCATGCGGAACGGTGGCGAAGACGACGACATCTGGCAGCTCTCGCTGACGTTCGTGTTCGGTCCGCTGGAGATCGACAAAGGGAACCGCTGGTGTGGAGCACCGGAGGACCTCGACGAGCTCGTCGCGTTCATCCGATCGAGCAGGGCGTACCAGGTCGGATGCGCATCGACGCCCGTCCGGGTCGAGCTCAAGTTCGAGCGCGCCGGGTAGCGGGTCGCCGGCAGGTCAGCGTCAGCGTCAGATCCGGACCCGCAACGCCTCGTAGGCCTCGGCGTACGCGTAGCCGCTGATGCGGCCCATGGCGCGGGCGAGATCGCGGCTGGACTCGAGGTCGAGGTTGCTCAACTGCGACGCGTGGGCCGAGATCGCGTCGATCTTGCGCTCGATCGTCGACGAGACGTCGGCGAAGCACTGGCCCAGCGAGCGGGACTGGGCGTTCATCTCGGGGCTCGACAGGTACGCCAGCAGGTCGCAGGGCGTGCGGCGCAGGGCCGACACGGTGGCGCGGTTGACCAGGCCGTGATCCCAGTGGAGGTCGTGGGCCGAGTGGGTGATCACCAAGTCCGGCTTCACCTCGTCGACCAGGTGATCGAAGCGGCGGACGAGCTCGTGCATCGGGATGTCCTCGACGCGGCACTGCTTCTCCTCGTAGACGATGAAGAGCTGGGCGCCGATGAGCTTGGCCCCGCGGTGGGCCTCGCGGGTGCGCTCCTCGGCGCGGTTGGGGACGCTGACCACGGCCATGGTGACCTGGGCGCCTTCCTCGACGAGGCGCGCCAGCAACCCACCGGCGCCGACCTCGAGGTCGTCGGGATGAGCCCCGAAGGCCAGGACGCGGCCGCCTTTCTCTTCATCGAAGATGCGGTTCATGGCAGGGCTCCGGCGCGGAGTGCGACCTCGCCACCGGAGAGGATCCGGCGGCTGTCAGGTCCACAGTTGAGGACGAGATCCAGGAAACCGAGATAGGGGACGAAGCCGAGCGCGGGGTAGCGCTGCGGGTACTCGGGGTGGGCGAACGTCTGCCACACCACCGAGATGCCGCTGGCGCGCAGCGCGTCGACGTCCAGATAGCCGGTCGAGCCGCCGCGCCCCGACAGGTACGCGCTGGCCCCGACCTTCTTGCACATGTCGATGATGCGGGCGGTCTTCTGGCCGACCAGCTCGAGCGACGACGAGTGCAGGACCGGGCCGGTGATGCCGAGCCAGGTGCGCGCCAGCCCGAGCATGTGCAGATCGAGCTCGACCAGGCGCTCCCAGGGACGGGTGAACACGTCCTCGAGCTCGGCGGCGTACGCCGCCCAGTGCGCGGCCTTGCCGTAGTGGGTGCGCAGCGTGTTCCAGGTCCGGGTCTGCCAGTGCTCGCGGTGCTCGCGGGGCTTGTCGCCGTTGGCGATGCGCTTGTCGCAGATGCGATCGCTCTGGGTGCCGCGCTCGAGCGGCACGGTCAGCCACGCCGCGCCGTTGTTGAGCTTGAGGCGCTGCCGGTTCTGGAAGTTCTCGCGCTCGTACTGCAGGTCGTCCATGACCACGAACACGTCGGCCTGGGCCATCTTGTCGAGGTAGCCGAGCCAGGGCATGAAGTGCGGCTGATGGGCGGCGAGGATCACAGCGGCGCTCCGGGCGCAGGTGCCGTCGCCGGCGCACCCGCCGCCGCTGGACCGGGCGCGACCCCGGCGACGTGACCGCGGGTCTCCCAGCTCGAGGTGTCGAGCGTGAACAGGCCCAGCGGCGTGAGCAGGAGGTACGCGACCGGCATCAAGACCGCCATGGGCAAGAAGGCGATGGGATGCACCCGCAGCCACGGCGGCAGCTTGCGCGTGGTCGGCGCGAACCAGTAGATCATGCTGAAGCCGGCGATCACCGCGATGTGGAACATCGTCAGCTCGAAGAACTCGCCTTCGAGGACGTGGTTGATGATCACGAACGGATAGACCAGGAGCAGCATGAACATCGACAGGTACTGGATGCACAGCAGCGGGTGCAGCTTCCAGGCGTGGCCGATGCCGAGAGCGAAGTCGACGACGTTCGAGCGCTTCCAGCGCAGCTGCTGGTTGAAGTAGGCCCGTAGATCGGTGGGCGCCTTGGTGAAACACATGGCGTCCATGGTCATGACCGTGCGGTAGCCGTGCTTGACGATCTGCCGGGTCAGGAAGCGGTCCTCGCCGTACTTGATCGGCACGCCGAGGATGTTGCGGTTCTCGAGTATGGGCTCGAGCTGGATGAGCACGTGGCGCCGGTAGGCGGTGAGGCAGCCCGAGAGGCACATCACGCTCTTGAGCGAGCGCTCGAGGTTCTTCAGGTGCTCCTGGCCGAAGTAGTACTTGATGGTCTGGAGCTTGGAGAGCCAGTTGTCGTTGGGGTTCGACACGTGGACGCGCCCGCCGACCGCGGCGATGTCGGGCGCGGTGAAGCGGGCCACCAGCTCGCGCAAGGCGGTCGGGAAGATGATCACGTCGGAGTCGACCGACACGATGATCTCCGACGTCGACTCGCGCACGGCGTGGTTGATGCCCTTGCGCTTGCCCATGTTGAACGGGTTGCGCAAGATCCGTACATTGGGGTGCTCGGCGGCGGCCTTGCACGCCCAGTGATAGCTGTCGTCGGTCGAGCAGTCGTCGACGACGGTGATGTTCAGCTTCTCGGGCGGATAGTGGAGGCGGGTGAGGCTGATGATCGTGTCGTAGATCGACCGGCCCTCGTTGTAGAGCGGCACGACCACGGTCACCGTCGGCTCGTAACCCTCGATCTTCTCGTCGAACTTCTTGCCCTTGAACAAGGCCAGGTACAACCCGAACACGTAGCGGTTCAGGAAGACGATGAAGATGAACAGGTAGATGGGGAAGTCAGTCACCGGCTGGGATCGGCGGAACAGCAAGAGCAGTGCCGTCAGCTTTGGTTACGAGCTGTCAGCGCGCGTGCCGGCTTGGCGTGGGGTAGCGAGTGGGAGATCGGAGCCCACGGTCATCGATCTGAGGGGACCGCACACCACGTGCCCCGCGCGTCAGCAGGCTCGCTCTGCACAGATCGCTCACCGCCAGAGCGTGGCGATGTTCTTGCACCGCGGAATCAGCTCCTCCCTCCTGCCCGCGCCTCCCAACATGCCAGAACCAAAGTCGCCCGACGGCAAGCGTCCCCCGCCGCCTCGCTCCCCCGCGAAGCAACGTCCGACCGACATCGATCGCACCATCGTCGACCGCGCACCTCCCCGCGATCGCGAACGGCGCGAGGTCCGCGAGGACCGCACGATCGTCGACCGGGCGCCGATGCATCTGCCGTCGCCGCCGCCGCGCTCGCGGCGCTCGACGCCACCCGGCGTCCCCAACACCGTGCCGCACGGTGCCCCTTCGATGGCGCCGGCCCGGCTGGCGCCGCCGCCCGCCAACGTGATCCCGTTCGCGCCGCGCCCGCCGACGGCGAAGCCGCCGGTCACGTCGCGCCCGTCGCTCCCGTCGCCGTCGCCGATGCCGACCTCGATCTCGTCGCGGCGCTCGAGCTCGGCGCTCATGGCCATCGCCGCCAGCGCCGAACCCGAGTTCGAGACCGAGAAGGTCCCACCGCCGGCCGCCGCCCAGCCGGCGGCGCCGCCGCCGGCCCACGCTCCTGCAGAAACGGTGATGCCGGCCACGCCGCCTGCAAACTCCAACTCGACGTGGGCGGTCTACGAGCAGCTCGGCCTGGGCCCCAAGGCCAAGGTCTCCAAGGACCTGTCGCCCGAGACCGCGAAGTTCCTGGTCAACGCCTACCGGGCGCTCGGCTTCGGCGTCCTCACCATCATCGTCATGGTCCTGGTCGGCTACATCGCGACCAGCGCCTTCTACTTCGTCAGCGATAGCTGGGTACAGCCCATGCGGGTCGCCAAGACCGACGAGCGCGTGCTCTCGCTCCAGTCCCAGCTCACCGAAGCGGAGAACGCGCGCGACCGCGTCGTGGCCGATCTCAACCACGCCGATCGCTACATCGCGGTGCAGCAGGCCTACCAGGCCGAGTTCGCCGCCGCGATCCGCGCCGACCTCACCGGCCGCAAGGCCGCGCTGTCGCGCGTGCGCGAGCTGGCCCAGGGCTACGCCGGCGCGCGCGATCGCGTGCGGCGCTCGAACCAGGCCTACGCCGCCGCCTCGTCGCGCAAGATGGCCGAGGAGTACGCCGCCGGCCTCATCGATCGCGGCCAGATGCTGAACGGCAAGTTCCAGCTCGCCCAGATCGCCAGCTCCAACCTGACCCTGGCCGAGCGCCAGAGCGAGTACGAGAACCGCGCCGCCGCGCTCGAGTCCGAGGCCCAGGCCCTCGACGCCATTCTCGACGCCAAGGGCGGCTCATCGGCGCTCAGCTACGACGTGCTCAAGATCAAGCAGGAGTACGAGATGTCGCGGCTCGAGGCTCAGAAGGCGATCGAGAATCGCGAGGCGCTCAAGTCGAGCCTGATCCGCCAGGACAAGATCGTCGACGGCCTCAAGCAGTCGCCGTACCTGCGCGCCGTCGCCGGCGACGCCAACGTCGCCTTCGTGCCCTACGGCAACATGGACGACGTGCACCCGGGTGCGGCGCTCTACGGCTGCGCGCTCGAGATGCTGTTCTGCCACCGGGTCGGGACCATCGTCGAGGTCCTCCAGGGCGAGGTCTCGTTCAAGCACCCGCACCGCGAGAAGGCGGTGCGCGGTCAGATGATCGTGGTCGACCTGAAGGACAAGGACGCCGCCGAGGACGACGTCCTCTTCGTCGGCAGCCGTCCGCTGCTGCTGTGATGACGCCCCGGGCGATGTCGACCGTGCGCGTCCTCGTCACCGGCCTGGTCGTCGCCGCCAGCGCGGCCTCGGCGCACGCCGACGCCTACTGCGACCACGCCCGGGCCGTGGCCGCCGCCGAGAGCGCCACGCTGGTCGCGCCCGAGCTGTTCACCAGCCTCGGCTACGTCGAGCAGCCGGCCGACGCCGCGATCCCGTCGACCTCGTCCGACGATCTGCGCTTCACGCTGGGCGTGCGCTACAGCCTCGGCGACCTCTACGAGGGCGCCGTCGTGCGCAAGCGGGCCTCCGCCGACTGCCGGCGCCAGCGCGCGCTCTCGCAGGTGCAGGCGGTGCCGGCCCACCGCGCGCTGGCGGCGCGGGCCAAGGTCCTCGACGACGCCATGGCCGAGGCCTCGCGGCTCCTCGCCGAGGCCGACGACGACATGCGCTCACGCCGGGCCACGGCCCAGGAGGTGATGGCGACCCGCCTGCGCGTCGAGCAGCTCCGCGCCCTCACCGCCGCCACCCACAAGGAGCTCGACACCCTGCCCGACAGCGAGGGCTCGCTGGCCGGCGCGCTCGGCGCCTATCACGAGGCCGACGCCGACGTGGAGAAACACGACGCCCGGCTGCGCGCGGCCAGGGCCTGGGACCTGAGCGTCCGCGTCGGATACGACAAGTTCCTCGAGGGCGACGACGAGTCACCGTACTTCGCGGTGGTGTCGGGCAGCTTCAACCTGGGATGGCTGCTCCAGCAACCGGCCAACAAGCGCGCGCTCGCCGCCCGCCAGCGTATGGTGCGCGACGAGCCCAATGGCGCCGCCACGCCGGCGATGCGCGCGTTGTGGGAGAGCGAGACCCGGCGCGCCGAGGAGGCCGGCGTGCTCGCCGCCGAGCTCGAGCGCCAGCTCGAGGCCTTGCGCCGCATCGGCGGCGAGGACGGCCGCCGCTTCCGCCAGACCGTGTGGTTCGAGTGGGTCGAGGCCGAGGCCCAGCACGCCTACCTCGAGGCCCACGCCGCCTCCATCGGTGAGGTCCTCGGCGAGGACGGGAAATGACCCGATACGCGCTCGCGCTCCTGGCTGTCGCTGCCTGCAAGAACGGCCGGGCCGACGAGCGCGGCCATCCGGCGCCGCCCCCCCGCGCCGGCACGCCCGCCGGTGAGCTCACTCCCGCCGAGCCCGCCGCCTGGTGCCTCACCCGCGGCGCCCGCGCGTTCGACGGCAACCGTCTGCACATCGACGAACCCACGGTGCGCGCGGTGGCGCCCGCCTCGCACGGCGACGCCGCCGCGCTGCGCTTCACCTTCGGCGGCGACAGCGACGAGCAGACCGCGCTCGCCAGCGGCCAGGTCCGCCGCCAGCTGGGCGTGAAGCTGCGCGCCGGCGACGGCTGCAACGTCATCTACGTGATGTGGCGGCTCGATCCATCGCCGTTCATCGAGGTCTCCACCAAGATCAACCCCGGCGCCCGCGATCACGACGACTGCGGCACCCGCGGCTACACCAAGGTGAAGCCGGTGCGCAGCGAGTCGCCGCCGCCGCTTCGCCTCGGCGCCACCCACACCCTCGCCGCCGAGCTCATCGGCGACGAGCTCACCGCCCGCGTCGACGATCGCGTGGTCTGGCGCGGCCTCCTGTCCGAGCAGGCCCGCGCCCTCGACGGCCCCGCCGGCATGCGCACCGACAACCTGACCCTCGACGCCGAGCTCCTGGTCGCGCCCGCCGCCCGCCACGCCGTCCCGGGCTGCGACTGACCCGGTACAATGAGGGCATGCGCGCCCTCCTCATCGTCGCCGTCCTCACCGCCTGCGGCGGCAGCCCGACGCCGCCGCGCTCGAACGTCGACCGCGATCCGATCTACACCACCGGCAACGGCAACTTCGCCACCCCGCCGCCCGACGCCGCCGTCGCCTTCACCGCGCCGGGCCTCCTGGCCTGTCCGTCCTCGTACGCCGAGCTGGGCGGTAGCTGTGATCCGCAGGTCTCGCGCCAGGCCTGCAACTATCCCGAGGGCTCCTGCTACTGCGGGATCGCCACGCCGTGCAGCGGGGCCGAGCCGGATCCGGCGGAGATCGCGGCCATCCCGCCCACCTGGCAGTGCAGGGCGACGCCACCCGCGGTTCGCCCCGACGGCTGCCCCGGCGTGGAGCCTGGCGACGTCGCGTGCAAGACCGAAGGCAAGGTCTGTTCGTGGGGCGACTGCTGCTTCACGCAGATGACCTGCACCAAGGGCGAGTGGCTCATGACCGGCGGCGGCTGCCCGCCCTGATACCCGCTCGTCCAGCCGGCCGAGCGAGAGCGAGGCCGAGTCGAAGGGCGCAGTCCGTCACCGCCGCGGCAAGTCCGGCAGCGTCTCGGTCCCGCCGATGGCGACCCCGCACCGACCCTCGCGGCAGATCGGTTCCGGGTCGGGGCAGGCCATGAGCGTGCATGCCGTGCCTTCGCACGTCCCCGCCGGCACGTACTCCTTGCGTACGTCGGCGGCGTGATCCATGTGCACGCCGACCGCGGTGCCGCCGTTGCACGCGTCGCAGCACTCGATCTGCACGACCGCGCAGTCCTGGTCGCCTCCGCACGACTGACGTTCGTCGAAGGTCGGGCTCACCACCGGCCCCTCCGGCGTCTTCTTCTTGCAGCCGGCCACACCAGCCAGCGAGCACAGGGCGAGAGCGAAGAGCACGGTGCGCATGACGAAACCATACGCTCATCACGCTCGCGGCGGTACGCTGGGCAGGTGGACTGGTGGCAACGTCGCCCGCTCGGGCGCACCGGCATCGCGGTCAGCCGGCTCGGCCTCGGCTCGAGCTACGGCGTCTCCGGCAAGGACGTCGAGCGCGCCGTCGAGCGCGGCGTCAACTACCTCTACTGGGGCTCGCGCCGCCGCGACGACTTCGGCGCCGCCATCACCCGCTGCGCCCGGCGCGATCGCGACAACTTGTGCGTCGTGGTCCAGAGCTACAGCCGCTCGGCACTGGCGCTGGGCCCATCGCTCGACGTCGCCCTGCGTCGCCTGCGCCTCGATCACGCCGACGTGCTCCTCCTCGGCTGGTGGAACGCGCCACCGCCCCGCCGCATCCTCGAGCGCGCCCTCGAGCTCAAGGCCAGCGGCAAGGCCCGGGCGATCATGATCTCGTGCCATCACCGGCCCACGTTCGAGGCGCTCATCGCCGACCCCGCGATCGACGCCATCATGGTCCGCTACAACGCCGCCCACCGCGGTGCCGAGGGCGAGGTCTTCCCCCACGTCACGAGCGCGCCGGCGGCCCTGCCGAGGCCCGGCGTGGTCGCCTACACCGCCACCCGCTGGGGCGCGCTGGTCGATCGCAGCCTCGTGCCCGCCGCCGAGCCGCTGCCCCGGGCCTCCGACTGCTACCGCTTCGCGCTCACCCGGCCCGAGGTCGACGTCGTGATCTCGGGCCCCAAGAACGGCGCCGAGCTCGACGAGGCCCTGGCCGCGCTCGATCGTGGTCCGCTCACCGCCGACGAGCTGGCCTGGATGCACCGCGTCGGCGACGGCGTCAAGTCAATGAGCACCACCGACGCCGCCCGCACCCGCAACGCCGGCGCCTTCTGGGAGCGCGTGGTGGGCGCCGCCCAGAAGCTCGGCACCCGCTTCGGCATGTGAGCTCTCATCTCTCTCATCTCTCTCGTCTCTCTCGCCTCTCTCGTCTCTCTCGTCTCCGTCGATCGTGAGCCGCCCGCATCGGGCCACGACTCGACGTAGCCCTCATCTCCCGGCCGCCGCGTGCCCGACGCTGCCCGAGCCGGCTCAGGGTTCCATGCGGTTCGGGGTGAGCGTCGGCGGTGTCCTGCGCTATCGTCCGCGGCATGGAACGCCTGCGCACGCCGGACGAACGCTTCACTGCGCTGCCCGACTTCCCGTACGCGCCGCACTACCTCGAGGTGCCGGCCGGCGACGGCAGCGAATCGCTGCGCATGGCCTACATCGACGAAGGCCCGCGCGACGCGCCGGTCGTGCTGATGCTGCACGGCGAGCCGTCGTGGTCGTTCCTCTACCGCCACTGCATCCGTGTCGTCACCGCCGCCGGCCTGCGCGCGGTCGTGCCCGATCTGATCGGCTTCGGCCGCAGCGACAAGCCCGCGGCTCGCACCGATTACACCTACGCCGCCCACATGGAATGGCTGCGCGCATTCGTCGACGGGACCGGCCTCGCCGACGTGACGCTGCTCTGCCAGGACTGGGGCGGCTTGCTCGGCCTGCGCCTGGTCGGCGAGGAGCCGCACATCTTCGCCCGCGTGGTTGCCGCCAACACCTTCCTGCCCACGGGCGACGTCAAGCCGCCGGACGCCTTCTTCATGTGGCGGCAGTTCTCGCAGACCGTGCCCGAGTTCCCGACCGGCATGATCGTCAGCCGCGCCGTCGCCCGCGGCATGGCGCCCGAGGTCATCGCCGCCTACGACGCGCCCTTCCCCGACGAGAGCTACAAGGCCGGGGCCCGCCAGTTCCCGACCCTGGTCCCGGCCGCACCCGACGATCCGGCGAGCGCGGCCAACCGCGCCGCCTGGCTCGGCCTCGAGCGCTTCGAGCGTCCGTTCGTCACCGCCTTTGGCGACTCCGATCCGATCACCCGTGGCGGTGATCTCGCCCTGCAGGCCCGCATCCCCGGCGCCAAGGGCCAGCGCCACGTGACCCTGGCCAAGGCCGGTCACTTTCTCCAGGAAGACGTCGGGCCCGAGCTGGCCCAGGTCGTCATCGATCTGGTGAGGGGCTGAGCGCCGCCTCGAGCGCCACCAGCGCCTCGGCGACACGCGGCGACGGGCCGAGCAGGTAGGCGTCCTTGAGCACGTGCACGCGGCCATTCGCGATGGCCGGCACGTCGGGCCCTCCCTTCCACTCGGCCAGCGCGGTGGTGGGATCGGCCGCGTACGAGACGTCGAGGATGACGTCGGGGCGCGCGCGCAGGAGCTCCTCGGGTGACACCTTGGGATAACGCACCGCCGCGCCGGCCAGCACGTTCTCGGCGCCGGTGATGGCGAGCAGCTCGTCGAGCCAGCTGCCGTTGGCGGCCGCGACCATGTTGCCGAGCCCGCCGGCCTCGCGATCGATCACCAGGAGGACGCGTGCGCCGGTGCCCTGGTGCCGCCGGCGCGCCGCCGCGACGGCGTCGTCGATCGCGGTGACCGCGGCGCGGGCTTCCTCGACCCGCCCGATTCGCTCGCCGATGGTCGTGAACGCCTTTCTCAGGTCGGGCAGCGAGTGCATGTCCACCAGGACGACGTCGATCCCGACACCCCGCAGCGCGGTGGCGGCGTCGGCATGGATGTCGTCTCCGATCACCAGATCGGGGCGCAAACGCACGATGGTCTCGAAGCTCGGGGCGAGAAAGCTGCCGACTTTCGGAAGCGAGTTCACGTTGGGCGGAAATGTGGAGTACTCGTCCACGCCGATCAGTCGATCGGTCGCGCCCAGTGCAGCGACGATCTCGGTCGCGCTCGGCGTCAAGGTCACGATCTTACTGGGATTTTTCGCCGGCTTCGACCGGTCAACGTCGCACCCAACGAGCGCCAGCGCGATCGCCGCGAGCGCCAGCGCGGGGGCCGCGAGCGAGCCGATCCCGGCTCTCCAGCCCACTACCGAAAACCCCTTTTCCACCGCGTTCGAGCCTTCGTGGCAACTTTTTTCGATCCGGGATCTCTCCCTCTGACGCGCTGCTTCCACACGGTTGGCACGGCGTTCACAGACTTGTCCACACCGGTTTCCAAGGTCCAGTCCTCGCAGCGCTTTTTGCCATCTGTTCGTCACAGTCCACACACAATCCACAAGTGGCTCCACACCTTGTCATGCGGACACACACACTACTGCTAGGGACGTCACACCGAGCGACCACTAAATCTAGTAGCTCTTTTCTTGCCGCGGCGTCTCAACGCGGGTAGAACCGACCTCCGCCGGCACGCATTTGCCTGCGGGCACTCGTTTCTTTCGCGTTTCGACACGACCAGGTTTCAGTTCGAACGGGGTGATTCCCCGGGGGATTCAGGTAGATGGCCAAGTCTGCCTGGGGATTCCTGCGTTCTGATTTCCGGCCAATCTTCAGACACCCAGACGATCAGAGGGGGCGCCCATGCTGCACACCGAGGACACCATGACCAAGGGCACGGAGACCACCGCCAAGGCCACCGCGGCCCCTGGCGCTGCCGGCCAGCGCGACTCGCGGGTCATCCGCGACGCCCGCCCGGGCCTGACGGTCGACCGCTACTTCACAAAGGAGGGCGTGGACCCCTTCGAGGAGGTCGAGTGGGAGCTCCGCGACGCCGTCATCAGCGGCGCCGACGGCAAGGTGTTCTTCGAGCAGCGTCAGGTCGAGTTCCCCAAGGTCTGGTCGCAGACGGCCACCAACGTGGTGGTGCAGAAGTACTTCCGCGGCACGCTCGGCACCGCCCAGCGCGAGCGCTCGGTCAAGCAGATGATCGGCCGCGTCGCCGACACCATGTTCGGCTGGGGCAAGGCCGACGGGTACTTCAAGTCGCCGCGTGACGCCCACGCCTTCCGCGACGAGCTGGTCCACCTGCTGGTGCAGCAGAAGATGGCCTTCAACTCGCCGGTCTGGTTCAACGTCGGCGTCGAGGCCGAGCCCCAGTGCTCGGCGTGTTTCATCAACTCGGTCGACGACTCCATGGCGTCGATCCTCACCCTCGCCAAGACCGAGGGCATGCTCTTCAAGTACGGCTCGGGCGCGGGCTCCAACCTGTCCAAGCTGCGCAGCTCGCACGAGAACCTCAACGGCGGCGGCACGGCCTCGGGCCCGGTCTCGTTCATGCGCGGCTTCGACTCGTTCGCCGGCGCCATCAAGAGCGGCGGCAAGACCCGCCGCGCCGCCAAGATGGTCATCCTCAACAGCGATCACCCCGACGTGATCGACTTCATCGACTGCAAGTCGCTCGAGGAGAAGAAGGCCTGGGCGCTGATCGACGCCGGCTACGACGGCGGCTTCAACGTCGTCGGCGGCGCCTACGACTCGGTCGGCTACCAGAACGCCAACCACTCGGTCCGTGTCACCGACGACTTCATGCAGGCCGTGCTCAAGGACGGCGAGTGGTCGACGCGCGCGGTGCTCGACGGCCGCGTGGTCGACACCTTCAAGGCCCGCGACGTCATGCGCAAGATGGCCGACGCCGCGTGGATCTGCGGTGACCCCGGCATCCAGTACGACACGACGATCAACGACTGGCACCCGTGCATCAACACGGCCCGGATCAACGCGTCGAACCCGTGCTCCGAGTACATGTTCCTCGACGACTCGGCCTGCAACCTGGCCTCACTGAACCTGATGAAGTTCCGCACGCCCACCGGTGAGTTCGACACCGAGGCCTTCCGCCGCGCGGTCCAGGTGACGATCATGGCGATGGAGATCATCGTCGACAACTCGCGCTACCCGACCGAGCGCATCGCCCAGAACAGCTACGACTACCGGCCGCTCGGCCTCGGCTTCGCCAACCTGGGCGCGCTGCTCATGTCGCGCGGCCTGCCCTACGACAGCGTCCCCGGCCGCGCCTACTCGGCGGCGATCACCGCCATCATGTGCGGTGAGGCCTACAAGACCTCGGCGCAGATCTCGTCCGACGCGACCGGTCCGTTCAAGGGTTACTCGAAGAACGAGCAGCCGTTCATGCGCGTCATCCGCAAGCACCGCGCCGCGGTCGAGCAGATCGACGCCACGGTCCCGTACGACCTCAAGCAGGCCGCCCGCGACTCGTGGGACGAGGCGCTCGCGCTCGGCGACCGCTACGGCTTCCGCCACGGTCAGGGCACCGTGCTGGCGCCGACCGGCACCATCGCCTTCCTCATGGACAGCGACACCACCGGCGTGGAGCCCGACATCGCGCTGGTGAAGTACAAGCGCCTGGTCGGCGGCGGGCTGATCAAGATCGTCAACCAGACCGTGCCCGAGGCGCTCCGCAACCTCGGCTACGACGCCCGCGAGGTCGAGGCGATCATCGCGTACATCGACAAGAACGACACCATCGAGGGCGCGCCCGGCCTCAAGGTCGAGCACCTGCCGGTGTTCGACTGCGCCTTCCGCTCGTCGACCGGCACGCGCTCGATCCACTACATGGGTCACATCCGCATGATGAGCGCGACCCAGCCGTTCCTCTCGGGCGCCATCTCCAAGACGGTCAACCTGCCCACCGACTGCACCGTCGAGGACATCGAGGACGCGTACATCCAGGCGTGGAAGCTCGGCCTCAAGGCCATCGCGGTCTACCGCGACGGCTGCAAGCGCACCCAGCCGTTGTCGACCAACCTCAAGCAGGCCACCACCAACGGCCGCGCCACCGAGGACGTCGCTTCGGTGGATCCGCTGAGCACGCTCGCCCCCGAGGAGCGCGCCATGGTCGAGGCGCTGCGCGCCCGCAAGACCCGCCCCGCCGGCCCGCCCACCGCGGTCCGGTACAAGCTGGCCGACGAGCGCGCGTCGTTCACCCACAAGTTCTCGATCGGCGGCCACGAGGGCTACATCACCGTCGGTCTCTACGAGAACGGCGCGCCCGGCGAGATCTTCGTGCGTATGGCCAAGGAGGGCTCGGTCATCGCCGGCCTGATGGACAGCTTCGCCACCGCGGTGTCGCTGTCGCTCCAGCACGGCGTCCCGCTCCAGGTGCTGGTCGACAAGTTCCGTGGCACCCGCTTCGAGCCGTCGGGCTTCACCGGCAACCAGGAGATCCCGATCGCCACGTCGATCATGGACTACCTCTTCCGCTGGCTGAACATCCGCTTCCCCGCCGACGGCCTCTTCGTCGAGCGTCACCCGGCCGCGCGCCTGGCCCAGCTCGACCTGCCGCGCGTCCCGCTCATGGCCAAGGACTTCCTCGACAAGGCCGCCGTCGGCGCCGTCGACCCGGCCTCGATCTCGGTCGAGGTCAAGGACCGCGCCTGGGTCCAGGAGACCGACGCGCCGCCCTGCCACGAGTGCGGCACCCTGATGGTCCGCAACGGCGCCTGCCACAAGTGCCCCAACTGCGGCAGCACCAGCGGCTGCTCGTGATCTTGCGCTGATCTAGCTTCTTGGTTCGTGCTGGCGACAACGTCGGCTCAGGCCCTCCCGACCACCCGGTCGCGGAGGGCTTCGTCGTATGCAACGGCGGCGGTTCTGTGATCATCGATCCAGCATGGCGGCCGACGTGCGCTACGAGCTCTGGCGGCAGGATGACAACGGGATCCGGGTGAAGATCGACGTGTACCTGACCGAGGCCCAGGCCGAGACGGCGAGGGCAACGTTCGAGGCCGGGGCGCACAAGCAGATGTACTGGGTCGAGGCGGTGGCGATCGCGCGCTGACGTTTCTCGCCAACACTTCGCCCAGCGGCGGCAGGACACTGCCGGAGCGAATGGACGCGAAGGATAGAGAGACGACGGCCGAGGAGCTGCTGGCCCAATCGGGCTGGCTGCGGCGGTTGGCGTTGCGGCTGGTCGGTGATGCTGACGTCGCCGACGACCTGGTGCAGGAGACGTGGATCGCGGCGGCGAAGAAGACGCCGGACCGAGCGACGTCGATGCGGCCGTGGCTGGGCAAGGTGCTGCGCGATGCGTTTCGGATGCGGGCGCGCAGCGAGGGCCGGCGGGCGGCGCGCGAGCAGGCCGTGGCCGCGCTCGACGACGAGTCGCCGTCGCCGGAGACGCTGGTGGCGCGCGCCGAGGCCCAGCGCCGGCTGGTCGGTCTGGTGTTGCGGCTCGACGAGCCGTATCGCGAGACGGTGCTCTTGCACTTCTCCGAGGGCGTGTCGCTGGCCGACATCGCGCGCCGGCAGGGCATTCCGGCCGGCACGGTGCGCTGGCGGCTGAAGGCCGCCGTCGATCAGCTGCGCACCTGGCTGGATGAATCCGAGACCGGCGGTCGCAAGCAATGGGCGGTGACGCTTCTCGCGCTTCCGAAAGGAGTCGTCGTGGCTCAGAAGACCTCGAAGTTCGCCGCAGTCGTCGTGGCGTTGCTCTTGCTGTTGTTCATCGGCGGCGGCTATGTGATGTGGCTCCAGGTAGGCGGCGGCAAGAAGTCCGCGGAGCCGGCGGCACAGCGCGGAGGACCGGCCAGCGCGTCGGGCGCGACCGGGGCGAGCACCGGCGCGCACCGCGACGAGCCGCCCGTGCCGGCGTGGCTGGCGCAGGGCGATCTGGCGCCACGGCGGATCGCCGGGCACGTGTTCAACCCCGACGGCACGCCGGTGAGTGGCGCGATCGTGAGTCTGGCCAGCCTGGCCACGTTCGGCGAGCTGGTGCCTGCGCCGCAGCGCCGCACCGATGCCTCGGGCGCGTTCGACTTCGGCGCGCAGCTGCCGATGGGGTACTCGGTGCACGCGTGGGCACCCGGCAAGACCGGCGCGTGGCTGAGCGTCGATCTGCGCCAGCCGTTCTCGACGCGGCCCGCGGATCGCCTCGAGCTGCGCCTCGGCCCGTGCGACAACGCCATCTTCGGCACGGTGCGCGACGCGACCGGCAACGGCATCGAGGGCGCGCGCGTCACCTGGCTGCAGGTCGGCCCCGCCGGTGACCTCGCCAACCGCGAGCTCATCGCCGGCACCACCGTCAAGACCGGCGCCAGCGGCGCGTACGAGGTCTGCGTCATCGGTGGCCGCGAGTCCGTCTCGGTCGAGGTCGCGGCCGACGCGTACGGCGCCATCAGCCTGCGCACCCAGGTGTGGGGCCGCCGCAAGATCGACTTCGCGCTGGTGCCCGAGGCCGTCGTCGTCGGGCGCGTGATCCGCGAGGACGATCGCACGCCGGTGGCGCGGGCGATGGTCGTGCTCGGCCCGGCCCAGTGGGGCGCCGAGCAGACGGCGACGCGGGCCGCGTTCACCGACGGAGACGGCCGCTTCCGCATCACCGGTGTCGCACCCGGATCGCACCTGGTCGAGGCCATCGCCGGTGGGATGGCGACGGCGCGAGAGACGCCGATCGTCGTCGCGGCCGGCCGCACCAGCGTCGAGGTCGAGCTGGTGCTGGAGAGCCGCTCGACGGTGCGTGGCATCGTCACCGACGACGGCAAGCCGGTGGCCGGCGCGGTCGTCACGGCTCGCTCCGACGATCCGCAGCGCGGCTCCGCCGACGCGGTCTCCCAGGCCGACGGCAGCTTCGTGCTCGATCGCGTGGCCCGCGGCCCGGTCCACTTCGTGGTGCGGCCCTACGACGTGGTCAGCCCGAAGGCGTTTGTCGTCGATCGCCCCGCCCACGACGGGGTGGTGATCGAGGTCGACCGGCTCGGCGTGATCACCGGAACGGTCGTGCGTCACGACGAGCCGGTCGCCGGCGCGCTGATCGAGCTGCGCGGCGTGAGCGCGTTCGAGCTCGGCCCCATCCGCAGCGGCGTCGACGGCCGCTTCGAGGCGCGCGGCCTGCGACCCGGAAAGTGGCTCGTGTTCGCGGGCCACGACGGCATCGGCGCGTTCGGCCGCGCCGCCGAGGAGATCGAGCTCGAGGCGGGCGGCACCACCGACGTCACCGTCGAGCTCACGTATGGCGCGGCGATCTCCGGCGTGGTCGTCGACCAGGACGGCGCGCCGGTGCCAGCGGTGACCGTCGTGTACCAGCACACCGCGCGCGACGACATCGGGTTCGGCGCCACGTCCACCGACGGCCGCTTCCGCGCCGCGATGATGGAAGGCGGTGGCACCTACCGGGCGACCGTGCGCCCGGGGCCGTACGCGCGCGCCTCGCTGCGCCCCGCGTCGGGGAGCGAGTTCCCGCTGGTGGCCCTCGCCGACGGCGAGGCCGAGGTCACGGGCGTCGTGCTCGCGATCCGCCTCGACCGGCTCACCATCGCCGGCCGTGTGGTCGACGAGGACGGCGCGCCGGTCGCCGATGCGCGCGTCACCGCCGAGCAGACCCAGGCCGGCGTCGAGCCGCGCTTCGGTCGCTGGCTGCAGCAGGCGACCGCGATCACCGACGGTGACGGCGGCTTCTCGATCGGCGACCTCTCGTCCGGCACGTATGCCCTCGACGTTCGCGCGACCACCGGCACCGGGGGCATCGTCGGTGGCATCGCCGCCGGCCGTCGCGACGTCGCGATCGTCTTGCCGTCGGCGGGCTCGATCGAGGGCACGTTGACCGGCTTCGCGCAGATGCCCACCGTCATCGCCGTGCGCGAGGACTCACGTGCGCCCGACGCGCCGCTGCTCGGTACCGTCACCGGCAACACCTTCACCGTCGCGTCGCTGAGCCCGGGCACCTACGCGGTCTCGGCCTACTCGTCGAGCGAGGCCGCCAGCGCCCGCGTCACCGTCGTGGCCGGCACCGCGGCCAGGGTGGCGCTCACCGGCGGCGGCTCGGGCAGCGTGCGCGGCCGCGTACGCGACTTCCGCACCGGCGCGGCGGTCCAGGGATTCATGTGCACGGCCCATGGCCGCGTCGGCGACATGCGAACCAGCGGCGCGATCGGCATCGGCGCGCGCAGCGATCGCGACGGCGCCTTCGAGCTCGCGTCGGCGCCGGCCGGCGACATCGCGATCTCGTGCTGGGGCGCGGGTTCGACCTACAGCGACGGTCTGCGCCTGCTGACGGTAGGGCCGGGCCAGCGGCTCGACGTCGACGTGCCGGTGGTCGACGTCCGCCACGAAGTCAGCATCACCATCGGCGGCATGGGCGCCGACTTCGACCGACAGTCGATGGTCCCGCGCCTCGATCGCATCGATCCGCGCGGTCCGGCCGCCGGCGCCGGCCTGGTGAACGGCGACGTGGTGATCGCCGTCGATGACGCCTCGGTCACCGATCTCAGCCCGCGCGGCGTGTGGACCCTGATCACCAACCGGGCGCCGGGCACGGCGGTCAAGGTGATGGTCCGTCGCGGGTCGCGGACCGTGGCCGTGGACCTGGTCCTGGGCCCCGCCGACGAGCGCTGAAACCCAGATTCGCACGCACCGAATCAGGTGACAGCACACTGGTGTCCTCTGTGCCAGGTGTAGGAAGGGTGTTTGATTTCGCGTTGTTGCGGCCTGCTGGCCGGCGGCACGGCGGGTGCTCCATGGGTGGTCTCCACTTTTTCCGCAACCGCCACGGGTGGGCGCCGATAGGCAGCCACAAACCCGGAGCACCTATGCCCATCCAGTATGTCGCCCCGCTCAAGAAGCTCTGCCTGTTCGCCATGGAGATCAAGGTCGCGCTCTGGGCGCAGTTCAACCCCAAGGAGATCTCGATCGAGAAGTCGGTGACCTGGAACGCGAGCCCTAGCGACAAGGGCGACATGCCCGACTACGAGTTCTCCAGCGGCGCGGCTCGCACGCTCTCCCTGGAGCTGCTGTTCGACACCTACGAGACCGGCGACGGAGGTCAACCCGACGACGTGTCGACGACCCACGTCGCCATGCTGATGCAGCTCATGATGGTGATGGACCTCACCGGCGACGAGGATCGCAAGCGGCCCCCGATCATCCAGGTGCGCTGGGACGACACGTCCTTCGAGGGCGTGCTGCAGAGCGTGTCGACCAAGTACACGATGTTCGCGCCCAGCGGGCGGCCGGTGCGCGCCACCTGCGCCATCAAGGTCCTCGAGGTGAAGCGGCGCTTCGAGGGCAAGTGCGACGATCAGCTCCATCGCCCCAAGCCGCGCGATCACCGCGGCTGGTGATCACTGGGCGCGGCTGGCGTGCACGCGCAGGCGCCGGCGCTCGTCGCGCTCGGCGGTGACCAGCCACGGCCGGCAGCAGACCGCGCAGTCCTCGACGAACGAGCCGGTGGTGTCCGGATCGACGTACAGGTCGACCATCTCCCGGCAGTAGGGGCAGCGCACGCGGACGGTGTCCTCCACGCTTCGAGTGTAGGATCTGCCGATGGCCACGGCGAGCGACGATGACGACCGGCGCCGCCGCGCCGACGCGGAGGGCCCCGCGCACTGGTGTTACGACGCGCTGGAGCGGCGGGAATGGGGCTACGAGGGCCGGGGCATCCTGACGCTCCTGCGCGGGCTCGAGCTGGCGTGGATCACCTTCGACGGTGGCCCGGCTGTGTTCGCCAACATGGTCGAGGGCGAACAGGCCCTGGAGGACTTCCTCGTCGGACCGCCGGCGGTGGTCATCTCCGACGAGCTGTACGCCGGGGTCCGCGCCCACGTGCTGGCTGCCCGGACGCCGGGGCGGTCGACCCTGCTCACGCTCGACGCGCAGGCCGACCTGGCGGGCGCGAGCTGGACCGTCGACGGTCTCGACCCGCTGTGGTGCCGCATGCCTGGCCCCGAGTCCGCCGGCTGCTACGGCGGTGGCTCGCCCCGCACCCGTCGCGGCTTCCGCGCCCTGACCCGCGCCGGTGCCGTCGAGGTCGTCGTCCGCGGCAGCGTGCGGACCGACCCGCACCGGTTCGTTCCGCTCGAGCTGCGCCACACGCTCGATGTCGCGCCTCACGTGAGCCGTCACCTCCGCGTCGTGATCGACGGCGTCGCGCCGCCGACCGCGCACCTCGAGATCGATCCGTAGGCGCCGGGCCGCGCGCAACCTATCGATCTTGAACAAAGGTGACTCCGGTACAGGGCCTGTTGGGCGCCGCAACGCCGGCCTGGCCCTTGCCTTGTCAGGCCCCTGAGGCAAGGTAGCCCCCCATGAACACCGAAGACACCACCAACACTGAAGCCCCGGCCACCTCGCCGATCAGCCGGTTCGAGGAGCTGAAGGCCCTGGTCGCCTCGGCTGAGGCCGACTTCCTCAAGTTCTACAACGACGGCAACAAGGCCGCCGGCACCCGCGTTCGCGCCGCCATGCAGGAGCTCAAGAACTTCGCGCAGACGGTCCGCAACGAGGTCCAGACCATCAAGAACGACGGCTCCAAAGCTCCGGACTGAGCTGGGCGCTGACGTACGCTCGGGTCGTGCAGCATCCACGCATGACCTCGAGCGGACGGCGCTGGGCCGGTCTGTTCGGGCTCGCCATCGCGCTGGCTCTGCCCAAGCAGGTGCCGTGCGAGGTGCCCGGACGGTCGTGCGAGATCCACCGTCCGTACGGTGTGATCTGCCGGCCGGTGGACGTCGAGCCGCTCGGGGTCTACGCCATCGAGTGGCTGTCGGGGCGCGATCTACCGATCGCGTACAGCCAGCGGCTCGACTGCTGACAGATCGCCGCGAGCTGCTAGCTTGCCGGCCGTCGTGATCGAGATCGTCGAGCTCGAGGAAACGGCGGTCGCCGACCTCCGCTATCTGAACGCCTCGCGCCGGGGCGGGACCGAGGTCTGCCACCTCGTCATCCAGCGGGCGCGCGTGCTCGGGCTGCCCGAGGACCTCGACGCCATCATCGCCACCAGCGATCTCCAGGGCATCGTGCCCGACCCGCGCACGCGCGAGGCGACGTTGCTCGGCGTGGCGGTGGCGGAGGCCCTCGAGGAGCTGGCGTTCGACGGCGTGCTGCCACCGGCGGCGCGCACCGGCGTGATCCTGGCCGGCGACATGTACAGCGTGCCCGAGGCCAACCAGCGCGGCGGTCACGGCGGCGTCGAGGCGGTGTGGGAGGCGTTCGCCGGGCCGTTCGCGTGGGTGGCTGGCGTGGCCGGCAACCACGACGACGTCAGCGCAGTCCGGACCGACGAGCGCGTGGTCGTGCTCGACACCGCCGACGCGTTGCTCGACGGGTTGCGCATCGGCGGGGTCGGCCTCATCGCCGGCAACCCGGCCAAGATCGGCCGCCGCGGTGAGGACGATCAGCTCGAGCGCATCGACCTGGTGGCGGCGAGCGGCGTCGACATCCTGGTCCTGCACGAGGGCCCGCGCGGCGGCGACGCCCAGCTCGGGCATCCGCTCATCCGCGCGCTGATCGAGGAGCACGGCGTGCCGTTGACCATCTGCGGCCACGTGCACTGGCCCTCGCCGCTCGCTCGTCACGCCCGCGGGCAGGTGCTCAACGTCGACACCCGCGTGATCGTCATGACCCGGGCGGAAAGCGAGGAGCGAAGGCCTCGAGCGGGATCCGCAGCGCGTTGGTGAGGTACGCGACCGTCCGGTAGAAGCCGGCGAGCATGAGCACCTCGATGCGCGCGGTCTCGGTGAGGTGCACGCCGGCGGCGGCCCAGGTCGCGTCGCTCACCGTGCAGGTGGTGTGGAGCTCGTCGCACACGCGCAGGAGCGCACGCTCGGCCTCGTCCCAGCAGGCGTCGTCGGGCGAGCCGTGGACCAGCGACGCGAGCTGCGCCGGCGTGAGCTTCACGCGCGCGCCGAACAGCGCCACGTGCACGCCCCACTCGTACTCGGAGCCGGCGCGAGCGGTGACCCGGTCGATGACCAGCTCGCGCTGGCGCAGGGTCAGGTTGCCGCGATCGAGCAGGCCGCCGGCCATGAAGCGCTGGAACAGGCGCGGATCGCGGGCCAGGGTGGTGAACAGCCCCAGCGGCGGCACGCCGGGCGGCATGGTGCGGTCGAGCCAGGCCTGCACCTCCGCGGGATAGGGCGGCTCGGCGGGCGCGACGCGAGGCGTGGACGGCGTGGCTGCGGTTGCGGTTGCGGCTGCGGTTGCGGCTGCGGTTGCGGCTGTGGTTGCGGCTGCGGTTGCGGCTGCGGTTGCGGCTGCGGTTGCGGCTGCGGTTGCGGCTGTGGTTGCGGACATGTGGATCTCCTTGCTACGGTATCCGTAGCATGTCGCCTCACCGCTCGCTACGGAAATCATAGCAATGACAACCGCGCGATCTCGCGGCGCGCCACGGCCCGGCAAGCGGGCCCGCGGCTCGGCCAGTGGCCGGCCCATCATGGCGCTGCTCGATCTGCTCGGGCGGCGGGCGGCCCTTCGCGTGATCTGGGAGCTGCGGGCCGGCCGGATGACGTTCCGCGCCCTGATCGATGCGGCCGGGACCAACCCGAGCGTGCTCAACGCGCGCATCGGCGAGCTGCGCGAAGCCGGGGTCGTCGATCACGACGGGGAGGACGGCTACGGGCTCACCATCGACGGGCAGGCGCTGCTGGCGACGCTGGCGCCATTGCACGCGTGGGCGGAGGCGTGGGCGCGCCGGACATGACGCCGGTGCCCACCGCCGTGGGCGCTCCGTTGATGGCCGAGGGCGACACACCCGCCAGGCACCCACGCCAGATCGCGGGCTTGCGCTGGCACATGCCTGGCTATGCAGCCGCCCATGACCGCCACCGAGTACGTGTCACCCACCGACGAGGTGTCACCCGTCCGATCTACGGCCACCGAAAAGGTGTCACCCGTCCGATCGACGGACACTCCCGGCTGGCTGGCGTCCGTCGTCGCCACCCTGGCGGTCATGAGCGGGTGTCTGGTCGGTGACCCGGACGCTGGCGATGACGAGCTGCCCACCGAGGAGATCTACGCGGCCGGGTGGGTCTGCACCGGCACCGCCGGCCGCAGCCCGAGCCCGTCGGGCACGTACTACGTGACGTCGTTCGGGTGCTGGACTGACGCCGCCGGGCGTGACCACAACGATGGGGACGACAACTGTATCCCGTGGTGCCAGGGCAACGCCTACCGCTTCGGCACCGACGACGAGTACGACGCCATGTGCGGCGGGATGAGCGGCCCGGCGTGCGAGCGCGAGACCGAGTGGTACTCCGCCGACGCCGACCGCTACGGCTGCATGACCCGGCTCAAGGTCACCAACCGCGACAACGACAAGGCGGTCGTCGTCGTCGTCCTCGATCGCGGCCCGAGCTGCGCGATCGAGCGCCAGGTCAGCCACTGGGTGATGGATCTGTCGTACCCGACCACCGAGTACCTCTTCGGCGAGCCCAAGAGCGCGACCGAGCGCGCCGACGTGGTGGTCGAGATCGTGCCGATGGACACGCCACTCGGACCGGTCGACACCAGCGCGCCGCCGCCGCCGCCGCCGCCACC